>CAMYWO010000037.1:0-20592 GCA_947302815.1 uncultured Clostridia bacterium | reverse complement strand
TCAAGGTCCAGAAAGAGAACACGATCATCGTTGACGGTATGGGTGATCCGGAAGCCATTAAGTCCCGTGTTTCCCAGATCCGCACACAGATCGAAGAGACATCTTCCGATTTCGACAGAGAGAAGCTCCAGGAGCGTCTGGCGAAGCTTTCCGGCGGTGTTGCAGTTATCAAGGTAGGTGCTGCTACTGAGACCGAGATGAAGGAGAAGAAGCTCCGTATCGAGGATGCTCTTGCTGCCACACGTGCTGCTGTTGAAGAGGGTATCGTACCTGGTGGTGGAACGGCTTACATCAATGTATTGCCGGCAGTTTCCGCTCTTGTTGATAAGTACGACGGAGATGTTGCTACAGGTATCCGTATTATTGCAAAAGCACTTGAAGCTCCGATCCGTCAGATAGCTGCTAACGCAGGCCTCGATGGTTCCGTTATCTGCGAGAACATCAAGAAGTCCGAACCCGGTAACGGTTATGACGCTCTGAATGACAAGTATGTCAACATGTTTGAAGCAGGTATCGTAGATCCGGCTAAGGTTACACGTTCTGCACTGCAGAATGCGGCTTCCGTATCGTCTACACTTCTGACGACTGAGGCTGTTGTCTGCGATATCCCGCAGCCGGAACCGCCGATGCCGAATCCGAATGCCGGTATGTATTAATCGGTTTGTTTCTGATAAAATATAGAGGTTATGGAGTGATCCATAACCTCTATTTTTGTTTAGGGAGATTATTCATGCGTTTCAATAACGACTTGATAGTTGAGAAGATCGTTGCCAAACAGCTGAAGACGAAGGATAAGCTTTGCCGGGTCATCTTCGTTGTATGCGCGGTTTTACTGATTCTTCTGGTCAATTTCTTTCCGCTTCTTTTCGGTGTTTTCTATCTCTTCCTCCTTACCGTATCTCTTTCTTTCGGTATCGGCTATGTCTGCTATCTTCTGGTCAGCGGGGTCGTGAAGGAATACGAATACAGTGTGGTAAATGATGAGTTCTCGATCGATGTTATCTCCGGCAGGAAGCGCCGTTCTCCGCTGTTTTCCGGTTCGATCCGCGAATTTGAGATGGTGGCAAAACTGAAGGATGAGAGGCACCCGGTAACTGAGTTCGATAAGGGAGCTCTGCACGGATACTGCTGTTCAGGTGTCCATAAAGAAGATGAATGGTATATCGCGACAACGATGGGTTCACAGAAGATCCTCCTTTTTATTGAGCCGGATGAGAGGATGCTTCAGGCGTTCTTCCGCTATAATCCGAGAAATACGATGTACCGTCCTACATCCAAGCCTAAGGGAGAATAATAGAACAATATGCAGTATATACCAGAAGAGGATCTTTACAGATTTACGATTATCGGACCTGAAACGGATATTCACGACAGATTACATTACCACTCATTATTTGCCATGCTGCAGGAGGCGGCATGCCTTAATGCGGAACGCCACGGTTTCGGTGCGGAAGTTATGGATGAACTTTCGGCCTGCTGGCTTCTTCTTCGTATGAAGGTGGAGATGGATGTCATCCCGAAGTGGAAAGACGAGATTTATATCCGTACCTGGTCGCAGGGATTTGAGCGGCTACTGTTCAACCGTGACTTCGACATCTTTGATGCGGATAAGAAACTGATTGGACGTGCGACATCTGTGTGGGTGATTGCCCATCAGGGAGACCACAGACCGGTACGCCCGTCATCGATACCCGGAATGTCCGTGTTTGAGACAGAAAAGCCTTCTGAGCGGAAGGCAGAGAGACTTTCTCCGATCCCGGATGAGAAGAGAGCGGAATCCCCGAAATTCAAACGGTTTGCGGACTACAGTCTGATCGATCGCAATATGCATGTGAATAATACTCATTATGTCGCTTGGAGTGAGGATGCATGTTATTCCCGGATCCCGCGGGAGAATAGTATCCGTGAGCTGACGATCAACTACTCTTCAGAGGTTCATCCCGGTGAGGAAGTTCAGCTGTTCTGCTGTAAAGAAGATAACGTGATCCTTGTTGACGGAATCGAAGTTATCAGCGGACGACACGTGTTTACGACGAGGATCGTATCTTCGGCTGAATGACAAATGATTTGCGGGTTTATCAATATGATTTTATAAGGTACAATGTATTCGCATAACACGCGGAGGGCAGCGAAATGATAGAGATATCGAACCTGGTTAAGTTTTATGGCGATAAAAAAGCACTCGGAGGAGTGTCTTTTACTGTGGAGCAGGGGGAGATCCTCGGATTCCTGGGACCGAACGGTGCCGGTAAATCCACCACAATGAATATCATCACCGGATATCTTTCTGCAACGAGCGGAAAAGTGACAATCAACGGCTACGACATTCTCGAGCAGCCTGAACTGGCCAAGAAGAACATCGGTTATCTTCCGGAGCAGCCGCCGCTTTTCCTGGATATGACGGTGTACGAATACCTCGATTATATCAGTGATCTGAAGAAAGTCCCGAGAGATGTAAAGAAAAAGCAGATCTCTGAAGTTATGAAGATGGTCCATATCGGTAATGTTTCCGGAAGACTGATCCATAACCTTTCTAAGGGTTACCGCCAGCGTGTCGGTATTGCCCAGACACTTATCGGCAATCCGGAAGTAATTATCCTCGATGAGCCTACCGTCGGTCTTGACCCGAATCAGGTCATCGAGATCCGTAAATTGATAGCTCAGCTTTCCAAGAACCATACGATCATCTTCAGCTCGCATATCCTCTCAGAGGTACAGGCGATCTGTGACCGTGTAATCATCATTAATAACGGAAAACTGGTGGCGGATGCTCCGACAATTGAGCTTTCTGCCAATGTGGAAGGAAATTCCCACTATTTACTTACAGTTGAGGGTTCGTTTAATTCTGTACAGATGCCGCTCCGTGCTATTCCCGGAGTTAAATCCGTGGCTTCCCTGTCGGAGAAAAACGGCCTTTTGCAGCTGGATATTACGGCGGATGGCTCTCTGGATGTCAGAAAGTCGATCTTTTTCGCTTTGGCGAGGATCAATGTCCCTATCCTCGAATTCCGTTCGATGGCACCATCGCTGGAAGACGTCTTCAAGAATATTACTTCATCAAAGAAATGAGGAGAAGAAGATATGTTTGCAGTCTTTAAACGAGAATTTCTATCCTATTTCCGAAACCCTGTCGGCTGGGTCGCGATCTGTCTCATGGGTATCATCAGCGGTTACTATTTCACGGGAATGATCACGGCGACCTTTGCCTATGTTAATATTCAGCTGGAGATCGACTTCCTTCGTACCTATTTCATCATCCTGATCCCGATCATCACTATGAGATTGTTCGCGGAAGAGAAGAGAAACGGTACGGATGTGCTTCTTTATACCATGCCTTTTTCCATGAAAGAGGCCGTATTCGGCAAGTTTCTCGCTGCGTTTTCACTTCAGTGCCTGATGCTGATCTGTGTATTCAGCCATATGATCATTACGGTCATTCTTTCCGGATATATCAGCAGCGCAACCTGGGGTGCGATCATCGGATATCTTGTACTGGCCGCACTTTTTATCTCAATCGGTATGCTGACATCGGCGATGACAGAGAATCAGATCATGTCTGCCGTTTTCTGCTTTGTGATCCTGCTTTTCTTAAATATGCTTTCTTCAATCGCGACATCATTCTCTACTCTGGTAAAGAATGTATTGAAATACACAGGTCTTTTCCACCTGTCGGATTCAGCGATTTATAATGTGGGAGAGAATATCCGCAAAGCGATCGTGTGGTTCGATCCTTTTGACCGGACAAGCTGCTATACTTCAGGCGTGTTTAAAATCGTTCCAATCATTTTCTGCCTGAGCTTTACGTTCGTATTCATCTATATCACTTACCGCGTTCTCGAAAAGAAACGCTGGAGTCAGAGCTGAGAGGGGGGATACGTATATGGCAAAGAAAACCGCAACTGAAAGCATCCTCCGCGAGAAGCCGGGCAAGGCGCCAAAGGTAAAAGTAAACAGCGATAAGCGCTTTAAGTCCCTAAAATCCATTTCGATCATCTCGGTCGTGCTGGTCATCGCAATCTGTATCGTACTGAACCTGATCCTCGATATTACTCTGGATAAGAAACTGACTTATGATACGACCTCCATGAAGGCGTATTCCGTAAGCTCCGTAACATCGCAGTATCTGAAGACGCTGGACAAGAAAGTCGAGATCATCGGCCTTTTTGACAGAAATGATACGTCCATCGAATGGAGAGATTATTTCCTGCCGCTGATCGATGATTATGAGGCAGAGGCGAATGGCAAGATCGAAGTGAAGTATGTTGATCCGGATAAGGATCCTTTCATTATTAATCAGCTGGATCCTGAGAATATTTATTCTCTGCAGAAGAACACATATGTTGTGAAGAGTGGCGATATGCTTGCCGTTGTCTATCCGTATCTCTGCTTTGAATATGATGCGGACATGCAGCAGTATTACGGCGCAAATCTTCCGGTCACAAATAAGATCGAGGAGACGTTTACCGTTAATATCGTCTATGTTACTTCCGGACGTCCTCTTCACGCATACTATCTTGCCGGTCATGAAAGCCCGACACATAACAGCCTCGACAGTATGATGAAGACGCTTGGTTTCGTAACGTCTGATCTGAATCTTAAGAGCTCCGGAGCTTCTGTCCCGAATGACTGTGAGCTTCTGATCATTAATTCTCCGAAAACGGATCTTTCTCTTTCGGAAAAAGAACTGATCAAGACATATTTGGATAATTCAGGCAAAGTTCTTGTGATAAATGATTTTAATGAGAATAAGATGACTGAGTTTACGAATCTGAATGAAGTGACACGCCGAATGGGTGTTACCCTCGAGCAGGGACTGGTCCGTGAGAATAATGCTGACCAGCTTATGGATGTGTCGGATCCGTACAGATTTATTGCCAAGGTGGACAGCACCTATGCGAAGCATATTTCTGTGCCGAATGTATATTCTGTTGAGATGTGCCGTTATCTCAAGGTCGTCACCGACAGACCGTCGAACATTTATGTATCTCCGCTGGTGGTCACTTCTGAATCTGCTTCAGTGGAATTCCAGAATTCCCAGATCGATGCGAATATTGCTTCCGGTACATATCCGGTTATCCTGCAGTGTGTGGATGATTCCACTCCCGAGATGTCGTGCATGATCGTGATCGGTACATCTGCGTTTACATCCGACAGTTATTATTCTTCCCGGTCTTTGGATGACTATAACGCGATATTTATGAAGCAGATGCTCCATGATATCTGCCCGGTAGAATATGAACTTCTGATTCCGCAGAGAAAGATCCCGAGTTACATGCTTGAGAAGCCGCTTTCTTCGTCTTCTGCTACAGCATGGTCGGTTGTCGTTATGACGGTGATCCCGCTGACATGTCTGGCATGCGGTATCTTCGTATATCAGAGAAGACGTCATCTGTAAGGAGCTGCGCTATGAAGGAAAAGAAAAAACTCATAGCTCTGGCCGGTGTTTTTGCAGCGCTTCTGGTAATCCTTCTGGGAGTTCTGATCGCTAAGTATGTCGAGAAGAAGAAACTGGATAAAGAAGCGGATACGCAGATATGCGCCTTGTGCAGACGTGATGATCTTAAGTCGCTTACGGTCTTTGGACCGAATGAGGCATCTACCAAGATCCTTTTCGATTCTGAGCAGAAGGTCTCAAGTATCAATAACAACGGTAATGAGTTCCCCGGGAATATGCTGAATCTGTCGGAAGTAGACTCTTTCATCGGACAGATCCTGCATTTTTCCATTGATAAGAGTTTTGATGCTCCGTCACAGGACCTTTCCGCATACGGACTTTCTTCTCCTAATTTCAGGGTCTCTGCGGAAAAAAAGGACGGATCTAAAGTGGAACTCCTTTTTGGTGATCTGGTTCCGGAAAAGAACGGGATCTATGCCATGGTGGAAGGGGAGAATACCGTAATTGTCGCGCCTTATACCATCTATAAGATCCTGAATGTCCGTTTTGAGACGTATCTTAATCAGGTGATCCTTTCGCTTGAGAGATATGATGTGGAAGAGATATCCTGTGAGCGTGCTTCCGATAAAGACCGCTGGGTTGTAAGACCTCTGGAAGATTACGATAACGGTATCTTCATTGAGCCAAGATACAGAGTCATATATCCGATGGACAGGGAACCGAGAGATGAGATGTATACTCTCTTATCCACGATCCTTCAATTCAAGGTATCACAGTATGTTCCGATTGCCCGGGAGGATATGGCCGCTTACGGTCTGGATAATCCGGAGTACACGATTACGATCCGTCTTCGTTCGGGAGAGGTGATAACGATAAACCTTTCTATAGAACTCGGCGGATATTATTACGGTACATGTTCCGGTAATCCATATACGTTCCGTGTCGATGTGCAGAATCTTCCGGGATTGAGCAAGAAGTCTTTTGAACTTATTGATTCTTATGTGATCCACGGATATCTGGATGACGATGTTTCGATGGTGCAGGCAACGATTAAGGATAAATCTTTTGTATTGGAATGCCGGATGAATCCTGATTCCACCTTTGAAAGCGAGGATACGATGCTTCAGCTGGATAAGAGAAATGCGAAAGTGTACACATCCGGCGGAGACTGCTATGGACTCCTGCTGTTTGGTTCGATCTTTAATATGCCGGTATCCCGTGTTGATTACGATGCCAAGCCGGAACTGAAGAATCCGGAAGCAACATTCTTCGTGACAAGGACCAGCGGAGAGACTACGGCACTCGCGCTTGTTCCTCTGGGAGACAATGAATTCTACTGCTTCATCAATAACTACTATAGTGGATTTATTGTAGACAGAAGCGTATTATATAAAGATAATGGTTACGTGATGTCTGATTTCGGTGTATGGGATGCATATTGCCTTGCCGCAGAAGCCATCGATAACAAAGACAAAACCAATATCTACGACCGTCCTTAAGTGAGAACAGGAAATGCCGGAAAAAGCAAAGCGAAACGAAACGAAACAGAAGCCGAAGAGGAAGTTTACGCATAGGTATGCGACACCGATTCTGGTGGTATTGTGTATCCTTCTTGCCGTAGTGTCGATCGTACTGGTGTATATGATCCGTAATCATGAGTCGGCGAAGAGCGGTGCGAAGGCACAGCTCCGTCTCTCTGCAATCGCAGGTTTTGACTGTGAATACTCGGAAGCACAGCAGATCTATCCTTTTCAGAACGGCCTTCTGAAAGTCTCGAATAAACGTGTCGCGTATCTTTCCATCTCAGGAAATGAAATCTTCAGTGAAGAACTCGAGATGAGCAGCCCCGTATGTATTAAGAGTGGTCCTTATGCCATGGTCGCGGATACAGAAGGATTCCTCTGTGCGCTCTTTTCCGAACAGGGAATGGTCTATAAGACGCATATGACAGGAAAGATCGGAAACTTCGCGCTTGCGCCATCCGGCCTTTCAGCACTGATCATCGAGGACGGCGACTCTTTCGGCTGTGTCTATATCATGGAGAAGGACAGTTCTTTTCTCGCAAAGTGGTCGTCCTTTGAGTCGGGTTATCCGATCTCTCTGGCATTTGCGCCGGATGAGAGCTCACTGTCGGTATCTCTTGTAGATACGGACGGATCCCAGATGATTCCTCATGTAAAACAGTTCTCAATTCCTAAGGACCGCACAAGCGCCCGTCCTTCCGAGAATGCATTTTTTACACCGCTCGTTACGGACAGTATGCCGCTTCTGGCGTATCTGAGTAATGAACGTGTTGCCGTTGCAGGCATCAGTGATGTGGCAATTATCGGAAACGGGAAGTGTGAGGCGGTTTCCCCGGCGTTCCCGTGTGTAACCAGTATTCTCTCTTTTGAGGGAGGATATGGTGTTGTTTATTCGGATGGCATCGATCAGCCGCTCCGTCTGGCAACATTTAACAGCAATGGAAGCAAGATCGGAGAGATCTCTCTCGGAAATGAAGTGCTCGGAACGGATGTCTCCGGATCCTCTGCGCTCTTTGCCGTAGATGAGAAGATCGTGCTTGTAGATATGGCTAAAGCGAAGGTCAGTTCCACGATCAATGTCGATGAGCCGGTTCTCCGTGTCTCTTTCTTCGGATCGAAAAATATCTGTGTAGTAACGAATGCCGGTGTTCGCGAGATCACTATCTAACCTTTCGGAGGCGGTATGGAAACTGAATTGAAGCTTTCTTTTCCGGATCGCGAGTCATTATATTCCGCATGTGATGCAGCTTGGTTTCTCCAGGCCGTGGAGATCCGTGAAGAAAAAACGGAAGACTACGAGAATTTCTATCTGGATACCAAAGACCGCGCACTCGAAGGTACCGGAAACTCACTTCGCATCCGCCATGTGCTGGGATCAGACTATATTCATACAGTAAAAGCTTCCCGTGTCAGTTTGCCTGCCGGGTCTGCTTCGGATGTAAATACCGGGCTGACTTCGAGATGTGAGTGGAATGTCAGCACTGACCGTCCGGAGTTTGACATTGCTTATTTTCTCAAGAAATCGAAAAATGCGCAGGATCCATATGAGATCCTGGCGTCTATACTGGTCCCGTTATCGGGCCGTGACCTGATCGCCATATGCAAGACGGAGTTTACAAGACACACGATCACGGTGGTATTTAAGGGAAGCGAGATGGAGATCTGTCTGGATACGGGTAAATGCATCGCGCTTGACCGCTCAGTTCCGATCTGTGAGATGGAGATCGAACTGATCAGCGGAGAGATCACCGCTGTGTCGGATCTCGGGCTCCTGATTAAGGAACATACTTCCTGTAAGCCTTTGGCCGTATCGAAACTGGCCCGCTGTCTGAGTCTTCTGAAGGAGAACGACAATGGATAAGCGCGATCAGACAATTCCGGATCTTCTCGTGATCGGTGCCGGCGCGTCCGGCATGACGGCTGCCATTGCTTTTCAGAACAAACTTCTCTCAGAAGGAAAACCGCTTGGCAGAGTCGTGATCCTTGAGAAGAATGAGCGCGTGGGAAAGAAGGTGCTGACGACCGGCAACGGACGCTGCAATCTTTCTAATAAGGACATGTCTCTATCCCATTTTCACAGCCATAGCTCGGATTTTCCGGGAAAAGTACTGTCATTGGTCACTCCGCTTGACTGTCTCGCGTTTCTCGAGGAGATCGGAATCGTTACAGCTGCTGAAGGGGATAAGCTTTTCCCGATGAGTAAGACCGCATCATCCGTGGTCGATTGCTTCCGTTACAGAATGGATGAACTGAAGATCGAGACTGTTGAGAACGCTGTCGTGACAGAGATCGTCAGCGCCGGGACCCTGAAAGTGGTCTGTGAAGACCAGAGGGAGTTTTCTGGAAGAAAGATCATTATTGCCACAGGCGGTGCATGTGCCGCATATACCGGAAGTTCAGGTGACGGATACCGTTGGCTCCATGATTTCGGGCATAAGGTCTATGCGCCGAAACCTTCGATTGTCCAGCTTCTTACGGAGAATTCCGTGACAAAAGCACTGTCGGGCCTTCGTCTGGATGCGGATGTGTCTCTGATATGCGACGGGCATGTGATCGCTTCCCAGTACGGGGAAGTGCTTTTCACAGATTACGGGCTGTCCGGACCTGCGGTGTTTCAGGTTTCGGGAGAAGTGTCCCGCCGCATGAAGAAAGACCGCCTTCCGGTTCCGATGAAAGTGTCGCTCCGACTCTTTGATGAAGAGACTCTTTCATGTATCCGCGGAGAACTGGAGTTGCGCAGAGAAAGCTTTTCTTCGCGCACGATCGATCAGCTTCTGCTGTCGATACTGCCGCAGAAGATCGGCGTCATGCTTGTAAAAAGCGCGCTGGAGCGCCCGATGGGCCTTCCTGTATCTGCGCTTTCGGATGCGGATATAAATAGAATACTGAATACGATGCGATCCTGGAATTTCCAGGTGCTGGGTACGCGTTCACTTGAGTATGCTCAGACCACGATCGGCGGCGCGGACTGTGATGAATTTTCATCCGATACGCTCGAATCTTCTAAAGTGGAAGGGCTTTTTGCGTGCGGGGAAGTACTTGATGTAGATGGTGACTGCGGCGGATATAACCTGACATGGGCGTTTTCATCAGGAATACTGGCCGGACGTTCGGCGGCAGAACAGATCCTTTCTGAATCGGAGGCTTAGGATGCAGACAGATATCCGCCTTGCGATTCCACTTAAAGTATATGAGAATTTCCCGAAGATACGGTCACCGTATACGGATGACCGGGATATCCGTGCATATTTTGAAAAGAAGTCCCATAAGAGACTTCCGAAATACTGCCGTTTCCTGAAAAAATCGATCGATGCGCGGCATAAGGACGATATCCGTATAGTGGTGCAGGCGAGATTCCAGGATGAGGATTTCCGACAGGAGCTAGAAGAGCCTTCGCTTCTTGATTTCCGGATCGGACCGGAAACAGAAAAGAAAAGAGTCGTTGTCTGCGGAAGTGGCCCGGCAGGGCTCTTTGCGGCGGCAACGCTTGCAGAAGCGGGACTTAAGCCGATCCTTCTGGAACGCGGCAGGGATGTCGATACGAGAACGGCTGACATCAAGCGCCTCAAAGAAGAGAGCGAGCTGGATATCTGTTCGAACGTGCAGTTCGGCGAGGGAGGTGCAGGTACTTTTTCCGACGGAAAACTCTTCAGCGGAGTTTCCGACCCGAGGAGAGATCTCGTTCTTTCCACATTTGTGAAGTACGGTGCGCCGAAAACGATTCTTTATGAAGCGCATCCACATATCGGAACGGATTATCTTAGAAAAGTCATCCGGAATATGCGTGAGGATCTCCGGGCTTCCGGGGTACAGGTGCTTTTCGAAAGGAAACTCAGTGATATCTGCGTAGAGGACGGAAAGCTGAAGTCGGTCACACACGTGTCGTCTTATCACAGTGATGATCCGGTCGTGATCCCCTGTGATGCGCTGGTGCTGGCGATCGGACACAGTGCGAGAGATACCTTCTACATGCTTTCCGAGCGCGGAGTAAATCTCGAGCAGAAGCCCTTCGCGGTAGGCGTCAGGATCGAACATCTCCAGAAAGAGATCGACCGTTCCCAATTCGGGGAGTGCTTTGAGAGCGAGATCCTGCATCCGGCAAATTATAAGGTCGTTACGGCAACCTCTACAGGCAGGAAACTGTATTCGTTCTGCATGTGCCCGGGAGGAGAGGTCGTATGCGGATCTTCCGAAGAGAACGGGGTCGTCACCAATGGTATGAGCGAATATGCCCGTTCCCGCGATAATGCCAACTCGGCGATGCTTGTCGGCGTGGACAGCGCGGATTTCGGAAGCGGGGACTGGGACGCGGGGATCAGGTTCCAGCAGAGATTAGAAAAACTGGCCTTTGAAAAAGGCTGCGGCGGATATTATGCTCCTGCGCAGAAGGTCTCTGACTTTCATGCGCACAGGAAGACCACGGAATGGGGAAGGATCCGGCCTTCGTATATGCCGGGAGTGACCATGGCTGATCTTTGGGAAGTCCTTCCGGAAGCAGTTGCTAAGACCCTTGATGAGGGACTTGCGCTTCTGGATAAGAAGATCCGCGGGTTTGATGATCCTGACGCGGTCATCACGGCGGTGGAGACGAGAAGTTCGTCGCCGGTACGTATACGACGGGATGAAAACGGTGAGAGCCTTGCTGTTTCGGGCATTTACCCGACCGGAGAAGGAGCCGGATATGCCGGCGGCATCATGAGCTCTGCCATCGACGGCATACGGCAGGCTGAAGTGCTTTTGCATAAGCTATTTTCCTGAGTATATGGTAAAATAGTTGTGTCAATCTCGGAGATAAGGACACAATGCTATGGAAGTTACGATTTTAGGCTGCAGCGGCGGCTATCCGGGTCCCGGTCAGGCGGCATCCGGTTATCTTTTAACGATCAACGATAAGAAAGTACTGATCGATTGCGGAAGCGGCGTTTTCTCCAATCTTCAGCTTCATGTACCTTTGAACGGCCTTGATGCCATTCTTATCTCCCATCTGCATGCCGACCACTATAGTGATCTGATGGTGATGCGCTATGCGATCGATATGAATGCCAAGCACGGAATGGAATTCCGGAATGTTCCGATTTTTGCGCCGAAGACACCGGAAGGTGTGATCCATTCTCTTACGAATGACTGGGGATATAAGATCGGATATATCGGACATGAGTCCGAGCTTCCGCTCTTTGGTGCGAAAGCGAAGTTCTTCCGTACTAACCATCCGGTTGAATGCTACGGAATCCGCGTTGAACACGAAGGAAAAGTATTCGTCTATACTGCGGATGCTTCTGTGGATACGCTCTTTGCCGGTTATCTCGATGACGCTGATCTGGCAATCATGGACTGTGGTGAGATCGAGGCGGCAAGACGTCCGAACATGCTTCACCTGACTCCGAAAGAGTGTTATTCCTGTGCCAAGGCACTTCGAATCAAGAAGACGATCCTTTCGCATCTGGTTCCGTTCTATGACAGAGAAGACGTGGAACTCGAGGCGAGAGCCTGCGGTGACTGGGACTTCGAACTGGCCCAGATCAATAAAACATATCGTATATAAATCAAAGGAGAAACACATATGAGCACAGAAAAAGATAAGAATAAGGCAGTTATTACCGTCGTCGGATGTGATGCAGTCGGCATCATCGCGAAGATCTCGGCGCTTCTTGCGGAGGAGGGCGTAAATATTAACGATATCACACAGACGATCCTGGACGATATCTTTACCATGATCATGCTCGTTGACCTGAAGGCCGCAAAGTCCGATATGAAAGCACTGTCCGAGAAACTCGACAAAGTCGGTGAGGAGATCGGCGTATCTATCCGCATTCAGCATACTGACCTTTTCTATGCGATGCACCGTATTTAATTCCAGAAGATAAGCAGGTAGTTTGATATATGATCACAGATTTTGAAGTATTAGAGACCGTCCGGATGTTCCAGGAGCAGCATCTGGATGTAAGAACCATTACCATGGGTATCAGTCTGATGGACTGTGCGGCGGATACGCCGGAGAAGTCCTGTCAGAAGATCTATGATAAGATCACGCGTTATGCGAAGGATCTCGTAAAAGTCGGTGAGGAGATCACTGAGAAGTACAGAGTACCGATCGTCAATAAGCGTATCTCCGTAACTCCTATTTCTATCGTGGCGGCAGCATCCGGAGCTAAGGATTACACCATGTTCGCCAAGACCCTCGACCGTGCGGCAAAGGAGTGCGGCGTCAACTTTATCGGAGGATTCTCCGCGATGGTTCAGAAGGGATATACGATTTCCGACAAGCGTCTGATCGATTCGATCCCTGAGGCACTTTCCGTTACGGATAATGTATGTTCTTCTATCAACCTTGCGTCCACGCGTTCCGGTATTAACATGGATGCGGTCCGCGATATGGGTGAGATCATTAAGCAGACTGCAGAGGCGACGAAAGACAGAGATGCGCTCGGATGCGCGAAACTTGTCGTATTTGCCAATGCTCCGGAAGATAACCCGTTCATGGCCGGTGCTTTCTTAGGACCCGGCGAACCGGAATGTGTTATTAACGTCGGCATTTCCGGTCCCGGTGTTATCAAGGCGGCTCTTGAGACAGTTAAGGGAGAAGACCTTGGTGTTGTTGCCGAGACGATCAAGAAGGCAGCCTTTAAGATCACCCGAGTAGGTGAACTGGTTGCCCGCGAAGCATCCCAGAGACTCAATGTTCCGTTCGGAATTATCGACCTTTCTCTTGCTCCGACACCGGCTGTCGGTGACTCGGTCGGCCGTATCCTCGAAGAATTCGGTCTTGAGCACTGCGGTGCATGGGGAACGACAGCGGCACTTGCGATGCTGAACGATGCCGTCAAGAAGGGCGGAACCATGGCAAGTTCCTTTGTCGGCGGACTTTCCGGTGCTTTTATCCCGGTATCCGAGGACGAAGGTATGATCGAGGTTGCAGAGAAAGGCTTCCTGCGCCTTGAGAAACTCGAAGCGATGACATGTGTCTGCTCCGTAGGTCTGGATATGATCGCGATCCCGGGTGATACTCCGGCATCCACGATCTCCGGTATCATTGCGGATGAAATGGCACTCGGTACATTTAACAATAAGACTACGGCGGTACGAGTAATTCCTGTTCCGGGCAAAAAGGTCGGAGATCAGGTTGAGTTCGGCGGACTGCTCGGATATGCACCGATCATGGAAGTAAATACAGCTTCGTCGGAGGCGTTCATCTCCAGAGGAGGACGTATTCCGGCGCCGATCCACAGTATGCGTAACTGATCTGATTTGTTTCTGCAATGAGAAGACAGCGTTTGACGAAAAAACTGATAATTGGCACCCTTTCTTTGGAACTGCTGATGCTGGTTGTTTTGATTGTTTGTCTTGCGCTGTTTTCATCTTCGGACGATCAGAAGAATCTGCTTTCCCGTGCGTTCCAATCTTCTGATTTCATTCATTTAAAGTCTTCTGAAGATAACCTCTCGTTAGACGACGCAGAGCCTTTGGCATCAGACGGTTCGTCACTGTTTACTTTGAGCGGTGAGTCGGTCAAGGCTGTTACCAGACCGTTTTTACTTCCTGCCGGGAACTATGTGGTTTCTGTAAGGTATACCTGTCATGAGAATGTCAATCTCGTCTTCCTTTACTCGAAGTCTCTGTCCCAGAATAGTGTTGAGAATGCGGATCAGGCGGTAAGACCGGATTACCGGTCCAACAGCCTCAGTTTCGGATTTACTCTTCCGTCACAGGTGGATGATCTGATGCTGTGCTTTACCTGTGATGAGACTGAAGGATTTTCAGTACTTCAAGTGGAAGTTAATGAGGTATCTGTATCAGCTCCGATGACTGTCCGCCTTGTTGCCTCTGCGCTGATCTGGACATTCTTCTGCGCGGTTTTTGATCTGTTACTGTATCTTTTTATCTGTTATCCGGAGAGAAGAAAGCACTATATTATTCTGATTGGAGCAGCAGTATTAGCTTCGCTGCCTGTATTAATCCCGTCATCTTATCTCCGCTGTGCGGATGATCTGCCTTTCCATATCCTTAGAATATTCGGCATCCGAGACGGATTTACACGTGGCGTTCCGTGGGTCAAGCTTCAGACGAACTGGTATAACGGCTACGGTTATATTGTCGGCGCATGCTATGGAGATCTGCTCCTTTATATTCCTGCTCTCGGAAGCTCAGCCGGGTTGAGCATGAATCTTTGTTACCGGCTCTTCGTCCTGTTTGTGAATGGATTAACAGCGGCCTCTGCGTACTATTGCTTCAGCAGGATGTTCGGCAGAAGACCGGCAATTGCGGGAAGTGTCGTATATGTATTCCTGATCTACAGGATCGCGGATATCTATCACCGGGCGGCTGTCGGTGAGTGTTGCGCGATTGCTTTCCTGCCGTTTATCGCCTTAGCGGTTTATCTGCTGTATAAGGATCAGTATCTGAAATCGACTTGGATGTTTGTGGTCGGTTTTACCGGAGTCGTAAATACGCACACAGGATCGATGGCGATGCTTCTTTCAGTTCTCGTGGTGTACATGCTCATCGATTTCAGAAGGACTTTTGTCGCCGCACGCATCCGTTCCCTTGTGATTTCCGCCTGTGCGGTTCTTCTTGTGAATCTGTCTTTCATTGTTCCGTTTATTGATATGGTATCCGGAAACAAGCTGAGAGTTATGGAAGAAAACGACTATGCCATGATCAGCAAGAGCGGCCTGTCGATTAATTCGTTCTATCATGAATCCGGAAAACTGAATTACTTTTTCCTCGGCGCGCTTTATGTTCTTGCATTACTTTTAGTGGCATCGCAGCTTGTCCTGCCGAAGATATTGAGATCCGCGAAAAGCACTGATAAAGAAGCCGATGGCTCATCCTCAATGATCGGTGATTTCTACAGATACCTGATTCTTACAGTGATTATGCTTTTCTTATGCACGAAGTACTTCCCGTGGGGAGTAATTACTAAGATCCCTGTCCTGAACCTTCTTCCGGCAAGTATCCAGTTCCCGTGGAGATATCTTGCTTTTGCCGGAGTATTTATTGTTCTTCTGATCTGTGAGACGATCCGGCTTACTATGGATAACAAAGGCTTTTCCCGACATGCAGGGAAGATCCTGATCGCATCATCTGTGGTGATCGGTACGGTATTCGGTTGTATGCAGTATTTTTCCTATGTGAAAGTGAACTACAATTCTGAATACAATATCCGCTCTGAAACATGCTCGCAGCATGAGTATCTTCTGTCAGATACCGATATTCACGATGTCGGAAGCGACTATATCACATCCGGAGAGGTGAAGGTTTCCGATTATGCGAAAGACGGGGATCGCATCACTTTCTCTTATTCCTCTGATTCAGAAGGTTATGTCGATCTTCCGCTGTTTAACTATTCTCATTATGTTGCAGAGTACTCAGAAGGGGATACCGGAAAGTATCAGTCTATCGATATCGAAAATGGAGAGAATAACCGTATCCGTATCCCGGTTGGAGAAAATACAGACGGACATATCCGCGTTCATTTCCAGGCTCCGGTCTACTGGGGGATTGCTCTTACCGTAAGCATTCTGAGTGTGGCGGGATTAACGGTTTTTACTGTCTGGAAAATAAGGAAGAAGAATAGCGGAGAAGAGGGCGAGCCGTCATGAACGGTTGGCTTTAAAGGCACGCTTGTGTGCATACATGATCTCATCCGCTTCCTGCATGCAGGTAACGATATGACTGGTGTCTCTGCCTTTTAGTTCGGAAATGCCGATGCTGGCATGGACTTTGAAAGGCTTTCCCGAGCTGGAGGAAATCTCTTCCAGCATACTCTTTACCTGAGACGCATATTCCTCGCCGCGGCCGGAAGTGTCAGAGAGAAGAACGGCACAGAATTCATCTCCGCCGAATCTGGCACAGAACTCGTTTTCTTTCAGGCAGGACTGAAGGACCCTGGAAATCTCGGAGAGTGCGAAATCTCCCTCGGAATGCCCGTGGATATCGTTGATCGTCTTGAGGTTATCCATATCAATACTTGCAATGCTGATGACGGTTTCATCCGGAGTGCTTGTAAGGATCTCCTGAAGCGCGTTTTCAAAGCCTCTTCTGTTGTAAAGACCGGTGAGCTCATCTGTCTGGGAGAGACGGGTGATCTCGGCAATGACACCGAATTTCTTCTGAAGATAGCAGGTCTCAATTGCGGAAGAAAGCGTACTGATATATGTATAGGTCAGAGAGTTCGGCCATTGCTGTTCGTTGGGCTTAAGTACCAGATATCCGTAATCTTTATTCTTGAAGAAGAGAGGATATACGATATATACGCCCGGAGTATCTGTTTCAAAGCATTCCTTCGGTAGGAGATCTTTTCTCTTGAAGGTCTCATTCACGGCTTCTGCCTGTCGTCTGTTTTCTTCATGCATGATCTGCAGAAGGATCATGTTATCCGTAAATGGTTTTCCCGGTTCTTCGGAGGAGAATACAGGGTCAGATTCGTCACCGTAACAGATGTATCCCGTCTCGCATCGGAGTGTATGGAAATAGTATGTAGCTACGGACAAAGCACTGTCGATATCGAGTGTGTTCTGATAATCCGCCGTGATTCTTCCGGATTCGCGTAGCAGGAACTCTTCTTCGGCGATAGTTTTATAGATCTGATCGACATCCCGGCTGATGATCTGCTTTCCGCAGCCGCAGCTTGCCCGGAAATTGATCACATCAGATAGAGTGATCAGCTTGTCCGGATGTTTTCCTTCCTTAATATCGTTGATCAGACGGAAAGCCGCTTCTGCGTACTGCTCGGGACGGATCGTAACGGTAGTGAGAGAAGGAGTGGTATCTTCGCCTTCTTTGATTCCGTCAAATCCGCATACGCAGATGTCTTCAGGCACACGAACGCCGCGTTTCTTGAGTTCCTCACAGATGGACAGCGCCATATAGTCATTCGCACAGATGATCGCCTGCGGATATGATCTTCGATCCTGCATGAAGAAATCCAGTGCTTTTGCACCGCGGTTACGCCAGTAGTTACCTTCGAAAATCGTATTGGCATCGATCGAAAGCCCGCTGTCACGCATAGCATTGACGAAGCCTCTCAGTCTGTCCGGCGAGTCCTTATGCATGTACGGGCCGGACATATAGCAGATATCGGTAAAGTGATGAACATCGATAAAGTGACGTGTCATCTTGTACATGGTATCCCGGTTCTCGATCGAAATCGTGTAGAAATCCGGATGACCTGTCTGAATCAGGATCACGGGACATGTGGCATTCGCCTTAACAAGCTCGTAGAACTCTCTGTCCATACCGTTGATATCAAATGATCCGGGAAGCGCGATAATGGCATCAAACGAGGAATAATCGGGAAGGTAAAGAATGTTCTTCTTGCCGATCTCGGAAAGAAGATTGCGGCCGTATGGAGAAGTATAAGAACCATAAGAGGCGAAGATGATCACATCCATGTCGTTAAGCGAGGCAAGGTCAATGATGGCTTTCCCGAAATCTGTCTGGAAAACCTGAGTGATCTCACTCATGAAAAGACCGATCTTCTTACGTGCCAAAACCATTCCTCCTGATGTGCTCTCATGCTGTCTATGATGCGATTATAACACCGAAAACCCGCTGACACCAATTTAGAGGGCATTATTTCCGAATTCTTTTCTCTTGCTTAACATTTTGAAATATGTAAAAATGCTTTTAGGGAGAAGAAAAGTCTTAAGGTTTGGGGGTATTTGATTATGTATAACAACAATCAAGGTGCGCCGCAGTACAACGACCGCGAAAAAGCGATCCTGGCAGAAAGAAGCAGATGGACATATGAGATGTCGAGAAAATGCAATACTCTGTTCGTAATCTCGATTATCAGCCTTATTCTGAGCGCTGTCGCAATTATCATGGCAGTCAGTGCTCTTACATCTTCAAGGCAAAGCTACAGCGATCTTAAAAATACAGCAACAATGGTCATCATTATCTATGTTGCAAGTCTGGTTCTGAGTATATTCTATGGTGCTACGATTCTTTCGATGGGCACGTACATGGATGATTTTTCCTCGGCCGGCGGACTTTATATCGGTGCGCAGATCTGTTCATTCCTGAAAAATATTTTCGGATCCGGAAATTCACTCGGTTCGATCTGCAATCTCGTCGGTGCGGCTCTTTCGATTGTTTTTATTTTAAAATTCAGTGCAGGCATGATCAACTGCTTTGATGCAATCGATAATTACATGGCCGGCAGCTGGGAATCATTTAAAACAACTTATCTTGTGGGAACCATCGGAACATTTGTAAGTGCGCTCATAGCAATTATGCCCGGCCTTACCGGACTTGGATTTTTCGGAGTAATCGGGTTTGCTATCATGATGATTATTGTCGGTATCTGGCAGATCGTTCTTCTTCGTCAGTCTGCAAATGAATTTGCGGTTTACAGCAACAGTCCGAAACTTCCCAGAACATCTTCGTCACCATCCGGTTCCGGTGTTTTTCATAATGTAAGTGTCAGTCCGGCAGGTGCGCCACCGGTAAGAAGGCAGGCTCCGCGTACTTCCATGAGCAGAACCGAAGCGGTTCAGAAAGCGGAAGAAATGAGAAGAAGACGTGAAGCAAAAGCAAATGGCGAGGTCCTTCCTGAACCTTCGGAGAAGAAGACATCCGGCACGGGTTCTTTCAACGACGAACATGCGAATATCCAGCGGCTTAAAGAGTATAAGGAATTGCTGGATTCCGGCATCCTTACTCAGGAGGAATTCGACGCGAAGAAGAAAGAGCTCCTGGGAAATTGAGATAAAACAGCTTCTAAATGAAAATAGGCAGTCCGTTACGAACTGCCTATTCTTTTTGCAATCTTTAAGTCGATAATTAATTCAGCGATTCGAGCGCCTTCTTAACGGTTTCCGGAGCAGGTGCGCCGGTGATAGTACGCTTATTGACGCAGGTCTGAAGCGAGATCGCATCGTAAACATCATCCTCGATCAGATCAGAGAATTGCTTAAACTCATCAAGAGAGAGCTTCTCAAGAGTCGTGCCGTGCTCGATGCAATAGTGTACAAGTTTTCCAGAGATCTCATGGGTGCTTCTGAACGGGATACCCTTTCTAACGAGATAGTCAGCCAGATCGGTAGCATTGGTGAATCCGCCGAGAGCGGCAGCTTCCATGTTGTCCTTTCTGAGTTTCATGGTTTTGATCATGCCTGTGAAAGGAACGAGAACCCCCTTGATCGTATCGATCACATCAAAGAGCGCTTCCTGAACTTCCTGCATATCTTTGTTATATGTCAGCGGCAGTCCTTTCATGGTGACGAGAAGGGAGATAAGGTCGCCATATACACGGCCGGTCTTACCTCGCGTAAGCTCCGCGACATCCGGGTTCTTTTTCTGCGGCATCATGGAAGAGCCTGTAGAATATGCATCATCGAGCTCGATGAACTTAAATTCCTGAGAAGAATAGAGGATGATCTCTTCGGACAGACGGGACAGGTGCATCATCAGAAGTGAAGCAAAAGATGCGAGTTCGATGGCCCAGTCACGATCAGCTACACCATCCAGTGAGTTCAGTGTGACACCGTTCATTCCGAGCTGGTCCGCGACAGCTTCACGGTCAAGCGGGTAAGTGGTGCCTGCGAGAGCGCCGGATCCGAGAGGTGAGATGTTTGTTCTTGCAATGGCTTCATCGAGACGGTCCATATCTCTGCCGAACATCTGGATATACGCCATGAGATAGTGGGCAAATGTGATAGGCTGTGCACGCTG
>CAMYWO010000036.1:0-20764 GCA_947302815.1 uncultured Clostridia bacterium | reverse complement strand
TACGTCTTCTGAAGTTGTCGTACTCTGCCAGAAGTCTCATGTAGCGGTCCTTAAGTTCCGCCAGTTCTGCAGCACTTGCATCTTCAGCAGTCTCTTCAGAATCTTCTGAAACTTCTTCAGGAGCTTCTTTCTCAGAAGCCTCTTCTGCTTCTTCAGTTTCTTCTGCTTCTTCCGAAACCTTTTCACCTGTTACCGGAACTGCCACATCGCCATCCAGGACGTATTCTTCTTCATTTCCGGTGTTGAGCTCGATCGGCTCTTCGTTCTCGTGTTTCTTCATTCCTTTGCCTCTTTTCAGTTCTTTTATCGTATTCAACCTTACGGCTGATTCAGTTTCTCATCGAGCATCATCCGCACGAAATTGATCTGCGAGATGACCTTGCTGTATTCCATTCTCTTCGGTCCGATGACTCCGATATTGCCGGCCACCTTACCGCCCACATTGTAGGTCGTCGTGATAAAGCTGCAGTTGTCCAGTCCCTCGAGCGTGATCTCCTGACCGATGCGGATCATGTACTCTTTCTTTCCATCCTGCTGGGTGACCTCATCGACATATCCTGCGACCAGTCCGTCATGCGAGAGCGTATCGAAAAGCCCCTGTGCTTTTTTCGTATCGGAAAACTCCGGGAGAGAAAGCATTCTGTGCTTGCCCTGCATATAGACATCGAGGTTATCAGCCTGCTTGATCGCGGTATACGCCTCGTAAAGCACCTGATTGAGCAGTGCGTCCGGAAGCTCGACCTTCTGGTTGTCCTTCGCTGCCGTCGCCACCGTGATCAGAGAGATCTCCGAGAGCGGAAGTCCCGACAGTCCCTGCTCGACCGCATTACCGATCTGAGCGACCTGTTCCTGCGTAAGGAAATCCGGGATACGGACCATTCTGTTCTTTACGACACCTGCGCTGAGAACTACGACCACCAGGACTTTACCCGGCTCGATCATGAGCATCTTCAGCTGGGTCAGATAACTGCTCGTAAGCTTCGGCGTCATCGCCAGTGAGATGTACCCCGTCTGGTCCGCCAGTGTGGAAGATGCCGCTTTCAGAAGGCCTGCGATCTCGTCAAAGCTCATGCTGAGTTTTTCTTTAATCTCTTTTCCTTCCTCATCAGAGAGGCGGTCGACCTTCATAAGGGAATCGACATACTCTCTATAACCCTTATCGGAAGGAATACGTCCTGCCGATGTGTGCGGCTTCTCCAGGTACCCGAGCTGCTCGAGCTCAGCCATATCGTTTCGGAGTGTTGCGGAGCTGACCATGAAATCGTGACGATCGATCAAAGCCTTCGATCCCACAGGCTCACAAGTCGCGACATAATCGTCTACGATCGCCTGAAGAACTTCCTTTTTTCGATTGTCCAAAGCCATTTCCGCACCTCCTTCATCTTGTGTCAAAGTACGGTTTAGCACTCTATCTTCTCGAGTGCTAAACCTACTATAATTCTAAAGTCAAAGAATGTCAAGACAAAAGCAAAGAAAGATTTTGTTTCTTGTTAATGTATAATGTTTTATATGGATGAGAAGTTGATTGATATAACTATTTCTTATATAAAAGCACTGTTCTCGGGGAATGCGGATGGCCATGACGCGGACCATTCCCTGCGCGTCTATAAGAACGCAGTAACGATTGCATCAAACTATCCCGAGTGCGATCTGCTTCTCGTATCCCTCGCTTCCCTTCTTCACGATGTTGATGACCACAAGCTCTTTCAGACAAAGAATAACAGCAATGCCAGAGAATATATGAAAGGTCAGGATATCCCCTCTGAAACGATCGAACAGATCGTAACGATCATCAACGCCGTATCTTTCAGTAAGAATAAAGGAAAGACACCCGAGACTCTTGAAGGCAAGATCGTTCAGGATGCAGACAGATTAGATGCCATGGGCGCCATCGGCATCGCCAGGACCTTCGCCTATGGCGGAAAAAATGGACGAAGCCTAGAAGACTCCGTCCAACATTTTCACGATAAGCTACTTCTCCTCCGCGACACCCTCAACACCGACGAAGCCAGAGAAATGGCCGGCAAGCGTCATGAGTTTATGGTGCAGTTTCTGGAAGAATTAGGAAATGAAACTCTTTCACATATTTAAATCTGTTTTCGTTCAAGAATATTACATCCTCAAAACCACATAGATATTAGTATCCTACGGCAGTTAATGCGTACTCAATCTCTTCCTTTGTAAATCCTTCATAATCGAGTTGATTAGCCAAACCACTTCTTGAAAAGGACATAAAGGACAAATAGTTTTCTGCACACTTCTTTGCTTGTTCTTTCCAATCGACATCCAGACTGTCGACAGCAACCTTACATGCGCTATCACTGTATCCCTCATATTTAAGTTGTTTAATCAAACCTTTTTTTGAAAATGCCATGAACGAAATATAGTTCTGTGCTGACTTCAAAGCGTTTTTCTCTTCAATTCCAAGTTCAAAAGATTCTGTTCGAATAACAACTCCACACACCTTGCAATGAATTGATCTTTCCCCAGGTGAATTTGCAGTAGGTGCCTTTGAAACAACCCATTCATCCTCTTCCTTATGCTCTAACGTCGGGATATTCTCAGTTTCTATTTCTCCACAAACTGAGCACTTTCTCTCTTGACTACCAGCTTCACTACAGGTTGCTTCTTTAACAATCTTCCATTTTGAATACTTATGCTCACCCGTTGCCGGTACACGCTCAGTTATTGTCTCACCGCAAGTAGAGCAAACACCCTTTCTCTCGCCCTCCTTTGAACATGTTGCTTTTGCCAACACCTCATAATCAGGAATAACGTGACCCAACGGCTCTCCTTCAGTAACATAGCAAACCGAACACGTCTTCGCATCTGTACATGTAGCTTCATTCCATACATGGCCTTTTGGCGCACCTTCGGTCAATCCACATATTGAGCAAGTCTTTGGAGATGTACAAGTGGCCTCACACCAAGCATGTCCTAGAGGCTCACCCTCCATTGTTCCACATATTGAACATGTTTTGGGTTTTTCACATGTGGCATTCTCCCATTCGTGACCTTTCGGAGTTCCAGACGTCTCTCCACAATCTTGACAAGACTTTGGATCTGTACAATTAGCTTCATTCCATGTATGCTCATGTGGTTTTTTGCAAGCTACCATCAGGATACACACGCTCAAAATCCCTAATACAATAATGTTCCTTTTCATACAATCACCCCTATCCAAACACTTAATTATCAAAAATGTCTTGTTTTCCAAGCAGAAATCCGTCCTAAAAATGTTTCTCCTCCTGTTAAGCAGAAGACCAGATTTCATAATCATCGGTTTTCATTCAACACTTAATACTTGTGCTTATTTTACGCATTTCATATTTCTATCTTTAATCTTGAATGTAAATAAATTGAGAAAATTCTACGTCTTTTGTACCCTGTCACGCATGTTCGGATTATCTGAAAAAGCTGAACTTGTGGAGGTTATATACATTTCACGTCATTGAATCAAATCTCAATCCAACAACAAAATAACAAAAGACGGAGTCTATGATGAAGACTCCGTCCAGCACTTGATATATATAAATAATCTGTAAATTACGTTTTGAAGCAGAAAAGGCTGGTGACTCTATTCTTTCCCTTTACTTGAATCCGGAAGGCTTTCCCCCATCTTCTCAGTCAGATCATGGAGGCTTTTATTGTATTGAGCCTGGGTGATTGCGTGCTTCTCGAGGAAAGTATCGAGGAGAGCCTTTTGTTTTAAATACAGTTCATGTTTCTGTTCTTGCGTTGACATAGTATTTTCCCTCCTGTTACTTTGCATCCTTGGTGAACTTACAATCCGGGAAGTTCAAGCATCCCCAGAATTCACCGAATCTTCCGCTTCGCTTAATCAGAGAACTGCCACATTTCGGACAGCGGAGTGTGCCAGTAACAACACCTGGCGCAGTTCCAGAAACTACACCTCCACAGAACTGCGGGAGGCTTCCCATTTCTTTAGCTAAGTGTTCAAAGACCTGCTGGTTCATGCGGCAGTCGTTCAGGGCGCGATGGGCGCCTACAGAAGAGATGCCATAGTATTCGGCAAGATTTCCAAGAGTGTAGCTGCCAATGCCTTTAAGGACCTTTCGCGCAAACCGAAGCGTATCGATGTAGTCGTTACCGACTGTTTTTCCCCAGTAATCCAGCGCATCCCTGTAGATGAACTTAAGGTCAAAGGTCTGGATATTGTGACCTACAAGGACTTCATCTCCTGCGAAATCCAGGAAGTCGGATAATGCCACACGGAAAATCGGGCTATCTTTGACCATGTCATCAGATATACCATGGATATTCACAACTATACTGGGAATATGTCGTTGTGGATTAACAAGAGTCGTAAATTCATCCACTACTCTTCCGTCGCGGACCTTTACAGCAGAGATCTCGACCACTCTGTCCGAATACCAGATGATGCCTGTCGTTTCCAGATCAAACACCACGTAGTTCGGTATATATGTATTCAGAATGTTTCCACACTTATCTGAGAGCAATCCGGTCACCTCTCTCCACTTCTTCGCTTTCCGAAGGAGTGTCTTCTTCAATTCTCTTTCAATCATTTTAATACAAGTTGTTATGACTAACTCATTCACTTCATCATTTTCATAATAAGAAAATTGCAGGGCAAATATACGGTCTTTAAAAAGTTCCATATAGAACCTTGACGGCAATTAGTTCTATATGGTACTATCTACCTGTCGAATCTTATATGCTCCGGAGGCAATATATGGAAACGAGAACCGGCTTTCTGATATCACAGATCAAGCAGGTACAGGCACGTGTTTTTCAGCGTCTTCTTCAGGACTGCGGCATAGAGGAATTCAATGGTCCTCAGGGTCACATCCTGTATGTGCTTTGGCAGAAGGATGGTGTTCCGATCGTAGAGCTTTCCCAGAAGACGGGACTTGCGAAGAATACTCTCACCGCCATGCTCGGCCGCATGGAAGATGCCGGCCTGATTGCGAGAAAAGCAGCAAAAGCAGATAAAAGACAGTCTCTGATCGTTCTCACCCCGAAGGCAAAAGGTCTTCAGGGAAAATACGATGAAGTCTCTCAGAAGATGAATGAGATCTTCTATCAGGGATTTACCGAAAAGGAAGCCCTGAAGATGGATTCTTACCTCGACCGGATCCTGGATAATCTGGAACAGTCAGAACGCAGTCTTAAGAATGGAAAGGATGATTAAAATGGCAAAGATTCAAGTGAAAAACTGGAACGATTTCTGCCCGCAGCAGTTATTTCTTTATGGTACATACAAAGAGGACGGAACACCTGACTTCGGTCTCTTCTGCTGGTTCAGCTATATCTGGACTTCGGAGGAAGATTACGGCGGAGAAGGTCTGGGGGTTATGGCCGCGATCGGCGCAGAAAAGCTGACCAAAGATCTCATCCGTAAAAACGGTGTCTTCTCTGCCAACCTCGTCACAGAAGAACTTCTTCCTCTTGCCGATTACTACGGCAATGTTGAGGGACGCTATAATCCCGATAAGATGAAGTACATGCCGACAGTGGAAAAAGGCACGGTGCTGAATGTCCCGACGATCGCAGAAAGCCCTGTCAGCATGGAGCTTCAGGTGATTAAAGAAATCAACATGGCCAACGGAAGTGATGTTTTCCTCTGTAAGATCATGGGCGAGACCGTTAAGGAAGAACTCACGAATAAGGAGATCCCCTTCATCGACAGATTCAAGACAGTTAAGCAGGTCCTCTGCGGTGGTGAGGAACGTTATGTCAGCATGGACGGACGTGACCTCGGCCCATGGGGCGAACCGATGAAGACACTTACGGAAGCATAAGAATTCTGTAAAAGCACTGAGAGAAAAAGATCCGGGCTTGATACCCGGATCTTTTCTTTATATCTCTTTGCAGAAACTTACGATCTGTTCCCTGATCGGTCCGACATCTTCTTTTCCTTCGATCGAAGTGAATCCCAGATGTCCGGCACACTCGATCTCAAGGTGTCCGTAGAAGTGTTCGATACTGAAGATCAGACGCTCACATTCTTTCATGTTGGGACCGGTGCGAAGTGCAATCGCATACCCCTTCTTCCCTGCCGGAAGACTCTTATGCGGTTCATGGGTGTTGCACCACGGTGTGACCCTGTCAATGAAGGCTTTGAACTGACCCGGAATATCGGCCCAGTAGGATGGTGCCACACAGACGATGGTGTCTGCTTTTTCGAATTCTTCCATCAGAAGATCCACGTCATCACTCTGGACACATTCAGCGGTCTGATGGCAGCTTCTGCATCCTTTACAGAATGCGAAGTTATAGTCATCGATAGAGACGGACTTGACTTCATAGCGGGAAGATAACTGTTCGGAAACGATCCTGGTGATCTCTGCCGTAGCACCGGTTTTTACCGGGCTGCAATTGATAACGAGTGCAATCATATTCACTCCTCCTTTTCAAAGTTTTACCACTATGAGAAGTAAATATCAATCTATGATACTATAAGTATAATGTTTAGCTTCGCAGATGCGGAAAAGGAGTCGGTTATGAAGCATTATCTTCTTATTCTTCGGATCACCTTTATCGTTCTCGGAATCTTTTTTATCTTTATGCTCGTTCTGGCACTCAACAATCTGAAAGAGGGAAAGGCATACAGAGCCCGCTGCACAGAAACAACCGAAGGTACCGTCACCTATTTTTCCAAAATCAAAGGAGGAAGACATCACAGCAGCGAAACTACTCTTGCATATAAGTTCAAATTAAAAGGTTTCGAGTATACTGCAGACCATAAATACGGAAAATACTACAGCAACATGAACTATTCCAAAGGAGACCATATCACGGTCCACATCGTAACAAGCGTTCGTTCACCCGAGAAGTTTTACTACTAAAGATACTTATCCAATCGAGCAGAGCTTTCCTCTCAGAATATATCCGATCTTCTCATAGCAGGCATTGGATGCGACATAGTCCGCATCAGTATAGAGCATCGGAAGATATCCTGCATCCTGCGCTTTTTTCGTCACCTGATATACAAGATTCTCGGCATAGTGCTTTCTTCTGTGATCCGGATGAGTAAACACCAGATTAATGGATGCCAGAC
Organism: uncultured Clostridia bacterium; assembly: GCA_947302815.1. Classification (GTDB taxonomy): domain Bacteria; phylum Bacillota; class Clostridia; order Saccharofermentanales; family Saccharofermentanaceae; genus Scatonaster. The sequence continues at coordinate 13,722 of CAMYWO010000036.1, read as the reverse complement.
CGCCGGCGGCGGGCGCGTATTTACAGCAGCCTACGCTGTTCCCGGCCTCGTCTTTCCAGAAGTACATGGTCCCCTGATTGATAAACTCGATCGCACCCTTCCGGTAATCCTCGAGGGTACCCTGATCGATGCCGATATCCTGATGGAACAGATCCATGAATGCGACCAGTTCTTCCAGATCGTCCATTGTGCAGCAATGGATCGAGCCGCCGCATTCTTTCTGCGGTTCGATGGGAGCCGGACAGTCATATGCAAACATGTTGGTAATAATCGAAAGCGTAAGACCCTCTTCCCCAGCACGTTTTATAAAGTAATTCGCAAGATCATATTTGACATTGAAGTGATACTCTCCATTGAGAAGGCCCTTCTCTTTTGCCACTTGAAAAGCACTCTCCATTTCTTCCGGAGAAGCGTCATCCGGCAGCCAGATCCATACGGGGAACGGATGTCCCGTGAAGCAGAGAATGATTCTCTCATGGTCAGATAGAAGGATCCTGCATTCGCCTTTCATGATGCGTCTTAAAACAGCAAACGTATATCTGTCAGCTTCCAGCAGTTTATCGTCTCTTTCATCAACAAAAGTATCCATCTTACTAACCGCCTTTTCCACGGAATTTTGAAATCATTATAGCATCTGAAACCGAAGAGGTGGTGGCAGTGCTGGTATAATCCGGCAAGCGAAACGATTGGCGCTGTTAAGGGAGAACAATCCGAAATAGAATTTGACCTTTACATATCTATAATTTGTATAGTTTACATGAACCGGTTTATCTGATAAGGTTACAATGCAATAGAGTTGGGTTAGACACAAACACGACATTTTATTCTTATCATCTTTGACTGCATCGGAGGACTTAACATCATGCGTCGTAAATTTGTTGCGTTTTTCACGTCAATTATGTTCATTCTGGCTTCGGTTCCGTTTGTGAAAACGACCGGTGTGCGCGCCGCTTCTTCTACACCATTAAACGAAGCTACCGCACTTACAGGCGGTAATCTGAGCGCTTCTCTTACCGTCGGAGGCGTGGAGATCGATAACAATTCCACCATCCACTATGGCGACACGATCGTATGTACGCTGAGATGGGCACTCCCGAACAACGACATCTTCGAGCTTTATCCCGGTGATTCTCTCACCTACGAACTTCCGGATAATATGGACTTCGTGGGAAAGTCCGGCAACATCCTTGACGGAGATAAAGTCCTCGGCCAGTATTCGATCAGCGGACATACTATTACTATCACCTATACGGATTCACAGTTCTGCGGGAACCAGGACCGTATCGGTAATCTTTCATTCTACGGCTCGATCGAGAGCGATCCGAATCCGGCCGAAGCACCTGATCCGATCAAGATTACTTTCAAAGGTGCTCGCGACTTTAACCTCCTGGTCGATGATAATCCCATCGATGCGAAGCTGACAGTTAACAAGGTTTTCCGTGTAGTAGACAACGTCAATCACATCTATTCCTGTGTGATCCCGATCACCGCTACCGGCGACCAGACCAACATCGAGGTCATGGATACCATGTGGCCGGGCATGTCACTGAAAAGCACCCCTAAGGTATATACTACGAACCCGCCTACCGATGAGACACTCTTCACCGACTGCAGTGCTTTTGAAGACGACGGCGGGGACGGACATACATTTGTCGGCACGATCTACCATCTCGAAAACGACCAGACTGTCTACCTCTACTATCTTGTAGAAGTCATGGATGAGATGTTTGACGAGGATGCCGCAACCCAGTTCATCAAGGATAATGGATATAACACTCCCGGCAACTACTACGAGGACGGCTATAACGGTACAATTCCGAACCGCGTAACAGTCAAGAGTACACAGGTCCCGACGCCGGTTCAGAGAACCACCGACATCTACGGTTCCGGTTACAACATGGAGAAGTGGCGTGCCGAGTTCGAAATTGATAAAGCGACAGGCATTAATGAGCTGGATCTCGGATATATCCGCTGGCAGCTCTATATCAACCCGATCACGGACCAGAAAGTTACTTCCGGTTATATCATCGACACGCTTCCGGAGAATACTACGGTCGATGAAAACAGTTTCTTCCTCCATGATGCGGGCTGGCATGAAATGCCTTTCTCAGAGTATGTGTCCTACGAAATATATACCAAAGACGGCAAAAAGATGATCCGTTTCGACTTCACATCGAAGATGATTGCGGACCTGAAGGTCAGCACCGAGAGCTTCTACATTGAGTACCGTACACACATGGATAAACAGACAGATGATATTTTCGAATACGTCAATAGAGCAACTCTCTTCTATAATGACAAAGAACTGGATAACCGCGTCGGCCGCTGGGAGAACAAAAAACCAAGCGAACTGGCGAAGTACGTTAAGTATGACCAGACGATCGCACCTTATGCGGAGTATACGATCCTGGTAAACCCCATGGCGATGGATCTTGATCCAAACAGCGATGATCTGATTCTTTCCGATACGTTGGGATCGGCTCTGGATGTGGATCTCGATTCCATTCTCGTAAACGATCAGGCCGCAGCACCGGGTTCGGTCAACTTCTCTTCCGAAGACCGCACATTTACGATCAAGCTGAAGGATTCTACCCGATATTCGATCACGTACCGTGCCCGCGTGAACCTGGTAAAGGATTCGCCGCTCAACGAAGGAAACGCCAATAACGTCTGTGAGCTTGTCGGCGTGATCACGAATGGAGATGAGAACTCCGCATGTCTCAAGGGCAAAGTATATGAGAGTTCGGCTGGTTCTTCTTCGAGGATCGGCTACGCAACGCTGAACGTGGTAAAGCACGATAAGGATTCCACGGGAACACTCCTTTCCGGTGCAGTCTTCAGTGTTTCTTCGGCAACACTGAACGGTCAGACGGTCACCGGAACGACAAGTATCGGATCCGGTACAACGGGCAGCAACGGCAAAACAACTTTCAATGATCTTGAGCGCGGCACATGCTATCTCTTCATTGAGACTCAGGCTCCGGAAGGATACGAACTGGACGGCACCCCGTTCTTCGTGATCTTCGCGGCAGATGCCACCACGGCTTATCCGTCTACCGTGACGTATAACGGTAAAGATTATGAGGTTATGGTCGTTGACTTCACAAAATACACGGCCGATAAGTACGTGGCAAATGCACTGGAAACGACCACGGATCCTTCTGACCCGTCAGAGTCCTCCGATCCGAGCAGTTCTGAAACTTCTTCGACGGAGACACAGGCGCCTTCCGAGTCCACTACGGAACCGGCGGATCCGTCCGAAACAACAGGTGACGTTAATAACGCCATCCGTGACAGAGCATCTGAAGAACCGGCCACAACAACGACAGCATCTCCGACAAATGAACTTCTTGTAAAGACCGGTGAGACCATCGGCAAGCTCGCCATCATCGGCGGCGGCATGATCCTCGTTGCATTCCTGGCAATCCTGGGACTCGCGAAGAAGGATAAGGAATCAGAATAAACATAAAAGTGGGAAAACAATATGGGTATCTGCATTGGAATTATTGCAGTACTTGGTATTGGTGCAATCTTAAGCGCCATCTTTTAATAAATGGTCTTTATCTTATCCGGATCGGTGCCGGTCCTTCTGCAGAATTCGGCAATGTCGAGCGGAGTGGAGACAACTTGGATATCACGAAAATGACCGGTGACGCGATCGACAAATCCGACGGTCGCTTCACCGGTACATATACTCTTCTTTATTGCCGGTTCTTCCTTTTCAGGATCAAAAGGGATCGGCTTTTCCTGTTTCTTATGAAAGATACTCATCGCATGCGAAGGTAGTCGGCGTATCTTTCCTGCTTCTTCTTTTCCTTGACCACTCCGACAATTCCGGCAATCAGGATCAGGCCCGCGCCTGCGCAAAGGAGCCAGAAACCGATCTCCTGGTCAACACTTCCACCCTTCTTGACCTGGGTGATGTCGTACCAGAGATAGTAGTTCTCAGCGCTTGCAGCGATAACGGATAGCGCCCCTACTGCAATTACGCCCTTATGTCTTCCGAAGAATCCGAGGACCAGCGCCAGCAGTGCCAGAAGCAGGAATCCGTATCCTTCGAAACGGCTGATCAGGGTAATATCGAATTTCTCATTATTCAGAGTGTAAGTGATCATGTCGGTAAAGACAGACGCAGCCATCGTGATTGCCGCGAGCATGGCAATAATATTCTTACTGTTCGCCTGAAGATCTGCAATCGAACCCGTCTTCGGGAACTGGTAACCACATCCGCGGCAATTCTTCTCAGTGTTAAAGCTCTTGGTTCTGCATATCGGGCAAGTACGTGTCGCCGCGGAGATCTCGCCGGCGCCGGGAGCCTCGATCTTTCTTGCAGGGGCACTAGCACTGGGACCGGAGCCCTGTTCATATTTTCCTCTCGGAACATTGGCAGCTGTCGGTTTTGCGTTCTCAGAATCAGAAGACGCGCCGGATGCAGCAGAAGCTGTTTTCTTGGCCGGAGCAAACGGAGACGGACGGGCCGCCTCTTCTGCGGACACAAACGGCGGAACCGGTGTAAACTCGATATCTTCCTTCTTCTTTGCAATAGAATCGAGATCCCATTCAGGATGCTCTCTGGACATGAGCTTAGTAGGACCTGCAGATGCAGCAGCTGCTGCAGCGCCTCTCAGAAGCGACGGTGCTTCTTCCTGGTCATCCTGCGGGCGGGCAGCCGCTCTTTCTTCCTTCTGCGGTTCCGGTCTTGCTGCCGGGCGTGGAGCCGGTGCCGGCTCACGGTTGGTCTGCGGTCTTGCCATCGGCTTTACCATCGGCTTAATGCCCTGGCTCTTGTTCGGGGTATTTCTATTCGGGAGCGGAGCGAGAAGGTTAATACCTTCATCGTCATCGTCCTCTTCAGGTTCAGAGGCTGCTTCTTCCTTCTCTTCTTCGCCGGAGACATCCGGGAAATCAGGAAGCGGTTCCTCATCTGCTACGGCAGGAGCTGTCAGGAGCTCGGACTCTTCAGGAGCTTCTTCCAAAAGCTCACTCTCATCGATAAGAGAAGGTTCTTCTTCGTATGCGGGTTCGTCTGCATACGGAACTTCTTCTGTATATTCAGGTTCCTCAGCATACTGAGGTTCTTCAGCATATTCTGTCTCTTCCTGATAATCAGCGTACTCTTCAGCCGGTTCATCGGCATACTGTACTTCTTCTTCATACTGGGGCTCTTCGTCACCAAAGGCAGGAAGATCTTCTGCATAATCCTGGTCCTGCTGGAGTTCTTCTACATTCTCCGCGGCCTCTTCTACATATTCTTCCGGATACTCGGAAACTTCTTCTACATAGTCAGCTGCTTCTTCCACATAGTTATCTGCGTCAGCATACTCTTCAGGAGCATACTCCTCTTCTGTGTACTGAGCATCCATATAGTCTTCAGGAGATTCTTCTGTGTACCCGGTCTCATCAACATACTCGACGGGTTCTTCTACATATTCTTCCTCAGCGTCACCAAACACCGGAAGGTCTTCTGCGTACTCTTCGGGAGCATACTCCTGTTCCGTGTACTGGGCATCCATGTATTCTTCAGGAGATTCTTCCACTAACTCAGCATCTTCTAACGGTACTTCGTCTATCATATCGGAAGCGACGTCTGCCGCCTTATTCAAATCAACCAGCGTGGCACCACATCGTCCGCACACTTCGGACGTTCCGAGGATCCTCTGCCCGCAATCAGGACAAATCTTCATATCTGCATACTCCCCTCATGATATAAAACATATCTAACCATTATTATCCCCTATATAGACTATCAATTCAAGTAAAAAAACAAATTGGGGCTTTACGCTGAAAACAGGGAAATGCAGTAAAACCTGACTGTGCCTACATCATCTGCGCTTCCCGAAGGATCAGATACATGGCATTTCCTTCCTCATAAGTATCAAAAGTCCCGACAACGGTGATCTCCGTACCTTCTTCGGGATAGTCATCCGGATACTTGTGATCCCCTTTAAGATCAAACTCGATTCCCTGTGAGCAGCAGGCGGTCGCATCCTTAATGATGCACGCGAAATAGTACTTATCAGTGCTTTCATCGTGGAACATGGCAAAGCTGCCCTTCATCTTGACGGTCTTTCCTCTATAGCGGTCGGGCTCGTAGACCATGCCGAGGACTTCAGCGTAAACTGTGGTGGATGACATCACGGAAAGATCGATATCGATGCCGTCCTTATTTGCGGTCTGCGAAGACTCGGATGTCTCCGTTTTTTCCGTGGAAGGACTCTCGGAGGGAACCGTTTCGATCGTAGTTGCTGATGATTTTTCGGCGTTTGATGCATCCTGCGCCGACTGAAGAAGATCTGCGACACCGGTCGTGCCGTTCGTTCTCGTTCTGACATTCTGCTTTGAGCAGCCTGCTGAGATCGAGAGTACAAGGATCAGGCTCAGTGGAAGCACCCTTCTTCTGTTCTGTTTTTCCGGTCTTTTCGTCATATCAGCTCCCTCCTTTAACGGCACCGATGATATAGCAGATGATGAATGCGACGACGTTGGTCGCAACGATAGTCGAGCCGACGGGCGTTCCCGTAAGGATCGAGATAATGATCCCCGAAAATGCGCAGAATACAGAAAGGATCGCAGAAAATACCGTGACGCTCTTAAAGCTTCTGAAGATCCGCATCGAGGAGATTGCAGGAAAGATGACGAGAGCAGAGATAAGAAGCGATCCGACAAGATTCATGGCAAGAACAATAATTACCGCGATCACGACCGCGAGGAGAAGATTGTATCTTCCCGCCTTCGTCCCTGTCGCCACAGCGAAATCTTCGTCAAAAGTAACGGCGAATATCTTTTGGTAGAAAAGAATGAATATCGTGACGACAAGGACAGCTAAGATGGCACAGAGCCAGACGATTTTCGGTTTTAAAGTCAGGATCGAAGCCGCACCGAAGAGCGTCGTACAGACATCTCCCGAAAGATTCGATGAAGTGGAAAACACGCTCATAAGAAGATAGCCGAAAGCAAGCGCGGCGACGGAGATCATGGCGATGGCCGCGTCTCCCTTGATCTTCACTTTCCGCCCTCCGGAAAGAAGAAGGATTGCACTTCCGACCGTCACGGGAAGAATAACGAGCATGTTGTTTGACACACCGGCGACACCCGCTACACACATCGCGCCGAACGCGACATGCGAGAGTCCGTCACCGATATAGGAGAAACGCTTCAGCACGAGCGTGACACCGAGAAGCGATGAGCACAGAGCAATCAGAACACTTACGATCAGGGCACGCTGGACGAATGGATAAGAAAGATACATCGAGAGTTTATCGATCATGCGGGAGTCCCTCCCTTCTGTGCTGCAAGGAAGAATCTTCCTTCCTCGCTTTTCAGATACTCTTCCTTCGTTCCAAAGAAAAGATGTTCTCCGATGTGGAGGATGTGCGTACCGTAACGAAGCGCGGCAGGGATATCGTGGGAGATCATGATGATCGCGATCCCGCTCTTCTGCAGGTTCTCGATCAGGTCATACATTTCGGAAGCGCCCTTCGGATCCAGTCCGCTGACCGGTTCATCGAGAAGAAGGATCTTTCTTGTCGCACAGAGTGCCCGGGCAAGAAGCACTCTCTGCTTCTGTCCCCCGGACAGCTGGCGGAAGCACTTCTTCCGAAGATGCTCGATCCCCATGCGGTGCATATTTTCATTGGCCAGTGATTTTTCAACAGGACGGTAGAAAGGACGAAGGCCCAGGCGGCCCTGGCATCCGGAGAGAACGATCTCCTCCACGGATGCCGGAAAATCCTTCTGAATCAGAGTCTGCTGGGGAAGATAGCCGATCTCGTTTTCCATTAAGCCTTCGCCGGGGAGGATGCAGCCGGATAGCGGTGCCTGAAGATGCAGAAGCGTCTTCATGAGCGTTGTCTTTCCCGATCCGTTCTCACCGACGATAAAGAGATAATCGCCGAAACAAACTTCAAAATTCACTCCCTCGACAATGGCCTGTCCATCGTATCCGAGAGATAGATCTTTCACTTGCAAAAGTGGCATAGCCGCACCTCCCCTTTTTCGAAAATTACTTCAAGGCTTCTTTCAGCACGTCAAGATTCTTCTCCATGATGGAAAGATAGGTCGTGCCGTTCTTTACGTCCTTCGATGTGATGGACTGCATGGAATCCATCGTAAGGATGCTCTGGTCTTTCGAGCTTGTGTTCTCTTTGATCGTCTCAGCGATCTTGTGGTTCGGGCCTTCGATCGTCATGACAGCTTTAAGATTAAGTTCATCTACTTTCTTCGAAAGAAAAGCAATCGTCTCAAAGCTTGCCTCCGACTCTGCGGAGCAGCCGACAAATGCCGCGTAGTAAGAAAGTCCGTAGTCATCGACAAGATAACGGAACGGGAAACGGTCACCGAAAAGAAGTGTTTTTACAGATGCAGCGCCGACTGCTTCCTGATACTTCTTATCGAGATCCAGAAGTTTCCTTTTATAGTCTTCCGCGTTCTTCTTAAAGGTATCCGCGTGGTCCTTATCGACTTGGGCAAGCTTATTTCCGATCGTTTCTACAAGTGAGGATGCACTCTTTAAAGAAAGCCATACATGTTCGTCGTATTCCGGCTCCTCTTCGTCGTGCTCATGCTCTTCACCCTGCATGCCTTCAACCATTTCCTCTTCCTTGACCTGATCGCCGAGGGACTCGAGAAGATTGATGACCGCCATATCTTTATTTGTTGCCTGATCGAGGACATCCTCGACCCACTCATCCGACTCGCCGCCGACATAGATGAAAAGGTCGCATTCGGAGATCTTCAGAATATCGTCTGCTGTCGGCTGGTAACTGTGAAGGTCAACGCCGTTATCGAGAAGCAGAGTGACATCCGCATTCTCCTTTTCATCGCCGAGCACATTCATGACCCAGTCATATTCAGGAAAGATCGTGGTTACGATCTTCAGTTTCTTATCGCTGTTTTTCTTGGATTTTGAGCAGGCCGGAAGACACATAGCCGATGCGACCAGCACTGCGAGAATAGAAAGATGCTTTTTCATAAAACATCCACCTCCGTGTGTTTTTATGTTTTTGAAAACGTGAAAACAGAAGGCAGACCTATGCCCGACGGGTATGGTTCTGCCTTTGGAAGATGGATATCAATTATTCAGCCGGACTTTTTCAGTTACAGGGGTCTCCGATGAAGTAAACACCGGAACAAGATGCAGGGTAAGACATAAAAAGAGAACGGGAAGGATCGCGGAAACAAGCGTCTTTCTGCTTTCTTTAAATACGCGGATAACAGCTTCGCACTGCTTAATGATCGAGCAGACCGGACAATCGTGACCGTCGCATTCATGGCCGGATTCAAGGGCGATATAGAAGCTGGAGAACAGAAGAACAAACAGCACCATGATCCCGAGGATACCGGCGAGCACTCTTCTTGACTTGGAACTTTCTGAAACGCGCACTTTTCTTACTTCCTGCCTTTTTCTTAAAACGTGGAGATTATAACACACCCTTATTTTCAAAACAAGTAATGGCGAATGATTCGCAATTAGATTTGATCCGCAGCTATCTTCTTATGCTGCATTTCAAAGATCGAAAAGACTCATCTGGGTGTACTTTTCGGGAAGTTCGTGAAGGTAGTTAAAGCAGTCTTCCGGAGTATACAGGATACCGTTCTCTTTACAGGTCTTCCGAAGGAGCGCCATCAGGGGCTTAGCGTTCGGACTCGACAGCTCGTAGGCATTCCCGTAGTTTCTGATGTAGTTCTCTTTAACGCCCGGGAAGTGCTTGTCGAGTGCCGCATAGAAATACTCCCTGTCCCCTTCTCTTAAGGTCACGCCGATATCAAAGCAGATGATGCCCTTGACACCCACCCGGACACATTCATCGAGGATCGCTCTTACGTTTTCTTCCGTATCGTTGATAAAAGGAAGGACCGGCGTCATCCAGACGACCGTCGGGATCCCTCTCTTCTGCATCTCTTCGAGCACTTCGACGCGCCGCTTCGTATTGCAGACATTCGGCTCTAAGATCTTACAGAGATCGTCATCGTAGGTCGTCAGCGTCATCTGTACGACTGCCTTAGCCTTCCTGTTGATGGACTCGAGAAGATCGATGTCACGAAGGATCCTGTCGGACTTCGTCTGTACGGCGACACCGAATCCGTGCCGGTCGATGACTTCGAGGCATTTTCTCATGAGCAGAAGTTTTTCTTCACAGTGCATGTACGGGTCCGACATACTGCCGGTACAGATCATGCAGTGTTTTCTTTTCGACTTCAGGGCCCTTTCCAGAAGCTCCGGGGCATTCTGCTTGACTTCGATATCTTCAAAATCGTGGGTAAACTGGTAGCAGGTACTTCTACTGTCGCAGTAGATGCATCCGTGCGTGCAGCCGCGGTAGATATTCATACCGTTACTTGCGGAAAGTATTCCCTTTGCATCGACAAAATGCATGTTCTCTTCTGCTCCTTTCCCCTGCAAAAGCCTGATAGTGCAAGTATAACACGAAATAGCGACCGTTAAGCACATGAAGCCTCCCTTGATAATCCTTCGTATAACCGATACTATTTTCTCATAGGGTTTACGGATGTGAGGTTTCAGGGTATGGCACAGTTAAAGAGTTATACTTGTTCGAAGTGCGGCGGCGCGCTGATTGTTGATAAGGATCAGGAAGTTTTCGACTGCCCGTTCTGCGGAACGAAATTTGGCTTTGATGATTTTCACGGACAGGATGTTTTAGGTGACGGTGTAAAAGCACTCCGCCAGATGGAGTTTTCTTCTGCGAAGGAGAAGTTCGAGCGCATCTTAAAGGATGATCCTTCGAACTTCACGGCGCTCCGCGGTCTTGTTTTCTGTGCCGGCCACATCAACTCCCCGCAGTATATCCAGCGTATCGACAAGCTCAGGAAATGCGACATCAATAAGATGCGCGAAGCAATTCCCGATGCCGCGGAAAAAGCACCGGAAAACAATAAAGCGTACTTCTCTACTCTGTCTTCGATGATCGACCTTTACGATGAATACAGTGAGGTTTCTAAAGAGAGCGCAGATCTTCGCAACCGGCAGTCAAGCGAAGTACAATCGCTTACGGATCTGATGGATAGGAAGGACACTGTCGCCGGCGCAATGTCAAAGGGCACGGATAAGGCCGTCGACATGATGGGCAAGTTCAAAAACGAGACGGACGATAACACGAATATGCTTTCGATGTTTGCAGTCATCCTGGTATTCGCTGTTGCTATCATCGTCTGCATCTACTACTTAGGCCCCTTAGGATTATTCGCAGCATTCGGTATCGCTGTCCTCGCTTTCCTGATCCGCGGCGCGATCCTTGCTCTGATCGAGCATAAGAAAAAGCCCCATAGAGAGGCCCTAAAAGAAATACACAGCGATCTGTCCGAGCACAGTCAAAAAGAAATCGATCTGAGCAGGAAGTATGACGAACTCTATCTCCGGCTCAGGGATCTTGATCCGACTTTGAAGAAAGAACCGGATGCGAAAGAAAGCAAGTAAGATTGTTCTCACTTCTGCACGGGAATATGGAGGAAACTGGAATGGCAACAGATAAGAAACTGACCTGCACCACCTGCGGCGGCGAACTGGTCGCCGACAGAGAAAAGAATATCTATAAGTGTGCTTTCTGCGGCGTGGCCTACGGCTACGGTCTCTTTGACGGAACGGCCGCCGATAAGGCTGCAAAAGCACTGTCGATCGGCGAGTTTAATGATGCCGATCTTTACTACACCTTCGTGCTTTCGATGGATCCGAAGGACCTCTCTGCCCTTCGCGGCCGTGTCTTCTGTGCCGGCAAATGGAAATGGACGACTGACTTAAAGACCGGCAAAGGAGAGCTCACCGGCGTCCGCGCTGACGCTGTCAGGAAGCGCTGCGATGAGGCGATGAAGAAGCTTTCCGAAGAAGACGGAGAGTATTTTCAGGTGATCAAAGAATTTGTGGATGTCTCCGAGAAATACCATAACGTTAAGGTCAAGGTCCGCCCGATCCGGGAAAGACAGAAGAAGCTTTCCGAGCACTCAAGAGATATCGACAGCCGTGTATCCGCAATGGAAGGAAGCTATGAGAAGGTCCGTTCACGTAACCGCTCGCTTACGGATTTTCTTCTCGACCGTCCGGGCAGCACACCCGTCCCCAATGCTCTTCAGGATGCATGGGATGTGTCGGACATCATGCACGGTGCCATGAGCGACACACAAAAAGAGGCCATGGACTATAACCGTCAGATCAACAATTACGACTTCAAACGGAAGGACCTCTACCACCGGATCGTCGCCCTCGAAAGAAAGATGTTCCCTTCAGATTGACGGGGTGGATATATGTTTATATGCCCATATTTTTATCACGGATGCGTGATAAAAATATCGGATCAGAAGTAATGTGAAATAAAAAAGCGATCAGAGATCTCTGATCGCTTCTTTCATGCTCTTAACATATTCGCCGACATGAGGCGGTGCGTCTTTGCCGTACTGCTCAACGATCTTAACGATCGCGGAACCGACGATCGCGCCGTCACTGATCTTACACATGGCGGCTGCCTGCTCCGGCTTGCTGATTCCGAAACCGATCGCAACTGGTGTGTCCGTAACGCTTCGGATGTGTGTAACAATGTTACTCAGGTCTGTCGTGATCTCGGATCTTGCACCGGTTACGCCGAGGCTGGATACGAGATAGATAAATCCATCAGCCTCTTTCGCAATCATGCCGACACGGTTTTCCGAGGTCGGTGCGATCAGGGAAATGAAATCCACACCATGCGCTTTGCAGACAGGCTGGAAATCCTCTTTCTCTTCGTAAGGAACGTCCGGAAGGATGATACCATCAATGCCGATCTCTTCACAGGTGCTGATAAACTTCTCGGTACCATAGGAGAACACTACGTTCGCATAGGTCATAAAGACCATCGGAACGGTAACGTCTTTTCTTAATTCACGGACGAGTTCGAATACGTTGTTCGTCTTCACTCCGCCGGCAAGCGCACGGATGTTAGCACCCTGGATGACCGGACCTTCAGCAGTCGGATCGGAAAACGGGATACCGAGCTCGATGAGGTCCGCGCCGTTCTTTACGGCTTCTCTGACACAGGCTGCAGTGGTCGCAAGGTCCGGATCTCCACAGGTGATAAATGCGATAAATGCTTTTCCGTTAGAAAATGCGTTTTTGATCTTACTCATGGATATCCTCCCCTCTGTATCTGGCGATCGCGGCACAGTCCTTGTCGCCGCGGCCGGAAATCGTGATGATGATGATCTGGTCCTTACTCATGGTCGGCGCCAGTTTCTGTGCATATGCTACAGCGTGTGCAGACTCGATCGCCGGGATAATGCCTTCCATCTTCGACAGATACTCAAATGCCTGTACAGCTTCTTCATCGGTAACCGGCACATACTGTGCGCGGCCGATGTCGTGAAGGTAAGCGTGCTCCGGACCGACACCCGGATAATCAAGGCCGGCAGAAATCGAATAAACAGGAGCGATCTGACCGTCTTCGTCCTGACAGAAGTAAGACTTCATGCCGTGGAAGATACCGAGTTTTCCCGTGTTGACTGTCGCTGCAGTCTCAAATGTATCGATTCCGCGTCCTGCCGCTTCGCATCCGATGAGCTTTACGCCTTCGTCTTCGATGTAGTGATAGAAAGATCCGATCGCATTACTTCCGCCGCCGACACAAGCGAGGACGGCATCCGGGAGACGGCCTTCCTTTTCAAGGATCTGCGCACGGGACTCCTTTGAGATGACTGCCTGGAAATCACGGACGATCGTCGGGAACGGGTGCGGACCCATGA
>CAMYWO010000035.1:0-21331 GCA_947302815.1 uncultured Clostridia bacterium | reverse complement strand
TGCCGGAGCTGGCGATCGGCGCGCGTGACCATCACGAGAGACCGGACGGACACGGTTATCCGAAGGGCCTGAAGGGCGACGAGATCCCGCGTGTCGCGCAGATCATCGCCGTGGCGGATACTTTTGACGCGATGTATTCCGACCGTCCGTACAGAAAACGTATGAACTTCGATAAGGCGATCTCCATCATTCAGGAAGTCTCCGGCACACAGCTGACGGCGGATGTTGTCGATGCGTTCATGAGACTGGTGGAAAAAGGTGAGTTTAAAGCTGAGGATGACAACGGCGGAGGAACTTTCGAGGATATCACCAATATCCATAAGAAGCAGGATAAGAAGTTTTCTGAAGAGAAGGCTAATGCCGGGAACGCTAAGCAGGATGGCCCTGATTCTGACAAGAAGGAAGCAGAGGAGAAGCCTGCCGACGAGAAATCCTCTGAGGAGAACCCGAAGGACGATGGTACAGTGAAGTCCGGGGATTGAGACGTTCTTTTGTGACGATTTACTGATTGAAAGTCATCCTGAATCATGCGAAAATAGGCAATGGAAAATAGCGCGGGCACGGGTGTGCCACGCGAAGTGATATTGCATCAAAAGGAGAAAGACACATGAAGAAATTAGGATCACTGGTACTTGTGCTCGTTATGGCGGCATCTATGGCGGCCTGTTCAGATGCCAATAATGTTGATAACAAGTCAGCAGGAACAACAACGACCCAAGCTTCCCAGGAAGATAATAAGGCGGCATCGAAGGATGAGACTTCGGTTCCGTCCAGCAGTGAAGCTGCCCAGGGTACCGTCGAGGTCACACTCGATACCAAGGACAATTTCGTATTCACGTATGAGAATGTAGATATCACACTCGGTGCTGAGCCGACCGAGATCCTCGCAAAGCTCGGCGAACCGAAGTCCAAGCTGGATGTTCCGTCTTGTGCACACGATGGTACGGATCACGTATATACCTACACCAACATGGTTCTGACGGTATATCAGGCGACCGGTGCGGAGACCGGCTATGTCTCGGATGTTCGTATTTCTTCTGACCTGGTGAAGACCCCGGAGGGTCTGGAGATCGGTATGACACCGGAGGATGCACGCTCGAAGTACGGCGACGCTGATCAGGAGACCGATGTGCTCTGGACTTACAAGCGCGGCACCTCGGAGCTGGTACTTACCATCAAGGCCGGTAAGATCGTCTCGATCGAGTACATGATCCCGTAAGGAGGAAGTGCTTTTGGCACATTATTACGAAGAAAATCCACAGGGGGAATCCGACCGTCGCGTCATCCAGGCGAGGATGCACGGTATGGATTTCTTCTTTTCTACTGACGCTGAGGTGTTCTCCAAGAAGTTCCTGGACTTCGGTTCGAGGACGCTTCTGGAGGCGGCGATCGAAGATCTGTCGGCGGCCGGCCGGAAGAAGGGAAAACTTCTGGATCTCGGCTGCGGATATGGCCCGATCGGTATCATCATGAAGCGTGTTTTCCCGGCGATGGAAGTCACCATGGTGGACATCAATTCGCGTGCGCTCGAACTTGCGCGGGACAACGCGGTCAATAACGGCGTGAAGTTCGTGGAGATCAGAAAGTCCGACGGATGCTCGGAGGTCGAGGACCTCTATGATGTGGTGCTGACCAATCCGCCGGTGCGCGCTGGCAAGCAGACCGTGTTCTCTTTCTATGACGGTGCGTATGAGCACCTTGCCGAGGGCGGCTTCCTTTATGTGGTGCTTCAGAAGAAGCAGGGTGCGCCGTCATCGGAGAAGTACCTTATGGAGAAGTTCGGCAACTGCGATGTCATCGCCAAAGAGTCGGGCTACTGGATCATGAAGTCGGTGAAGTAGTGCTTTTCGAGAAGAATTGTGATAACCGGAAAACGGGAGCAGAATATGCCCCGTTTTTTGTTTGTCGAAGCTGTTGGTCGAATATGTTGTCTAACGAGGGCGGCAGATTAGGCAAGATGTCAGACATTTGCGCTTGTGGTCTGACGAGTGGCCTAATGAGGGGATGTGATTAGGCCAAGAATCAGACGAGAGCGCGAAATATCTGATAAGTGGTCTAATGCGGGTATGCGATTAGGACGGTCATTAGACACGGCTGAAGATATTCACAAAATGCTTACAAAACATCGCTTATAAAATATTGGTTTCCCCGGGAAATGATGATAGTTTTTTCTTACCAAACTATTCCGTGAAAAAGGAGGACCATATGATATCTTCGATGATTGTTAAAACAGGGCTGGACATGCGGGTTTCTGCGGTTGCTTCTGCGCGAAAAGAACTTGCAGTGATTCCGTGGGTCTCCTTTGGACAGCATGTCAGGCATGGAGAAAGAGTAGGCGTCGTGCGGGTTCGGTCTGTGAAGGATGGTAAGACAAGATGGATAGAGTATTCTGTTGATTCGAAGCAGGGGAAGAAACTCATTCCATATGCGAAACAGAATGCCCTTCTTCGAGATGTGATAAAGGAATGCTCAAAAGAAGTGAACTGTTCATCTGCGCAACCTGTGACAGGGAGGGATAGGATTAATTCCCATCCGGCTATAAAAGATGGAGGATTCTTAAACTACTCTTACGAGGAGTTCTGTGCGCTCGTAGAGCATAATGATCAGAGTATTACTCCGGGGTACAGGCACGGGAGATACCTCTTCCGATCGAAGTCGGAGATGCTGATTGCGCAGGTTTTGGAGAAATTGGGACTGGAGTATAAGTACGAGCCGGTCATATTGATCAAAGGTGAGGAGAAGTGGCCGGATTTCGCGGTGTACTGTCCGGAGACGGGGAGGTACTTCTTTATAGAGCATCTTGGAATGATGGACAAAACGAAATACAGGATAGATAACATAGAAAAGATGGCGTTATATGAGGAGGTCGGTATCCGCAACGGCTTGGATATCCTCTACACTACGGAGTACGGAAAAGGCACGTTTGTTACCAATGCGGTAATTGGGAAAATCGCGGGGATCGTGATTTCTCAGGTGATGGTGTGAGCGGTGGGCAAGTGCATGCAGCGGGCGCGGCGCGCTACAGGTACAGTGTGCTGCATTTTGCTATTTGCTTTTATCTATTACCTAGCGTACAATATGGTTTCAAGCGAAAAGCTATTAATACTAATGAGGTGAATAAAATGGGTTCTTGTGATTCATGCGGTTCTAAGGATTCCTGCCCGTCTGCTTCTGCCGGCGGTTCCTGCGGCTCTTCCGAACCGGAATCTCTCATCGCTCCTCTGCATGAGAAATCTACAGTTAAAAAAGTCATCGGCGTCTGCAGCGGTAAGGGCGGCGTCGGTAAGTCCTTTGTTACCAGCGTTCTTGCTTCCAGACTGGCAAGAGACGGCTACCGTGTCGCGATTCTTGATGCGGACGTAACAGGTCCTTCGATCCCGAAGGCTTTCGGCCTGAAGGGACAGCTGAAGGGTGACGAGAACGGCATCCTGCCGATGACCTCTCACTCCGGTATCCAGATCGTCTCCGTTAACCTTGTTATGGAGAATGAAGAGGCGCCGGTCGTATGGCGTGGTCCGGTCATCTCCGGTGTCGTTAAGCAGTTCTGGTCTGACGTGATCTGGGAGAACATCGACGTTATGCTGATCGATATGCCGCCGGGAACAGGTGATGTTCCGCTGACGGTATTCCAGTCCATCCCGCTCGACGGTATCTTCCTCGTATCTACTCCGCAGGATCTCGTATCCATGATCGTCAACAAGGCGAGAAACATGGCTCTTCTCATGAAGGTCAAGGTCCTCGGTTTTGTCGAGAACATGAGCTACACTGTCTGCAAGCACTGCGGCGAGAAGACACCTCTCTTCGGTGAAGAGGGCAAGGTGCAGAAGGCTGCAAATGAGCTGGGTGTTCCGCTTCTGGACAAGCTCCCGCTTGATCCTGATATCACAGCTCTTGTTGACGAAGGTCACATCGAGAAGGTTCCGAATGACATCCTTTCCGGTGCGGTCGAGTTCGTCGAGAAGATGATCGAAGGTAAATAAATGAACGGTAACCAGTGCTTTTCGCGTGCAAAAGAACTGGTAAAGAGTCTGGCGTGTCTCGTGCTGATCGCGAGCATGCCGGGCTTTTTTTGCGCGTGTAAGAAGTCGAAGAAGTCTTCTTCGAGCGAAGACTATAAGAAGTACCTGGGCGACTATTACTACGACTGCTCGATCAGCGCGATGGTATTCGAGGTCCCGGAAGAGGAGACGGAGCCGGGTGTGCTCTACCGTCAGGTGACCGATCTTACGGAGCTTGCGAAGAACTGCCCGATGAGTGTGTGCTTCTTTTTCTACTCGAGTATGCGGGCGGACACGTACGGAATGTTTGCGTGCATGGAGCAGGTGACGGAGCAGTATCACGACAAGGTGCTGATCGTCGCGATCGATGCGCTTTCCGAGAAGGAACTGGCAGCGGCCTATAACGTCGAAGCGCTGCCGGAGGCGATCATCATCAAGGACAACATGCAGAAGTCAAGGTTTGACGGGCAGTCCCGAGAGGAAGGGTGGACTGCGCAGGACCTTGCGGACTGGGTGGTTTCCGAGGCGCAGACATACGCGTCATGATATAATGGTCCTGTGCCGGAAGAGGCGCAGGGCGGCTCGCTTACGATGCGGGCCTGGAAAGGCGGAAAGAATATGCAGTATGAATATGTGAACGGGATCGGACAGGACAGCCACCGCTTTATGCAGCCGGTCGAGGCGCAGCTGAAGTCGGCGGACAAGTGGCCGAAGCAGCTGATCCTGGCGGGTGTGGTATTCCCGGGCGAGACGCCCCTTGTGGCGAACAGCGACGGAGATGCGGTGCTGCACGCGCTGACCAATGCGATCTCCGGGGTTACGGGGATCAACATCCTCGGCACGATTGCCGACAATATGTGCAAGCAGGGAATCACGGACAGTTCCGCGTATCTGGAAAAAGCACTGTCTTTTTCGGCGGATCAGGGCTGGGAACTGACACATATCTCGGTCAGCATTGAGGCCAAGCGTCCGAAGTTCACGCCGATGATCGGACCGATGAAGATCCGTCTGGGCGAACTGACGGGACTTGATCCGCAGCGCATCGGTATTACCGCGACTTCCGGCGAGAATCTCACGAGATTCGGCGAAGGCGAGGGCATCATGGTGTTTTGCAGTGTGACGATGAGAAGAGAGGAGATCAGCTTCGGTCCGGAAGCTTAAGCTCAGCCTTGTTCCTTTAACATAAACTCAGCAAGAGCGGCGTCTTCGGGCGTCGTTATCTTTATATTTCCGTAGGAGCAGGGGATCAGGCGGACGGGGATACCGAGGGCCTCAGCGAGGGCGGTGTCATCTGTCGCTGTGATACCTGATTCTTTCGCGCGGGCGGATACGTCGAGAAGTACGCTGTACTTGAAGACCTGCGGGGTCTGTACTTCGTAGAGGGTGCTTCGGTCGAGCGTGCGGTCGACTACGGCCGGAGCAGATGATGAAACAGACTCGGCGGTGGCCATCTTTATCGTGTTCTTGCACGGCGTCGCAGCGACGCAGACATCGTAGATCTGTCCGCCGGCATAGCAGGCGGCGATCGTCTTTTTATCGACCATGCAGCGTGCGCCATCGTGAATGAAGACCGGATCCTGCGGCTCTGGTACGCGTTCCAGGTCAGACAGGGCAGCGATACCGCAGGCAACGGAGTCCTGACGGGTAGCTCCGCCGGGAACGACTTTTTCGACAAAACTGATCTTATATTCCTGAAGAAGTGCTTCTACACGGCTGATGTTCTCTTCGCCGGTTACGACGACCGCGTGAATCTGAAGGCCCGGATTCTCCTGCAGTTCAGCAAAAGCCAGAAGCGTCCTTGCCAGGACGGGAATGCCGTTGATCTTCAGAAACTGCTTGCTGTCGGAGATCCCCATACGGGTGCCGAGACCGGCGGCCGGTACGATGAGGTACAGCGGGCGCATCATGTCCCTGATCGGAGTCGAAGGAATGAAGTTCTTGATCTGCATGTAGAGTCCTCCTTATGCGAAAAGCACGTCGATGGCTTCACTTAACTTATCGACGTAGATAAAGTCCATTTTTACGGGCAGCCGCTCAGCGGCATTCTTGCTTGCGCCCGGAAGGACGCAGGCGGTAAAGCCGAGGCGGGATGCGTCAGACAGACGCTTCTCGAGATCACTGACGGGACGGAGCTCACCGGTCAGACCGACCTCACCGAGCACCATCGTATTCTCGCGGAGTGCTTTTCCCGAGAAAGAAGAGAATACGGCACATACGACGGCGAGATCACAGGCGGTCTCGTCGATCCGCATGCCGCCGACGACATTGATATAGGCATCCATATTCGCAATGCCGACCTTGCACTTGCTCTCGAGGACCGCAAGGAGCATGGAGACGCGGCCCTTGTCGAGGCCCTGCGTCATGCGCTGCGGATTTGCGTAGGAAGATGGCGACATGAGCGCCTGGATCTCCAGAAGTACGGCGCGCGATCCCTCAACGACAGAGGTGATCACGGAGCCGGGAGCCATGTGCGGACGGCCGGAAAGAAGAAGGGCGGACGCGTTCTCAACGCCCATCAGTCCCTTCTGTGTCATTTCAAAGAATGCAAGTTCACCGGTCGAACCGAAGCGGTTCTTGGTAGCGCGGAGCATACGGAGCGCGGAAGAGCCGTCGCCCTCGAAATAAAGGACGGTGTCGACCATGTGCTCGATGATGCGCGGGCCGGCGATGGCGCCGTCCTTGGTGACGTGACCGACCAGCACGATCGGGACGTTCAGGGACTTGGCGATACGGAGAAGCCCTGCCGTAACCTCGCGTGTCTGGGACACGGAGCCCGGCGCGGAGGAGATCTCCTCGCTGTATAGGGTCTGGATCGAGTCAATGATACAAAGACCCGGATGACGCTCGGAAATGAGCTCGGAAATATGCTCGAAGGAAGTCTGGGAGCAAAGCACGATGCTGTCTCTTCTGATGCCGAGACGGTCGGCACGCATCTTGATCTGGGATTTAGATTCCTCGCCGGAAACGTAGAGGATCTCGCCGGAGACCTTCACGGCGCCACTGACCTGCATGAGAAGTGTGGACTTTCCGATGCCGGGATCGCCGCCGACCAGGGTCATGGACCCTTCGACAAAACCTCCGCCGAGGATACGGTCGAGTTCGGAGATGCCGGATGAGAAGCGCGGCTCGGATTCCTTCGCTACATCGGCGAGCCTGGATACGCCGCGCTCGGCGATCCAGCCGGCACGAAGGGCGGGCTTGGCGTCGGCGGGTGCCGACTTTACCTCGACGACCTCATCGAAGGTGTTATATTCCTGACAGGACGGGCACTTGCCCATCCATCCGGATGTCTCGTAACCACAGTTTCTGCAGACGAATTGTGCTTTTTTCTTAGCCATAGGGTCTCCTTGCTCCGGCGCGCTTTTCCACGCGTCTGATACACCTAATCATACCACCTGAGTATTTCTTTTTTAAGTAAAATTGAGTAAAATACAAAAGATTGTTATGTCGTGTAAGGAAGTATTTGAAACCATGGACCGATCCTGGACAGACCACTATGACGAAGAGATGACGGGGCTCTCTGAGATCCCGGATCTTACGATATACGAAGTCCTGCTGAAGACGGCAGGTGCTTTTCCGGAGAAAAGAGCTGTGACGTTCGAGGGAACGCGTATCACGTATTCGGAACTTCTCTACGAGACAGATGCTCTGGCGGCTGCCCTCGAGGACTGCAATATCGGTGTCGGCACGGTCGTGACCGTGTGTCTGCCGAATATCCCGCAGGCGGTCGTAGCGATCTATGCGCTCAACAAGCTCGGCGCGATTGCGAATATGGTGCACCCGAAGACGCCCGCGTCGGAGCTCCGGTCCTGCATGAAGGATACGGGGAGCGAGTGCCTGCTGATCCTGGATGCTTTTCTTCCGAAATGTAAGGAGATGCTCGATGACCTCGAGCCGGGTCTGGTGATCGTATGCCGGATCCAGGATTATCTTTCCGCGCCAAAAGCACTGGCTTTCAGCGCGAAGGTGAGAAAGAAGATACCGAAGTCTCCCTCAGATTCGTTCTATATCTCGTACAAAAATCTTATCCATCACGGCGATCTGCTCTATGGCGGAAAACTCGATGATGACTACGACTGGGTAGACGCCTTTGCTGACGAAAAGAAGATTGAGAAAGAGCCGTATATCCGTCCGATCGGACCGGATGATCCCGCGCTTTATCTTCACAGTGGGGGAACGACCGGATCTCCGAAGATCGCGGTCATCTCCTCGACAAATATGAATGTGCCGGCGATCCTCGGCCCGCAGATCATAAGGGTGCCGGACCCGTTTGCGGATCCGAAGAATTTCCCGGATCTGACGATGGTCGCGATTCTGCCGCTGTTCCACGGATTCGGTGTCTGCATGTGCATGCACTGCATGATCGCCTCCGCGATCAATATGCTGCTGGTGCCGGTGTTTAAGCCGGATGAACTGGCGAAGATCATTAAGAGAGAGAAGCCCCAGCTGATCGCGGCTGTACCGACGCTTTACGAGGGCATGCTCAAGAGCGATAAACTGAAGAAGATGAAACTCGACTTCTTAAGAGCCTGCTTCAGCGGCGGTGATTCGCTGCCGATGAGCCTGAAGAAGAGATTTGATGAATATGTCCGTGCTAGAGGAGCGGATATCTCGCTTCGTGAAGGTTACGGTCTTACGGAGACGCTGACAGTCTGTGCCGTAAATCCCGAGAAGGAGTGCAAAAGCGGCTCCGTGGGTCTTCCGCTTCCGGGAATCGATATGGCGATCGTGCGTCCCGGAACAGATGAAGAGGTTCCTGCCGGAGAGAAGGGCGAGATCTGTATCAGCGGCCCGACCGTGATGTGCGGTTATCTCAATGATCCGGAGGCAACGGAGCTGGCCATCCATATTCATGCGGACGGTAAGAGATGGATCCACAGCGGCGACCTCGGGCATCGCGACGAGGACGGATTCTTCTACTTTGACCAGCGCATCAAGCGCATCATCAAGGTGTCCGGTGTCCCGGTATTTCCGTCCCAGATCGAGAAGACGATCCTCGAGAATGAAGCCGTCGAGGCGGCCTGCGCGGTTGCGATCCCGCATCCGTACCGTCTCCACGTGGTAAAAGCATATATCCAGTTAAAAGATCCTTCAGCAGACGATGCGATGAAGAATAAAGTCCGATCGGAGCTCGAAGAGCGCTGCAGGAATGATCTGATCCCGTATGCCCGTCCGACGGAATATGAGTTCTGCGCTGAACTTCCGAAGACGAAGCTAGGCAAGATCGATTACCGGGCTCTGGAAAAGGAGGCTTCTGCATCGGATGAGTAGAGGTCATATCCGGCACGTAATGCGAAGCGAATGGCGTAAGACGAAGAAGACGCCGATCCAGCTGGTCACGATGCTGATCGTGCCGCTGGTAAGTGTGCTTTTCCTTTCCTGGTGCATGAGCTACGTGCGGGTCATGGTCGAAAACTACCATGCGACCGTGTATCTTCCCGATGACGAGACGGCAGAGATGGTCGAGGGTGTCCTCGGCGAGTATTATCCCGATTTCAGTTTTACTTCCGGAACGAGAGAAGAGGCGGAGGAGCGCGTCCACGAAGGCAAGACGGACTGCGCGCTGTTTGTGGATAACATTGCCGTATCCATCCTTTATGATTCATCGCTCATTACCTCTTCCGTGGCACTGAAGGATTCGACGGATCTGGCCAATGACCTGGTGTATCTTCTGGAAGGTCAGGAGTATCTGGACGGCGCGTACGCGCTGTATCCGGAGTCGCTGCCGATCGACCTTTCTACCGATGCCGAGAAACTGTCCGGCTACTTTGACCAGATGGCCGGCCTGATCGGCATGATCCTCTTCCTGATGATGGCCAGTAACGCGATGACGCTGTCCGCGCGGACCATCACCGGAGAGAAAGAGCGTCAGACCTTTGATTCGCTGGTCCTCTGTCCGGCCCCTATCCGCAAGATCCTTCTGGGAAAAGAACTGGTCATGTTTATGGAGATCTTCCTTTCGGGTATCATGGGTATTCTCGCGGCCGTTGCCGGCATGGCGATCTGGAGCCCGGATGAATTCGCGCTCGCGGGAAAGATCGCGGGAAGCAATCCCGTCTGGATCCTTGTGATATTCCTTCTGCTTCTGACAGTCACACTCGTGATCACGGCAGTATTCAGTATCATCGGAAGTGCTTTTGCCCAGGCAAAAAAAGCATCGCTGTTCTCTTCGGCCGGCATGGTGATCATCTCTGTCGCGGCGATCCTTCCGAACTTCATCGATGCCGGGGCAGTTAAGTATGTGCCGGTCGCCAACTGGACACCGATCGTGAAAAACTTAAGTAAGAATCAAGTCGACTATATACCGCTCCTGACGGCACTGGCGATCTCCGCTGTCGTGTTTGTCATCTGCATGATCCTGTCTTCAAGATTGTGGGAAAGGACTTCTGAATGATTACTATCGAGCATCTGAAAAAGACTTTTAAGAAGAACAAGGTAGAGGCGGTCAAAGACGTGTCTCTTACGATCAACGACGGAGAGATCTTCGCGCTTCTCGGACCGAACGGCGCCGGAAAGACGACGACCATGCGTATGCTGTCGACACTCCTTTCACCGACGGGCGGTACGATCCTTTACGATGGAAAACCACTGGAGCAGGATACGGATGCGATTAGAAGACGCATCGCTTTCCTGACCAACGAGATCCGTCTCGACGGACAGTTCACGCCGGACGAGCTGGCGGACTACTACGGCGGACTCTACGAGATGAGTAAGGAAGCGATCGCCGAGAACCGGAACAAGCTCTTTGACTACTTCGGGATCAGTGAGTTCAGAGACAGAAGATACGAGACGTTCTCTACCGGTATGAAGCAGAAAACATCCCTTGCGATCTGCCTTCTCCACGACCCGGATACGATCATTTTCGATGAGCCGACGAACGGTCTGGATATCCTGACCCAGCACCTGATCGAGGAGTATCTCCTGCGCCTGAAAAAGGAAGGGAAGTGTATCATCCTTTCCACGCATATCCTTGACCTCGTCAGCCGCATGGCGGACCGGGTAGGCATCATTGTGGACGGGCGTTCCGTCTTCTGCGGAACTGTTCCGAAACTTCCGGAGAGTCAGGGAGTGAATACGGTCGAAGAGGCCTTTATCAAGCTGTACAAAGAAAACCACGAAGAAAAAGCCATCGTCGGACGGCATGGGAGAGAGTAAGAGATGAAGGGACTGGGAAAGATCTTCCATCACGAAATGCAGAAGATCCTGAAGGAGAAGAGCCTCCTGTTCGGGTTCCTGGTCCTGCCTGTCATTACGCTGTTCCTGACGGTCGGCATGTCGCTTCTCCAGCCCCGGACCGGGCAGGAGCAGAATACGTCCTACACGATGTTTTTCTACGGCATCCAGATGGAGAGAAACAACATCGGATCGATCGATGACAAGCAGATCTGGATCGAGGAAGTCACCGAAGAACCGCAGGTGTTCATCGAGTCGGAGAGGTTTCATAAATGCGATGTTCTCGTGGATTTCTCGGATATCGAATGTGTCGAGATCTATTATCACGAGAGCGATTCGGTCTCCAATTACATGAAGATGAGCGCGGAATCCTTCGTGCGACAGAGTTTCGATCAGGTGTATAAATCCCAGAACAGGAATATCGTGTTCCGTTCCGTACAGGTCGAGGACATCACGCTGAAAAGCACTGCGAACCGTATGATCGCGATGCTCCTTCCGTATATGCTGATACTGCCGCTGACGGCAAATATCGCGAACTTCGCAGGCGATACGATCGCGGGCGACAAGCAGCGCGGCACGTTCTATCAGGTGATGCTGTCTCCTGTGCCGCCGATCAGCCTGATCATGGGCAAGATCCTCTCGGTCAGCCTGATCAGCCTCTTTTCAAGCGGTATCTATATCGGGATCGATGTGCTCGGAAGTAAGATATGCGAGGCGATGGGGTCGAAGGATGTCTTCGGGTTCGCGGGCGTTCATGTCACGATCCCGCAGGTCCTGCTGATCCTTCTATATGCCGTGCTTCTGTGCTATCTGTTCTCCAACCTCGGCATCCTCATCTCTCTTTTCTGTAAGGATGCCGGCCAGGCGCAGGCCGCGCAGATCCCGGTAACGCTGGGATGTACACTTGCTGCGATGATGTCGATGTTCCGCCTCGGAACTTCTCCGCTGTCACACTACTTTATCCCGGTCTATAATATCTGCCTGATCTTCCAGGATCTTCTGAACGCACGGGCGAAGATGGAGAACATGGTCGCGGTGGCCCTGTCTCTGCTGGTTCTTGCAGTCCTCGTCCTGATCACGACACTTGCTTCCTACAGAAGCGAGAAGGTCCGCGCATAGAAAAGTGCGGCAAAAGTGCTTTTGTCACGGAAATAAGAGAACTGTAACAAGACGCCCCGCGGTTTTACTTTGCCCTCTTTTTGTGATTAAATTATCTTTAGTTAAGGGGAAAGACACTAAGGAGAAGAAACGCATGAATAAGAGAATCAGAATCGTACTTAAGGTGCTTGGTTGTATCGTGCTTTCGACGTCGATGCTGCTTAGCGCGTGCCGTCCGATGAAGTCTGACGGAAGAAAGAAGATGACGAAACGGACGAGCGAGGAAACGTCCGAGACGACAGAAGATCCCACGGATACTACAGATACTTCGGATTCACAGGTGCCGACAGACACGGCGGTTCCGACCAATCCTGTGCAGAAGAAATATACGGGCGCCGAGGCGGCCAAGAAACTTCACGAGATAGATGAGGAGATCTTTAAGCAGGGCATGACGGACATCTGGACGCTGACCGATGCGCTGGAGGATCCTTCTGCTGCCGGGATCGACTGGCCGGATGTGGGTATTGAGCCCTGGAAGCCGGATGACGGAACCGGACATGATGAAATCAAGAAGATCCTCCAGACACTGGAAGAGATTGACGAAGACTCCCTGGAACTGGAAGATCAGATCCTTCTCGACACGATGAAACGTGACTATGCTCTGTCGGATGCGATGTACGATATGGAGTACTACACTCCCTCGATGAACAGCCTGACCGGAATCAATGTAGAGCTCCCGATTTCTCTGTCTGTCCTGACCTTTGATGATAAGGACGATGCGGAGCGCTATCTTAAGATGCTTGCAGATACAAAACCTTATCTGGAGTCTCTGTTCGAGTATGAAAAGAAGCGTGCCGAACTGGGATGGAGCCTGCCGGATGAGAACCTGGATCACCTGATCGAGTCCTTCAATACGGTGTATAAGGACCATGACGGGAACTATATGTATACCACGTTTGATGAGCGCGTAAAGGCGCTCGGGCTGGACGATGCGACGACAAAGGATCTGATCGCAAGAAACAAGGAGATCCTGGATACGTCATTCTTCCCGGTATATGAGGAATTGGCCAAGAATCTGGAAACACTCCGCGGCACTGCGAAGACAAGCGGAAAGATCTGTGAGATGGACGGCGGAAAAGAGTTCTATGAGAAGTACTTCCAGTTACGTTCCGGAACCAGCCTGACGATCGATGAGGCTAAGAAGATCCTTGAAACCAAGATCCAGGAAGAATATCTGGACTTCTATTCGAAGCTGCTGACGCTGTCCCCTGAACAGCAGGAGCAGATGATGGATCCGGATAAGATGCAGAAGATCACGACCGGATCCTTTGAGGATGATATCGAGTTCTGTAAAGATGCAATCAAGACCGATTTCCCGGATATCGGGGATGTTCAGTATAAAGTGGTACATCTGCCGAAAGAAATGAGCGAGAACTTCTCTCCTGCGGCATACTGGACGGCTCCGTACGACAATCCGAACAAGAATGTCCTGCTTCTGAATGATTACAGTGACGGACTCGGCGATATGCTGACGACGGTTGCCCACGAAGCGTTCCCGGGACACCTTCTCGAGACGGTCTATCACGTCCAGAACATGAAGAGCTACTATCAGAAAGGCGGAACGACAGCCTATAAGGAGGGCTGGTCCACCTATTCCGAGCATTACATCATGAATCTGACCACGGATTTCGATCTGGATCTTTATAACTGCTACTATGTGTATATCGCACTTCTGAATTATCACATGCAGGCTTACTTCGATATCTGTGTTCACTATGACGGCTGGACGAAGGATGATATTGCGAGATTTGCGGGCCGGTATTTCCCGGGAGCGGGTCAGGAGGTCGCAGATGCTCTCTATGACATCATTATCGAGATCCCCTGCTATGTAACGCCTTACTGCTTCGGCAACTACTACTGCACGAAGATCATTGACGATGCGATGGCACAGTACGGGAATGACTACACGAAGTGTGAGATCCATAAGGCATACCTCGATATGGGACCGAGTTCCTTTGACATTCTCGAGAAGTACATGCCGCTGTTCGTGGAGAAGCAGCACTGATGGGGCTGATCCGGGACAATCTGGGCACGATCGTGATCAGTCTGCTCCTGGCGACTGTCGTGATCCTTATCATTCTGAAGATGGTGAGGGATAAAAAGAAAGGGAAATCTTCCTGCGGGTGCGGATGCGAGGGCTGCGCGATGCGTAATTCCTGCCATTCTCCGGCACCAAAGAAGAAGAAAGATGCATGAACCGATTCGGTAAATCTGTTAAATGGTTATCTGTTTTTACTGCGGGGGCGCTGGTTTCAGCGCCTCTTGCCGCCTGTTCGTCAAAGACGATGGATCAGGAAAATATCGCGAAACCGCCGGCGGTCGTAACGGATGAGAACGGGAATACGGTCTCGGGAAACAAATGGGTAGGAACTCCGACCGATCAGATCACGGATGCGCAGAGGACCTTCCGTGAATATGATATGGGCATCTTTGTAGGTGCTTCAGATCTTCTCAATGCCTACTACACATACGAGAATCCGGAGAACTACTATTCGCAGTGGCCGACGACAGGCCTTTCCTTCCCGGGAGTTGCCGAGTATCAGCAGGCGTCGTCCGGCTATGCCATGCTGGAGCAGACCTTAAGCGGCCTGGATCCGGCTGAACTTACCGAAGAGCAGAACCGTGCGATCACGGATATGTGCTTCGATTTCCACTATATGTCGGAGATCTACAGCCACCCCTACTATATTCCGCAGCTCAATCCGATGGGCGGAAAACAGGTCGTCTATCCGATGCTGATCTCCCTTATCCCTTTCGAGAGCACGGATGATGTGGAGCGTTATTTCACGATCCTGGGAGATGTGAAGGATTTCTTCACGAAAGCATTTGATACTGAGAAGACAAGAAGTGAGATGGGCCTCGGATGGAATGACGAGTGCATCGACCGTATCGTGCAGGACTGTATCAAGATGCAGAAAGACCACGATACGAACTTCATGAAGACGACCTTCGAAGAGAGAGTGAATAAACTTGACATCTCAGATAAAGAGAAGGCGGACTATATTCAGAAGAACCAGGAACTTCTGGATCTCTACTATTATCCTGCCATGGAGATGCTGATCGAGAAACTTCCCGAACTGAAGGGCAAGTGCAACGACGCATCTTACCTTGCGGCAACGGCTGATGGAAAGGCCTATTATGAGGCGCTTTTCCACAGTAAGACCGGCGTGGAGATGTCGGTGGAGGACTGCACGAAACTCCTGCAGAAGAAGATCGACGATGTCTATAACGAATATATCGAGACCTGGAAAATGAAGGGCAGCTACTATACTTTCGGGGACCTGAGCTTCGATGAGGCACGCGACTGGTGCAAGCGCTTCACGGACGAGAACCTCCCGAAGATTGAGAATCACGATGTTGAAGTTTATGAGATCCCCCGTCAGCTCTATGACTCGATCCAGCCGGCAAGATATCTTCCTGCTCCGGTCGATGATTATACGAAGCACACGGTCTGGCTCAATGTCGCGATACTGGACGATCCGCAGTATGACATGTTTACCACAGTGTCCCATGAGATGTATCCGGGACACCTCTACCAGCATCAGTACCAGGCCGAGAACCTGGAAAGCCGCTATCAGGTATTTGCCATGTCCGAGCCGTACGCGGAGGGCTGGGCGCAGTATTCTGAGAAACTGATGGTCTCGTATGCGCCTTTTGACCGTGCGCAGGCGGATCTGGCGCTGAACGCATCTTACCTGTATTCCACCTTTATTGCCGCACGTCTGAGCATCGGTGTCGAGTATGAGGGCTGGAATTACGAAAAATGCAAAGAGTATATCTCGAACTACGGTCAGGACGAGTCTGTCACCGATGAATACTGGAAACGTATTACGGCCGAGCAGGGCTATGCGCTCGAATATGCTTTCGGGTATATTTTCACCTCGGATATCCTGGACAGCTCGATCGAAGAACTCGACGGGATCTGCACGAAAGAGGAAGTGATCAAGGCGTATCTTGACCTCGGCTGTGCGCCTTTTGAAGTCCTTGAAAAGGACATGAAGGCTTTCGTAGAGAGCAAAAAGAATTGACGTTGTTTCGCGTAATACCCGTGCAATAGTTCTTTTCAGATAGAAAAAACAAAAAGCGCCTGAGAACGGGGCTTGCCGTCATATGAAACGGCATCGTCCCGAATTTGTCACGAAATTGTAGCAAAAAGAGCCTCCTTAGCACTTGTATGAAAAGACATTATGTTATAATTAAACAGAAGTAATGGGACGATCCCCTAATTTTGGAGGCCTAAGCTATGGCAAAGCAGACTCGTCTGGCAACAACACTTACAGCGAGATATTTTCCTACCGCAGAACTCACAGATGCTTTTTATATGGACGGCCGTGTGACAAGCAAGTCAGTCGCCCGTTCCGCAGATCTTACGAACGATAAAGAAGACAGAGGTTTTTTCTTCTCTGTATTTTCCCATCAGACCAATCCCGATCAGGATCCGAATGCGCTTCCGCCGTATGAGCCGATCCTCCGCCGTCTCGGCACAGAGCTGAAGACCGGCCGCCGTTCTCTGGACGACTCGATCGGTGAGATGGTCAATACCGCCGTCTCCATCACCGGCAAGATGAAGATCCAGCAGGGCAATAACCGTGCTCCGTTCTTCGCAGGCGTTATGGTCAAGGACGGTGAGGCTTTTGCTTCCACGATCGGCAAGGGCCTGGCATTCCTCTATCGTGATGACACACTCTATCCGATGACGGCGACCGATATCCATATCGATGCGATCAATACCGCCCGTCAGAAGGTCGATAATTTCTATAACTTCTGTGCGACCAAGACTGCTCCGGCGCTGTGCTCCAACATCGCCCAGCTCAAGCTTGATGACTGCATCATCCTCTGTAACCGTGAGGTCTACGAGGCACTGGGTCAGCAGGAACTTCTGCGTATCCTCTACGATGCAGAGGATCAGAGCGATGCGGCTTCGGTGGTTATCACAGAGGCAGCGGCGAAGCTCCCGGGCGTTCCGCTGCAGTTCATGATCTCTTTTGTTGAGGACATCACCTCCAGTGAGAGAGGCGGACTCTTCGGCTTCGGCAGAAAGAAGAAGAAGGCGGCCGCAGAAGAGGTCGAAGATGACGATGAGTACAATGTAGCACCGCCGGTACCGCTCGAGTCTCCCAAGAAGAAGGAAGCTCCGGTATCTAAGGATGCGATGCTGTTCGGTGATGCTCCTGCCAAGGAGAAGTCTCCTGAGGCAAAAGCACTGGAAGCTACCCAGTTTAATCCGCCTGTAGGAACCGCGGCTGACGCAATCGCGTCCCTCGGTGCCGAGACGGCTTCGAAGACTGCGGCAGCTGCGGCAGTAAGCGCTGCATCGAGTGCTGCGGCAAGTGCTATCGTAGATAAGGCGATCAATACGCCGGTTCCGGAACCGGAACTGTCGTTCGGTGATATTTCCGATCTGATGAAGAATGACAGTGCAGAGAATAGTGCTCCTGAGAAGAAGCCCGAGACTGAAGTGAAGCCGGCAGATGAAGCTGACAATATCGAAGCGACAAAGGTCGTTCCGTTCGTGAGCAGTTTTGATAAGGCCGCGGCCGATCTCGACGCGAAGCTCAGCGCGGCACCTGCAGCTGCACCGGCAGCAGATAATCCTTTCGTTGCGGCACAGGCGGCACCTGCCGAGCCGGTCAAGAAGGATGAGCCGTTCGTTGCAGTAAAGAACGAAGACAATCCGTTCTTCAAGGCGGCCGTGAAGGCCCAGCAGCCGGAGACTCCGTCTGTGAAGGTAGAGACCCCGGTAATTCCGGAGGCAGCAGTAGCAGCGGCTGCAACAGAAGCAGTAAAAGAAGAAGCAGATTCTTCCGCAGAATCTGCCAAGCCGGAAGCGGAAGAAACTTCCGGGGATGTATCGTTTGAAGTAGGCGGAGATGCACCGGCCGATACAGGTGCTCCGCTCTTTATCGGCGACGAGCTCTTTGTCGGTGACCCGTCAAAAGCTCCGGCCGCCCAGCAGAACGTGGCAGGAACTGAACAGATCTCCGGAGGATCTTCTTCGGCATCTGTTGCGGAAACAGACGAGGATGCCCCTCTTGTTTTCGAGGCGGAAGACGAGGTGAAAAAGCCTATGAACGACGAGCCCGAATATTCTAACGATCCAAAAGAATTCGATGAGACACCGCTTTTCTTCGGAGATGCCGAGACTTCTTCTGAGGATCAGTACGAAACCCACGATGCTTATCCGTCGGATTATGCTTCAGACGAAGCTCCGGCAGGCGACAGTGAATTCGTGATCCCGTTCGCTACGAGTGATGCACCGGCCAACGCGACAGCTTCCGCTGATGATGTTCCGCAGATGCCGCTTTACGAAGCTCCGACTTATGTTCCGCCGACGTATCCGACTAACAGCGATACTCCGGTAGGCTATGAGGACACCGGCGTATATGCAAGAGGCTCCTACACTGTTGATGAGGATGAAGCTTCTCCGGTAGTTTCCCAGTTCGTACAGCCGCAGCCGGAAGCTGCACCGGTATCTCCGTTCGTAAATGTTGATGCAGATCCGTACAGCGCAGATCCTTCGTTTGTGAACGCAGGATACGATGAGCCGACCCAGGAGATGCCTGTGGTCAGCGAGGCTGACTACGATCCGTTCGCTGCGGTAACTGAGGCCGCCGCCCAGCAGGAAGAAGTTCCGCAGTATGACTTTGATAATCCGCCGCCGTCTGTGGCTGATCTCTTTGACGTTGCACCATCCGCATCTGCAGCAGAGCCTGTAGCCGCGGCATCCGCGATCCCAGCTTACATGCAGCAGGGTGAGGCCGTTCGTCCGGGCTCCGTTCCGGGTGTTCCGAGACGTCCTTCACAGCCGCAGCGTCCGGGTAACCGTCCGAATACGCAGCCGACCAGAAGAAGACCGGATACGATCGATGACGGCTTTGACAGTGAGGATGAGGGCCAGGCCGGATCCTTCCTGCCGTATGTACTTGCAGCAGTTTCCCTGATCTGCCTGATCATTATCATCGTGCTGATCGCGAAGTCCTGCAGCAGCAGTAAGAAGTCCGAACCGGCAGAGTCCAGTTCTGATGCTTCTATCACAGATGTATCCGGTGAGGTAACAGATACAACGCCGTCTGTGACGGAGACCACTCCGGCGGATACGCAGCCGACGACCGAAACAGATCCGATCGGTATCTACACATTCTCGGATAAGACAGGATGCCGCACATGGTGGGATCTCTTCCACTCCGTATATGGCTATGACATCGACAGTGAGAACGATCCTTATGTCACGACCATCAAGACCTATAACGGACTGGATGCTTCCTATGTACCGCAGGCCGGTGAGTCCGTGAAACTCCCGCCGCCGAGCATGTTCCCGCCGAAGTCTTCGACGTAAGAGTGCTTTTCCCAAAGATCAAGAAACGAGGGGCTGTCCGATCGGACAGCCCTTTTTCATTCTGCGGAGGATCGAATAAAAATCATTTGGCGTTTCTAACTGTCATTTTGTGTGCAAAGCGCCCGCGAAAAGACCTTTTTTTGATAATTTGCCGAAAATGAAAATGACAGTGCTTTTTGACTAGAAAAATCGGTGAATTGCGACTACAATAGTACGGTATGTAATTATGTAATATTGGATTTACATGGAGGGATTATCATGAGTACGCACAAGAAGCTTTTCATTCCGGGTCCGGTTGAAGTCCGCGATGAAGTTCTGGAAAAGATGGCTACGCCGATGATCGGCCACCGTACCAAAGATGCATCTGCTCTGCAGCAGGGAATTTCCGAGAAGCTGCAGAAGGTCATGGGTACGAAGAACACTATCATTCTTTCCACCTCATCAGGAAGCGGTCTGATGGAAGGCGCCGTACGATGTTTCACTGCCAAGAAGGCAGCAATCTTCTCCATCGGAGCATTTGGTGAGCGCTGGTACAAGATGGCGACATCTAATGGCGTTCCGGCAGATATTTTCCGTTCCGAATTAGGACAGATCACAACACCTGAGATGGTCGACGAGGCACTCTCCTCCGGCGAGTACGACATGATCACCATCACACACAACGAGACATCCACAGGTATCCACAACCCTGTCGGAAAGATCTCCGAGGTCCTTAAGGCTAAGTATCCGGATGTTATCCTCTGCGTGGATACGGTAAGTTCCATGGGCGGTGACTTCATTCCGGTTGACGAGTGGGGCATCGATGTCTGCATCACTTCTACACAGAAGTGTCTCGGACTTCCTCCGGGAATGTCCATCGCATCGGTTTCCGACCGTGCACTCGAGAAGGCAAAGACCATCCCGAACCGTGGACTTTACTTCGACTATGTTGAACTGGCTAAGTTCGTTCACGAGAAGCCGTTCCAGTATCCGTCCACTCCGTCCGAGTCTCACATGTTTGCTCTGGACTACCAGCTCGACTGCATCCTCGCTGAGGGCGTCGAGAACCGCTACAAGAGACACTGCGAGATGGCTGAGCTCGTCCGTGACTGGGCAAGAAAGAACGCGGAGCTTTACTCCGATCCGGATAACCTGTCCGTCACAGTTACATGTATTAAGAACACACTGGGTATCCCGTTCCCGGAGATCAACAAGAAGATGGGTGAGAGAGGATATCTCCTGTCCGGCGGTTACGGTGCTCTGAAGGAAACCACATTCCGTATCGCACACATGGCAGATACGACCATTGATGAGATCAAGGCGATGCTCAAGGATCTCGACGAAGTTATTGCTGAGCTTAAGGCTCAGAACGCATAAGATTTTGGGAGGAACACGAACATGAAGATTTTAGTTGCAGAAAAGATCGCGGCAGATGCAATCCAGTATCTGAAGGACGAAGGTTTTGAAGTAGACGAGAGATTAGGTTGCTCCCAGGACGAGATCAAGGGTTTTATCGGTGATTACGATGCTCTCATCGTACGTTCCGTAACACAGGTCAATAAGGATCTCCTCGCTAATGCGAAGAATCTTAAGGTCGTAGGCCGTGCCGGTAACGGTATCGACAACATCGATGTTGCTGCCTGCACAGAGAAGGGCATCATCGCGGTAAATACTCCGGAAGCCAACA
>CAMYWO010000034.1:0-22195 GCA_947302815.1 uncultured Clostridia bacterium | reverse complement strand
GCAGGTCATACTTATACTTCGAAGCATCCTTGCCCTGACTCTTATAGTATTCATAAGCGTCCGCCAGCAGGAAGTTACTTTCCTTCAGGTCCGTGACCTCCGCTGTGAAACAGTTCTTCTTAAGATCATGTTCTGCGCCCGGTACCTCGATACACTCAAACGAGTCATCGCGGGCAGCCAGAAGAAGAAGATTCTCTTCCGGAACACCCCGCAGGTATTCTTCTTCGTAGAAGATCTTGATCGTGACTTTCTCTGCTTTCGGAATGGGATGCGCAGCCATATAATCCGGATCGCCGGTTAAGAGAACGTTTTTGGGCATCCAGTAAACGCATACCGCGCAGCCGATAACACCGGCGACCCGATCGCTGTTTGTGTTCTCAAAAGCACTGATAGAGAAATCCGCATCTGCCGTCAGTTTCACTTCCACAGAGGAGATCCCGCGGCGATTCTTCTCCGTACAGGTATATTCGAAAGACTTTTTCTTCTTGCTCTTACAGCCCGCCAATCCCGTGAGCATCGCAAGAGCCATCACTAAAGCCAAACCACGTCTCTTCATAAGAACGTCCTCCTTAACCAAACAACCCCTGCCTTCATTATATGTGCAGAAACCGAAGATTAAAAGATGGACTTCAGAGCGTGATTCTTACCCCTTCACAGACCCCAGTGCAATTCCGCTGACAATATACTTCGACAGCAGAAGATAAATCACGATCAGAGGAAGTGCCGTCAGCGAAAGACCGACATAGATACAGCCATACTCCGTGTTATAGTTACCCTCATTTAAGATCGCCACCATGATCGGCATGGTGTAATTCTTATGCTTATTAAAGAGGATCATCGGCAGGAAGTAGTTGTTCCATGATCCGACAAAAGCGAAGATCGCCTGGGTCGCCATAGCCGGCTTCATGATCGGGATGATGATCGAGTTAAACGTACGGAATTCACCCGCACCGTCGATTCGCGCCGACTCGACGATCTCCATCGAGAGCGCGCCTTCGAGATACTGCTTCATGAAGAACACCGTCATCGGAGCTGCCATCGCAGGAAGGATGAGCATGAGCTTGTTATCGGTCAGGTGCAGCTGGTAGCAAGCACGGTAGAAACCGATCATGGTAACGGTGCCGGGGAGCATCATGATGCCTAGGATCAGTCCGAAGAAAGCCTTTTTCAGTTTCCATTTATACGTATGGATCGCATATGCAGTGAGAGAAGAGAAGTACACATTCAGAACAGTGACACAGACAGAGATGATGAAGGAATTCTTCATACCGATCAGCGGCTGGAATTCTTCCTTCGTCTTAAGGATCTTCAGGTTATGCATGAAGCTGCTGCCGGGAATAAAAGACAGCGCCGAGTTCTGGATCTGCGGTGTAGATCTCGTCGCATTAACGAGCATGATGACGAACGGGACCAGGCTGATGAACGCGAGGATGGAACACACGATATAGATCACGATCTTAAATGACAGATCGGATCTCATCTTCGAATGCATGCCGGAACCCTTGGCCGGTGTATGTCCGACGGGCTTCTCAGAGCCCTTCTTCTCCGACACTTCCTCAGCACTTTTCTCTTCGCAGATTTCTACTTCATTCGATGCCATGCTGTCCCTCTAATCAACGAAATACACACCCATTATACCCCAGATGAATGCATCACGAATCACGGCATCACAAAAATCACGTCCTCTTTCGATCTTCGAACGCGTACGGGAAATCCAAGATCATATCTTAGCGGATGATAGCGGAGATTTACGGATCCTTCTGGAATTTGAAGTCTTGCTTAAACTCCGGTCCGACCATCGTCACCTGAACGGTAATACCGATGGAGAACAGGGCATCCAGGATCAATGCGAGTATTCCTGCATATAGAAGCGGATGGAAAAAGAAACTTCCGATCATGAGAACTGCTCCGACAATGAGCAGATACCGGAAATACGCAAAAAACGACAGCAAAAAACAGGCCAGAGCACTTCTCATTCGATTCTTCATAACACCCTCCTAAACAAAAATACTTTTAGTGCGAGAATCGTTGGTAAATGTACCTCTGTAACAATGTTAACACTCTTTTTTCCATTTTGTGCAACACTTTTCCGAAAATTTTCGTCTATTTTTGTAGAAAAGCACTAATCCCGACCGCCTTGACGATTGGAAAAGACGGCCGGAACCATTGAAAATACAGCATTTCGGGGGAATTTACACATGAAGAAGGACAGTATCGTAATCATCTCACTGGGCTCACTCGCCGTCGTTCTAAGCGTTTTCTCAAGCGTTCTGATCGTCAGGCAGACAGGTAAGAAAGCAAAATCGGACGATTCTTCCAAGGAGAAGATCGAAAGAAAGGTAAAAGATAAGGACGATGATGATGACGTTACCAAAAAGATAGTCAGCAACGACATCAAGGAATTTGAGCACGTGATCCTGAAGATGTACAATTCCTCTTCCGGCGATTCCGCCGAATACAGGATCTTCTGCAAGGGCGATATCTGCAATGTCTATATCTATAAGTATGAAGGAAGCACCCATCAGCTGATCTACACCGGCACCGCAGATACGAAGGATGCCCTCGAGCTCCTGAACGAGTGCGAGATCCTCTCCTGGGGCGGCATCAAGACCCCGCGGGGAAAGCAGAACTTCGAGTTTGACGCCAATGTCAATGGGCAGGACCTGTCGTCCAAGGGTTCGCTTCTCGACGTCCCGCAGAATAAGGATATCTTCACCGAGAAGCTTCAGGAATGGACGACCCTGATGGGTGACTGATCCGGAAGGGATGCTATACTGACCTTGTAACGGCCCGATGGTTTAGGAGGCTCTCCCATGAAACTGAAAAAAGATTCCGTACTTATCATCGTTCTCTCCGTAGTCGCCGTGCTTCTTGTCTCTTTCGCGGCCTACATCTTCATTGCCCGGCCGGCGTCAAAGGATTCATCCGCTAAAGCGAAGCAGGAGAAGGAAATCGAGGAGAAAGAGGAGACCGAGGTCACGGAGTTTACGTTCCTGAAACTCAAGTTTGCCGATGAGAAAAAGAAGACATCGTCCGAGTTCACGGTATTCGCCAAGGGCGATGCCTGTGAAGTCACCTGGGATGAGTACATCGCTCCCACGAATCACCCGGTTTACGAGGGTGGAATCAACACGCCGTACATGATCCAGATCCTGAACAGCTGTGATGTCCTTTCCTGGGACGGTCTGGAAACCGAGAAAACGCATAAGTACTTCGAGTTCGATGCGAAGGTCAACGGCCGGACAATTCACGCCGAAGGTTCGCAGGATGACTGCCCGGAAAAGATGGACATACTGACCGCCATGTTGAAAAACTTTGTCACCATGATCGTATTCTGATTCCGTGAGATTCTAATGGAACTGCCGTTTCCTGCCGCTGCGTAAAAAGCACTTATACTTTGGTTACTGTTCCAGCCGCTCCGTCCACGATTACGCGATCGCCTGTCTTAAGGACAGTCGTTGCATTTCCGCATCCGACAACTGCCGGGATACCGAACTCACGTGCCACGATTGCTGCATGTGACAGCGGTGCACCGATATCCGTAACGATCGCAGACACACGCGGGAACACCAGCGTCCATCCGATATTGGTAGACACAGTCACCAGAATATCTCCCTGTTCGATTTCATCGATCTTATCCGCATCCGTCACGACACGGACCACGCCCGTGACCTTACCTGCCGCTCCCGGGAATCCCTTAACGTCCGATGACGCCGCAGAAGCCGCGGATGCTCCACCCGTAGCAGCCGCCCGCTCCGCCTCGGCGGTCGCATCCAGATAGACATCGCTTCTTCTTTCCGGATCCTGAATCCACGCCTGCGGATCAAATCTTCCGACGATCAGCATCGGGAACGACGGCTGCGTCAGATATCTCGAATAAGTTTCCTTACGCTTGCTGATCCGCTCACTAACGGGAAGTTTCTTTCCTTCCGTCAGTGCAAATGCTTCGTCGATGGTGAGCATGAAGACGTCGTCTCCCAGACCATTGACCACTCCGATCCGTCGCAGATATTCTCTAAACACACTGAAGATCCAAACTCCTTTGCTTCGAAGATCCTCACGGAAGATGTTTGCCTGCGCGAATTTACTGATCTTCTTATCGATCCATTTCTTCTTCGAAGGATACGAAGTCTTAAACTCGCTCAAAGCCTCTTGAAAGGCTTTCTCCTGGTTTTCTCTCATGGCGTGAAGATCCATGCCGCTCGCCTTATGCTGCTCCAGTCTCTCGTCGAGGAACGACGGATCTTCGTACGGCCGGGGAGCGGCGAGCTCCATCTCATCCACAGACCTGTGTCCGCAGGTCTGAATATATTCTTCCTTGCTGATTTTCCCGTTAAGTACATCTTCCAGAAGGAGCAGAGGCTTCATGCAGTCGAGCGTGCCGACGCATCCGCCGCAGAGACGGTTCGACATCTCTTCGCCCGCGACCTTCGTGATCTTCTTTCG
Organism: uncultured Clostridia bacterium; assembly: GCA_947302815.1. Classification (GTDB taxonomy): domain Bacteria; phylum Bacillota; class Clostridia; order Saccharofermentanales; family Saccharofermentanaceae; genus Scatonaster. The sequence continues at coordinate 17,749 of CAMYWO010000034.1, read as the reverse complement.
GGTCCCGAACAGAGGCGCCAGCGATGTTCCGCTCGCTCCCATGATCGCCGACAGCCCGTCGTTTAACTTCGGCAGGAGATTCTTGTCCCAGTAGTCTTTCAGCGCCGGATTACTGTCGAGCTTCCGGATCTCGGTCATTAACGTACGGCAGATTGAAGGCAGTTCCTCGACCATCTTCTTCTTTTCTTTCTTACTGAGCTTGGACTTGTTCTTCGGGAATATGATCTTCTTGATATGCTTCCAGAATTCTCTCTTGCTGAATGGAGAGATCGGGACCGAAACGCCCGGAGGGATCGTTCCGACCAGGTCCGTGATGGCGCTGACGGCTTTCTTCTCGGAGACCCCGAAGCTCATGAGCCCCGAGCAGATCACGGAGATATTCATGTACGGCTGGCCGTCGATGTTATCAAGCCAGTCCGGGAAACCCAGTAGATCGTTGATCTTCTCGAGAGCACTAAAAGTCATGGGCGTGACCGGCTTCTGGAAGATCTCGCCGACATTGGTCCTGGTCAGCATTTTATATCCAGAGCGCGTGCCGTTGACAGAATACGTCACCATATCCAGCCGCTTCAGGGTCGTGATCGGGCGCGCCTGCAGGATATAGACCTTCTTCTTCGAGACGGCCCACTCGATATCCATCGGCACCCCGTAGGCCCGACGGATCTTCCTGCAGTAGCTGCCGAGTTCCTTGGCATAGCGCTTGAATTCAGAGGGGCCGTCGTAGCTGTACTTGATGGCTCCGATCCTGAATTCCGAAGCGTTCTCCGCGCCCGAAACGAGCTTCTCGCCCTCTCCGCGTACATAGTTGCCAACAAAATGATCGTCCTTTCCCGTGATGACATCTGACGTGAAGAGCACGCCCGCAAACTCCGGCTTCACGAACTTCTGAATGACGACCGCGATTTTCGAAGAAGAGTTTCCGTTCCCGGACTCCCCCTCAGAACCGCCGCCGATATGGTCTGTATATCCTTCGACGCGGGCACTGTTCGCAGAATCCGCGACGTCCATGACTGCGTTGCAGATTCCCTCTACAGGAACATCTGTAAGACTCTCGTACTGTCCGGCAAAAGAAGCCGATGCTCCGTCTTCGTTCAGGGCAGAAGAGCGCACGGCATAGGTATGTCGAGGGCTCAAGCGAGTAATCAAGTCCGAGATCTCCGCCAGCGCCTCCTCGCAAACGATTCCGCCACTAATCGCATCCGAGATCAGGACATACCCGCCCGGCACCGGAAGCTTAAGGTCAGATATCATGCGGGAAAGAGAACCGGCCTTTCCGCCGATCACGGAAGCCTTCTCCTTCGGGACAGTTTTTAATGGATAAATGTACTTGTATCGATTTTCCATATCCCGATTACTCTCCTCCCAGCAGCAGATCGACGCGCATGTCGATATATTTCCGGAGAACCTTCTCGTCCTCCAGATCGATCCCGAAATCCTTCCGGATATCGTCCTTTCTGTAGATCAGAAGCTGCATCATGGTGGAGAGCTCATAGGCAATGAGCTTGCACTCCTCGTCCGTCTTTCTCCCCTGATAGTGCGCCTTTACATAGGGATAGCTGAAGGATCCTTTCCCCAGATCCCTCTGAAAAAGCACTAGTCCTGTGATTGCTTTTGTGAATTTGTAGTTCAGTACCAGGCACTTCGCGACGAGAAAGTGGATCTTCTTCAGGATCTCCTTCGGCGGAAGGTCCGAGTTAAGAGCGTCCTTGATTTCATCTTCCTTAAGAAAAGAAAGGTACTCCTTCTGAAATGTCGCATAGATCAGGTTCTCCCGGGATCCGAAACAATAGTTGATCATGGCCGGCTGCACCTGCGCTTTCTGCGCGATCTCTCTGGAAGTCACCTTCATCGGATCCTCCATATTCTCCATCAGATGAAGCGTCGCCTCCATCAGCTTATCCTTCGTAATCTGCAGCTTCTCGTCCTTATTCATACCCGTCTCCCCAAGAGATGTCACAGTAAATATTTATTATTGAACACGTTTAATAATAAAATACATGGAAAGATGAAGGGAGTCAAGAGGGGGGAGAACTCTAGTGAACAATTAGTAAATGATCAGTTAATTGAGTTATAACTGGCATATTCTCTATGGAATTGCGTGTTATACTCATTTCATCAGATAAGAAGATACAGGTGATTTTGTTTTTTCTGATGCAAGATTACTTTTTGAGAACAGGGGTGAAATGAAGTTCTATGAATAGTGATCCTACAACTAACGAAAATGTGCGTTCTTTCTGTGCGTTCTGTGGTAAGCCAATAATACCCAATGCCAAATTCTGCTCTTACTGTGGAAAAGAACAGGTTGCAATAAGTGCGAGTCCAAGTCAACCAGTTTCATCACAATCTGTATCCACGATAGAGAAACCGGTTACTAAACGAACTCGAAAGGGGACATTATTCCTTGTCCTAAGTATAATCTTTACGGTTGCAGCAATTATCGTGTTGTTACTGATGAAACTGATCAAGTTTAGAACGGATCATTTGGAAATCATTGCTTTTCGCGGTTCTCCAAGATCAACTATTAATCATGATCTGCCATTGTATTATCTATGGTTCGGAGGATGGATTTTAGCATCTGCTTTTATACTAGCTGCAGTGGTATGTGTGATAAAGTTTGGCATAGCAAAAAAATCGTATGTGTATGGAATATTCACTTTCTTTATTATCTTTTTATGTGTAATACCGCTGTACGGCGAATCTATTGATAAACTCTCTGACAATATAGAGAATTATAAGATAGTTAAAATTCTGGATGGGAAGAATACATCTGATGATTTTATTCCATACAACTATTCAAAGGACCGATAATGAAAACCAAGACGATTCACGTAGTAGCAGCAATAATCCGAAATGGAGACAAGATCCTCGCCACCCAAAGAGGCTATGGCGACTATAAAGACGGATGGGAATTCCCCGGAGGAAAAATCGAAGAAGGCGAGACTCCCCAGGAAGCCCTCGTCCGCGAGATCCGAGAAGAACTGGAAGCAGACATCATCGTAGGCGACCACCTCGTCACCGTCGAACACGACTACCCGGACTTCCATCTCTCCATGCAGTGCTACTGGGCAGACCTAAAAGACGGATCTCACCTGGAATTATTAGAACATGAAGCGGCCAAGTGGCTGTCGATTGATGATTTGAATAGCGTCGATTGGCTTCCGGCAGATGTAGGCGTGGTGCGGGCGATTAGGCAGAAAGAGACCACAGAAGAATAGAGACCTTATTGAGAAGATCCATTCACGGCAAGACCATAATCGTATTGTATATAATCCGGAAGGTATATTTTCCTCATTAAATGATAGTTTTATAGATTGTTCACATCCTAAGCATGATAACGACAAGAATGTTTGATACCATCTATCTTGTACAGGGAACTATTTGTCAAAGAAACGAGGTACGATATGTATTCTTTAGAGGATTGGCTGACTATTCTGAAAAATCTCACAAACGGAACAGAGTATTATGCTGACTATAACGGCAGACGAGATGGTGTATCTATATTCCGTATTGAAGGTAGCGATGTTCAAATAGCTACGCATTTACAATAGATGGAAAGTACTACAACACTCTTGAGATCGAGGGTTTTTCCAGAATGATGGATTCTCCGTCACACTGCTACAAATTCTACTGGCTGGATGCGATCACAACACTGATTACCGAAGACAGCCTTTTCGATTGCAATACTGTTGCTATTGTATAATTATCTTCTATAAGATGGAGGAATTATCGATGTATATAAAACGAATAATTGATCGGAATATTGGACCTATTTCAAAGATAGATATCAGTATGTCATTTACAGAAAACGCAGATCCTAAACCGCTGATTATTGTTGGTGAGAACGGAAGTGGGAAATCCACATTAATTTCTAACATTGTCGATTCGTTTTATGAGTTTGCGGGGAAAAAATATGGTAACGCTCTTCATAAGAGCGATGAGGGTAACGGATACGTATACTACAAAAATATAAGTGGACTACAGATAAAAGCAGGAGAAAAATACCTGTTTTCTAGAGTGTTTTTTGAGAACAATGTGGATTATTTGTTCAAAGCAGGAAATTGTTCTTTTGAACAGTTTAAGGAAGAGAGTTTATATGAAGGTGTCATTCCGGATTGGGAAGATAATCCCAATAGAAAGCTGATTCAAGGGTTAGCGACTAAGGAGATAGAAAAACTGTTCTCTGAACAAGTTTTTTGTTATTTTGGCCCAGAACGATATGAAAAACCAAATTGGTTAGGCAAGGCATATTATGATGATTTAAATACGCACTTAAATGTTGAACCTAAAGTTTTTGGAAGATTATCGAATCCGATAACAGCATATAACATGGGGAAAGAGAATTTGCGTTGGCTACTAGATGTTATCGTAGATTCTAGAACTGATGTTGAATCCAAGGGAGAAGAATTAATAAGTATCCATGTTACCATAGAAAACCTAATGAAGATGACGCAGGCACGAAACAATGTTGAGATGGTTATGAGCACAATCTTAGGTGAAGATGTATATTTTGGCTTGAACTTGCGCAAAGCAGAGGGAGCTAGATTCAATATTCGACGCAAAAACGATAATTCGATAATTGTACCTACATTAGATGCATTATCTTCAGGACAATTGGCATTATTTAACATCTTTTCTACGATAATTCGTTACGCAGATAACATAGATATAAACAAGAGCATTCATCCTGATCAGATAAAGGGGATAGTTGTTATAGACGAAATAGAGCTGCATCTACATTCAATACATCAAAAAGAAATCCTTCCTCACTTGATGAAACTATTCCCAAGAGTTCAATTTATTGTAACTACACATTCACCATTATTTCTATTAGGACTTAAAGACGAGTATGGTGAAAATGGATTTGATATATATCAGATGCCAGCAGGGAATAAAATATCTACAGAAATGTTTTGTGAGTTTAACAAGGCGTATGAATACTTTGCAAAGACAGAAAAGCACCATGCAGAATTGAGAGATGCGATCGATAAACATGCTACAGAAAATCCCCTTATAATTACAGAGGGATCAACTGATTGGAAGCATATGCTTGCCGCCTTTAATGATCTTTCAAACAGAGATGAGAATAAAGAGTTGTTCGATGGGCTTTGCTTCGATTTTTTTCGTTATGAACCAGCCAATAGTACTATAGATGCAGAATTCAAGACAGAGATGGGGAAAGATGCTTTAGTTGCGATGTGCGATTCATATTCAAAAATCCCGCAGAGCCGAAAACTAATCTTTATTGCGGATTGTGATGACAAAAAAACAAATAACAGAATGTCAGTTCAAGGTAAACCATTTAAAGAATGGGGAAACAATGTATATTCATTCACACTTCCAGTTCCTGAGTTACGAAAAGATACTCCTGAGATTTGCATAGAGCATTTATACAGCGACGATGAGATCAAGACTGAAACCTTAGAGAATAATATCTTGAGAAGGCTTTATATGGGTTATGAGTTTAACACCAATGGTATTTCGAAGGATCTGGGGAAAATGTGTGAAAACAAACACAAGTGTGGGCCTGACAAAATCGCAATAATCGAGGGTTCTTCTGGAGAAAAAGTAATCGATCCCTTTTCTGATAATGATGTGAACTATGCTCTTTCGAAAACGAAATTTGCGGAATATGTCTTAACAAAAAAACCAGGTTTTGAAGCCTTTGATTTCTCGAATTTTCTGGGTATTTTCGAAATCATTAAACAAATAATCAATGCAGAAAACAGCACGCTGAAATGATACGTAACCGAAGCATTATTTCAGGAAATGCGAACAAGCTGGGCTTGAGCTGGACTTCATCTGCAGGGATGGGGTCCATTTTCAGTAGCCTAAGTAGTTCTTGCTTATCTTCATCGTCGTCCTCTTTCAGATCATTGGGGGATTTGTTTCCCAATTCAGGCCGTTTGGTGCTGTATTATGGTTCATCAGCAGCGTTATACCCTCGTCAGTATACGGATTCTGGCTTCTCCCTCTTGGTATAACGTATCGGATAAACTCGTCAACCACAGTTTTCATTAAGTGCGAGGAAGATTTAGTCGTCACTTGGTTCTCTGTTTCGAGTGAAATCAAATAACGGCTGAGGAATAAAAAAATGATTATATGCTTGATTCATCAAAAGGTTATTTCTTTCAATAATGTATTCAGCTTCAGAGATTCGGTAAATGTGGCCATCAAGTTCGCTTGCCAGAGGACTAAAGAATCCTCGGTCAGAGTAGTTTGCAATAGCAATTGAAGGGGTTAGTGGAAAGAAGAAGCATGTTTTGGGGTTTATCAATCCATTTTGAAAAATACCGAGTGAATCGCTCTGAGAAAGGTTTTCCACAAGCACAGGATTATCGCTAGTGATAAAAGGGATCTCATTGCTTATTGTATTGATATATACCAGCCACATTCTATGAGCTAATAATTCTACATATCGATTAAACCTATTTTCATCAAAACTCGAGTTTAAATAGATTTCTTTTTGGAGCACCTTGGGCAATTGATAATTGTTGATTATTCTCTGCTTTTGATTGGCGTTTTGTCGGAAGGGTATCTTTTTGAGTTGACTTTTTACTTCGTCAATTGCATGTGGAACTATATGATTATAAACATAATTAAAGCTATCGGGTACACGAAGTAACTGAGCAATTATTATGGTTGAAAGAACTATTTTTTCTGGATAACCGAGCACATAGCTTTTCTCGGAGAGATGTATCGAAGAGATAATACTAGCTAGTTTTTTGTCGCAAAGGGTATCGATTTTTTCGGCAAAATAGTGCTCCCAATATTTTGGATCATCTTTATCAGTAACATCATAAAAGTCTCTAATATATCCAACTTCAGTAGTTGCGTGCTCGAAGAGTTTTAGTCGCCCGCTTTCAATAGTACAAGTTCCTATAATATATCTATCTTTTCCGGAACTCTTAGTTGCAAAGCGGTCAAGATAACATTTCGGGACTATGTGTTGTTTACTATACTCTTTAGACATGAAACATTCCTTTTTTGATTCTTTACACCGCCAACTCTACCAGCTTCCTGATATGTATCTCTACGCTATCTAAGACAGGGAGGGGACAGTTGTTCTCGTTGAGGAGAAGGGGGAGTTCGGTGCAGCCGAGGATGACAGCTTCGATTTGCTGTTCGTCTTTCATCTTGGAGATGAGGGCCTGAAACTCTTTTAATGTCTCTTCTTTTACGATGCCCAGTTCGAGTTCTTCGAGGATGCGTTTGGCGACGAGCTCTCTATCTGCTTTTTCCGAGATACAGACTTCGATGCCGGCATCGATGAGATCCTTCTTCATGTAGTCCTGTTCCATCGTAAAGATTGTGCCGAGGAGACCGACTTTTGTATAGCCCTTGCTCTTGGCATCTTCTGCCACTGCTTTCGGGATACTTACGAGGGAGACACCGGTCTTCTTTTCGACTTCGTTTATTACCAGATGCATTGTGCCGGCGGTGAGGGAAATGACTTCGCAGCCGCTGTTCTTGAGGCAGGTGACTTTCTCGGAAAGATAATCGGCCAGCTTCTCATTTTCACCGCTGCTGACGTACGCCCAGGCTTTTCTAAAGTCCACGCTCTCGATCGAAAGATCGGGCATCGCTCTACCCTCCGTCATCTGATCGATACGGGTATTGAGTTCTTTATAGTACATTAGGGTTGATTCGGGACCGGTTCCACCAACTAAGCCAATTTTCTTCATAAGAGATCCTTCCTATATAACATCTGCTTATATTTCATCGAACATATCTTATAGAATATAATACCAACTTATATTTTTGAATACATAATAAGAAGAGCCGGCCCAAACATTGTTTGAGCCGACTCTCTGTTTGCTTACGAATTTACTTAGAGGATATTACTGATCTTAATACGGTCCGGGAAGCTCGTCACCGCTATCAGTAATTACATCCTCGTTTTCAAAATAGATGATACTCAGTTTCAGTTCTAGATATTCTTCTTTATTCATTTCAGGAGCCTCCATCAAGCGATATATTCTTCTGCAGCCTTATAGTACAGGTACATCGACTTCACTACGCAGATCAGATAGTAGTCATCAGAAGATCCGTTGACGACATTGGAGATATAGTTCAGTGCGCTGAACTTGACCGTGCCCTGCTTGTCGCCGCAGGTGACAGTGATTTCAATAAGCTTATCAAGATCTGCGGCAGCAATTCCGCGGATACGGGCTACCTGATAATTGTCGACCTTCTTCGTCTCGATCGTATAGCCCTGACTGCAGGAGAAGGACAGCTTCTCTTCGCTGGTGAAGTAAAGGGACAATGTCGTTTCCGACTTAAGGGACAGAGTCGAGCCTTCAAATACCACGCCCGGGATATCTTCCAGGTGCTCCTCATAAGCCGGAGCAGCATCGCTTATTTCTTCGCCGGAAACCGCGAAGAGCTGATCGTAATCAACACAGCTCCAGTCGATGCTTCCTACACCGAAGTACAACTGAGTCCAGGAACAATAGTGCATCAGTGCTTTTGCCAAAGGAGCGGCCTTCGCATAAGCCGGATTATCGTTCGCGTGTGCAACGATATATACCGCATAAGATTTTACGGAATAGGAATACGTCTCGCCGGATCTTTCGCCATCGATCATCTGCGCACGGACCGGTGAGGCGAAGTCCTTCGCAGATACCTGGCACTTAAAGATATAGTATGGATTCTCGCCATCGATCTTCTGCGCGACAGTTCTCTTCTCACCGGCTTTGGCCTGAACGTAGACCTTCTGAGTTACGGTCTTGGCTCCGGCCGGAACTAAAAACTCCATATAGGCATCGTCGGATAGTTCTGCCTGCGAGAGATCCATGTAGAAGTTTACGGCGATGTCGCCATCGAGGCTCAGTGAATAGCCGTAGAGATGGTCACCGAGATTCATGTCGATCGTCTCGGAAAGGTCACCGACGAAGGTAACGTTTACGTAATCGTTCGCGCCTACATAACCATAACCGAATTTATTCAGGAATGCATCGAGCTCTGAAGCAAACACGTGGCACTTGGTCTGTCCGTGCGGGGTGCTTCCGCCGGTGCTCCACGGGATAAAGTCATTGGTGGCACGGGTCCACTCGAGCTTGTCCGGATTGGCATAGCAGTAAACGTTCTGGATACCGTTGCAGCTGTTAAATGCAGCCTTATCGATTCTGATGATACTGGCAGGAAGCGTAAGCTCAGTCAGCTTTTCGCAACTACAGAAAGCCAGCTCGCCGATCCTTGTTACGCCTTCCTCGATCGTCAGATCTTCAAGAGATGTGCACTCGTAAAAAGCACGCTGACCAATTCCGGTTACACGGCCGGGGATCGATATGGATGTAAGATTATAGCACTGGTTAAATGCATAGTTACCGATATAGGTGACGTTTTCTCCGAGTGTTACCGTCTTAAGGGTTTCACAGTAATCGAAGGCATGATCGTCAATATAGCCGCCTCCAATGTTTGCCTCTTCCAAGTTGGGGCAGGAAGCAAAAGCTCTCGGGCCGATATTCTTGACGGATTTCGGGATGGTGACCTCACTCAGCATATAGCAACTGGAGAACGCGCCTTCTCCGATACTCTCAAGCTGATCGTTGAAGGATACGCTTGTAAGATTATCACAACAAGAGAAAGCATCGCATCCGATAGTTTTCAGGGAATCCGGGAATTCCGGATCCGTAAGAGATTCGCAGGAGAAGAAAGCACTATCACCGATGCTTGTTATTGTATCCGGGAAAGTGAAGTCGGTGAAGCTTACGCAATTAGCGAAAGTACTATCCTCAATCTTGGTTATGCCTCTGGGGAGCGTTATAGAACCCAGAGAACGGCAGCCACTGAAAGCATTGTTTCCAATGAATGTCACACCATCCGGGATATTTATGGAACTCAGCCTGCTGCAGGTATAGAATGCATACTCGCCGATATACGTTACGCCGTCCGGAATAACTATACTCTTGAGATTATAGCAGTAGTTAAACGTATTATTTTCGATTCTTGTGATTCCGTCCGGCAGTGTGATAGTCTCCAGTGCATAGCAGGAGGAAAATGCGCAAGCGCCGATACTGGTAACGTCTTCCGGGAAGTTTACTTTTGTGAGTTTGTCACATCCGGAAAACATCGCTTCGCCGATTTCCGTGATGTTATCCGGGATCGTTACCTCCGTAAGGGAATCACATCCCTGAAGTGCACCGTTCCCCAGGAACTCTAAGTTTTCCGGAAGGGTGACCTCGGGAAGAAGAGCGCAGGCGTTGAGTGCGTAATGACCGATCCATGTTACTGTTTCCGGAATCGAAAAGTCTACCAGCTTAGGACAGTATCCTAAAGCATAGTCCCCGAGCTTGGTCAGGCACGTATCCGACGGAATAGAAAAACTCGTAAGAGAGGTACAGTTTGAGAAGGCATGATAGCTTATTGTTTTGACATCTTTTCCGATTGATACCGTCTCGAGTCCATGAAATCCATAGAATGAATAGTCACCGATATAGGTGATGCCATCCGATATAGTAACACTTTTAGCATATTCTTTGAAAAAATACCACGGCGGCAGGGGATGTTCTGCACCGTCATAGTCGGCGTAATCGTACATCGCTTTTTCGCCGCTGATCGTCAGCGAATCGGTTTCCAAATCATAGACCCATGTGGCTGAGGGTCCACATTCTCCGGAAGTAGTAGGGAAATATTTGGCCACACTTATGGTAAGTGTTCCCGGAGTGGAATACCCGCTTTCGCAATACAGGATGTATGTCTTTCCGGCCTGGAGTTTATAAATCAGCGATGATTCATGCGTATATGTCAGATATGTATCGCCTTCGAATAATCTCTTTTCCAGCCAGAAGTTACCGGAGACATCGAATGTGAACTCGTAATACATCGTCTGATCCGGAGTGAAAGAGCAGCGTTGATAACCCTGTTTGGTAAGATCAAACTCGACCGTATTCTCTTCGGTCAGAACTGCAATTTCGTCCCCGTCGGCACGAACTGCTTTTGAATTACTGAATAAACCTGTGAAGCCAATCGTAATGCTGATCAAAAGAGCAAACAGAACAGCAGGCAGAATTCGCGCAGAAATGCGCTTAGAAACCTTACTTCCCATAAATATACCTCCAATTCATCCCCAACTTGAATTATAACATGATTATTTAATATTTCTATGGGTATGAAATTGTTTGGTCAGAAGAGTACTAAAGGGCTGACACCTTCATTCTTTTTTGCAAGAAGATTCAGTGTGCTTACATCCACGTATCCGTCGATTAGGATGATCTCCTTCCCGGCCTTCTGAATAATGGAAGTTATAAGGCTGAAGGCATCGTAGATCTGCCCGTCGAAGAAGATTTTCTGTGCTGCTTCGGCGTGATCTTCAATATACCGGAAGACTTTGGCAAATCTTTCATCTGTGTTTTTCTGATATTCGAGTTGCTTTAATTCTACATGACTGATCTTTTCAAAAAGAAGAGAATTATTGGAAATAAAGTGCCGCATCTCTACAAAAGTGTTCATGATCTTTATGGACACCTGAACCGCGACATCGCTTCGAAGCACTGACGAAAGCATTGCAATTCCCTGCTCTGTGAATACAAAGGGTAGATATCTTCTTCCGCCTCTTCCGTTTGAGGTTGCAAATTGCAACCTCAAAGATTCATATTCTTCCTTTGATAACTGGAACCTAAAACTATCTGGAAAACGCGCGAGATTTCTGTTTACAGCTAAATTGAAATACTTTGTTTCCACTTGATAGAGCACGGAAAGATCGCTGTCCAGCATGACTTGCTGCCCTCTCACTATGTAGATCAGACTTTTAATGTCCTGGGCACTTGCGGATAATGGAATCATTGCAGCGGACTTCTTTTGATCATTTTCGGCCATATGCACCTCCACGTTTGAGGTTGCAAATTGCAACCTCAAACAAAGTGATTTCTATTTGGTTTATATATCGATGATAAAAGGGAATGGATGCGCGTGAACCCATATGACGTCTGTTTTTTCTAGATTATTGCTATAAGTTATACTCTGACGAACGTATAATCAGGATTATTCTTTTTGTGTATACCAGCCTCCTTGTTTGAGGTCACAAATTGTGACCTCAAACAATTTCGTGCTCTTATAAGATTCCATTGCTTAATATGCCATCTTCTTATTTGGAAGATTTTTTCTAATATCCGTCTTTTCACAAAGGAGGATATGCTATTCTGACATATAAGTAGATACGTGATAATATGCGCTTAGGAGATGTTGCTTATGACTTTAAGACGATATGATAGATTGCTAGCCATGATTCTCTCTTTAGCAATTGTCGCTGGAGTGAGTGCCTGCAAGCGCAAGAAGGAGACTTCGGAGATCTCTATATCCGAGTCCACAGAAGCAAGCACTTCTGAAAGTGAAACAACAACTACAATTGAAAGCGCCACGGAATCTACTTCTGAGGCAACAACAGAGACTGTCGTTCTTCCGACACCGGTTCCTAGCGAATCCGATCTGCCTTCCGAAACAGTTCCGAGCGAAACTACTTCTGCCCCGGCGGAAACAACAGCTGCACCTGCAGATCCGACTAAGGCACCGGATAAGCCCAAGACGACTAAGGAGCCGAAAGCAACGTCTACACCGACAGCTACTCCGACAACAAAGCCGACGGATACTCCTACTCCGACGACTGCTCCGAAGAGTAAGGATCCTGGATTGAGAAAAAACACAGGTATTGGTGCTGCCAAGGATGCAGTAAAAGCAAAGTGCGGTTCGCACGACGGGTTTGAGTTCAACGATACCGTAATGTCGAACGAGCAGGCCAGAGCAAACGCTTGTGCCAATAACAAGACATTCTATGGACACAATTCGATTTCCGGCACATTCATTCCGCTTGAAGCTGCTGCTTCTCTTGTCGGTTACATTTTCGAGGACGGCACCGAATTATACTCCTGGACAGATCATTCTGGCGTAGAACACACCTACAGTAATCTGTATGATTGTGTATATGCTTGTGCTGCACATTGTGTTACTGAGCATACAACACAACTGTATTCTGATGGAGTTTTTAAGTACTATGGTGTCGGATTTGCTGGGTATAAGGATTCTTGGTCAGAACAAGAGTATGGAATTATTACATATGAGTATTTTTTATACATTGGAGCAGATGACGATATTTCTCGAAATGCCAGAGGTTATTAAGTTAATTTTCGAGAAAATACAGTAAATTACTGAAAGAGAAATATTTTGAGGTAACAGGAGGGGACGTTTATGAGCAGAGTGAATTATGGAGCGCAGCCGATTATGCTGCCGCAGCCGGTCTTGATCATTGCGACTTACGATGAGAATGGGGTGCCGGATGCGATGAATGCTGCCTGGGGTATTACCACGGATTTTCAGGAGATCACGATCTCTCTGGGCGAGCATAAGACGACAGATAACCTTGCAGTACGTGGGGCCTTCACGGTCAGCATGGCGACCGAAGACCAGGTCATCGCCTGCGACTATGTGGGTATCGAATCTGCGCGTAAGGTCCCGAACAAGTTTGAAAAAGCAGGCTTCCACGCAACGAAGAGTGAGTTTGTGGATGCACCTCTGATCGACGAACTTCCCATGGCGCTGGAGTGCAAAGTGAAGAGCTTCGAGGACGGGATCCTCATCGGAGAGATCGTCAATGTAAGTGCTGATGAGAGCGTCGTCACGGATGGAAAAATCGACCTTAAGAAACTCCGCCCGATCGCTTTCGATCCGTGCAACAATGCATATGTAGCACTCGGAGAAAAAGTCGGCAGTGCTTTTGCAGATGGAATGAAACTCAAGTAAGTAGGAGGGGAGCACTATGCTGTACAGATCTTTTCAGGACATTCAGATCTCTGCGCTGGGTTTTGGCGCGATGCGGCTTCCGGTCATCGATGGGAACGATGCCAAGATCGATGCCGAAGGCGCGAAGAAAATGGTGGACGAAGCTTTTCGGGCGGGAATCAACTACTTTGATACGGCATGGGGATACCATAACGGAAACTCCGAGCTCGTCATGGGTGAGGCGCTCGCTTCCCATCCGCGCGAGAGTTTCTACCTCGCAGACAAGTTTCCCGGGTACGATCTGGGGAACATGACGAAGGTGCGCGAGATCTTCCCCGAGCAGCTCCGGAAGACCGGCGTGGAGTACTTCGACTTCTATCTCTTCCATAACGTTTGCGAGATGAATATCGATTACTATCTGGATCCGAAGTACGGCATCTATGACTATCTGATGCAGATGAAAAGTGAAGGGAAGATCAAGCACCTCGGCTTTTCCTGCCACGGCGAACTTGATGTGCTGAAGCGCTTCCTGGATGCCTACGGCAAGGACATGGAGTTCTGTCAGCTGCAGCTAAACTACCTCGACTGGACGTTCCAGCACGGAAAAGAAAAGGTCGAGATGCTCCGTGAGTGGGACATTCCGGTGTGGGTCATGGAACCTTTGCGAGGAGGGAAGCTGGCGAAGATGCCGGAGCGCTTCTCTGAGAAACTTATGGCGATGAGACCGGACGAAGAGATCCCCGCATGGGGGTTCCGCTTTCTGATGTCGATCCCGGAAGTGACCGTGATCCTTTCCGGTATGTCGAATATGGAGCAGCTCCAGAGTAACGTGAAGACGTTCTCGGAGGACAAGGCTCTTGATGCATCTGAGATGGAGGGACTCATGGCGGTTGCTGACGAAATGCTCAGCGTCCGTTCCGTCCCCTGCACGGCCTGCCATTACTGTGTCAGCCACTGCCCGATGGAACTGGATATTCCCCGTCTGATCGCTTTGTTTAACGAGCACAACTTCACCATCGACGGAGGCGGATTCGACTTCATCGCCCCGATGGCTGTCAGTGCTTTGCCCGCGGAAAAGAAACCTTCCGCATGCCTGCACTGCCAGAGCTGCGAAGCCGTATGTCCGCAGAATATCGGCATCTCGGGGATCATGGAAGAGTTCGCGGGGATTGTGGGATAAGGAAGATCTTTCCTTGGATGGCGAATAATTGATTATGGAACAATATACCCGCTTGACGTATATATGTAGAACGGGTATAATTCTGTCATGATAAGGAGTTTTGCTGACAAAGAGACAGAGAAGATATTTCATCAAATCTTTTCAAAGAAGCTTCCACAGGGCATCCAAAAGCTAGCGCTTCGAAAACTGATTATGATGGATAAATCCAGATGCCTTAAAGATCTGGAGATTCCGCCTGCAAATCATCTAGAACCGCTTGAAGGTAATCGGAAAGGGCAATTCAGCATTCGCATAAATCTGCAATATCGAATCTGTTTCCGAGTTGAGAATAACGACTTATTTGATGTGGAGATTGTTGATTATCATAAATAGTGTTTTTGCAAGAAACGATAGATACCTAAAGAAAGAAAGTGAAACAATGGCTGATCATTTGATTGAATTACCGACAATAGGAGAGATCTTGAAAGAAGAGTTCATGGAGCCGCTTGGCGTGTCTTCATATAAACTGGCTAAGGAGATCAATGTCCCAGTATCCCGTATCCAGGAGATCCTTAAGGATAGAAGGAAGATCACTGCAGATACTTCGCTGCGACTTGCTAAATACTTTGGTGTGACGGAAAGATACTTTCTGGATATTCAGAATGATATTGAGATCCGTAAGCTGAAGGAGACGATGGCTGACGAGATTGATAAGATTCAGCCAATTCGCGATAAGGCGGTATAGTTTTATGAAAGAATAACTCTTAAGCAGTAATAAACTAGCGCATGAAAAAACCTTTCCATGCCTCCGCAGTCGAAGCCGGGGAACAGCATGAGAAAGGTTTTATTCTGCGCTTTATTTATGTCGGAAGAGCTTACTCTTCGGCTTACCGACTTACTCTTCGACCGGAATGGTCTTGATGTGAAGTTCGTCGAGCTGCTTTTCAGTTACATAGCCCGGTGCATCCATCATGATGTCCTGTGCATTCTTGTTCATCGGGAACGGAATGATCTCACGGATGGAGTCTTCGCCTGCGAGGAGCATGACCATACGGTCTACGCCCGGAGCGATACCGGCATGCGGCGGAGCACCATAGCAGAATGCATTGTACATGGCCGGGAACTTTGCTTTTACATCTTCTTCGCCGAGGCGGACCATCTCGAAGGCCTTGATCATGATCTCCGGATCGTGGTTTCTTACTGCACCGGAGGAGAGCTCAACGCCGTTGACAACGAGGTCGTACTGATCAGCAGTAATAGCGAGCGGATCGATCTCACCGCGCTCTGCTTTTAACAATGTTTCAAGACCGCCACTTGGCATGGAGAAGGGGTTGTGGCAGAACTCGAGCTCGCCGGATTCTTCGCCGATCTCGTACATCGGGAAGTCAACGATCCAGCAGAAAGCGTACTGCTCTTTATCCATATGACCCGGAACGGTCGCACCGAAAGTCTTAACGATGACGCCGGCTGTCTTCTGTGCCTGTGCGAGTTTACCGCAGGACATGACGACCAGATCACCCGGCTTAATTCCCAGTGCATTTACCACGGAATCCTTGATCGGAGTAACGAACTTCGCGATACCGCCGACGATCTCGCCGTTCTCGTCCATTCTGAACCAGCAGGACTTGCTGCCGGAGATGACCTCGATGTCGGCGATGTTCTTGTCGATGAACTTTCTGGACTCCTTGAAGTCGGAGATGACGACGGCCTTGATTCTTACATCGGTGTCGGCGCCGTCTTCGGTCTTGGTCGCAAACGGCGGGAAGCCGCAGTCCTTCAGGACCTCTGTTGCATCCTGAACGGTCAGGTCGATACGAAGGTCCGGCTTATCGGTGCCGTACTTTTCCATCGCCTCAAGATACGGGATGCGTGCGAACGGAGCGCCGGATGCGCGGTTGTATGTGCCGTACTCGGCAAAGATCGGAGGAAGGACGTCCTCGATGACGGAGAATACGTCTTCCTGAGTTGCAAAAGCCATCTCCATATCGAGCTGGTAGAACTCTCCCGGAGATCTGTCGCCGCGGGCATCCTCATCACGGAAGCACGGAGCGATCTGGAAATATCTGTCGAAACCGGAGGTCATCAGGAGCTGCTTGAACTGCTGGGGAGCCTGCGGAAGAGCATAGAACTTGCCCGGGTGCTTGCGGGCCGGAACGAGATAGTCACGCGCGCCTTCCGGGGAAGATGCGGTGAGGATAGGTGTGGTGATCTCCATGAAGTCGTGGTCCATCATGGCTTTGCGGAGTGCAGCGACGACGTTGCAGCGGAGGATGATGTTCTTCTTGACTTCCGGGTTACGGAGGTCGAGGTAGCGGTACTTAAGTCTCGCGTTCTCATCGGCCTCGCGGGAGTGGTTGATCTCGAACGGCAGCTCGTTATAGCGGCAGCGGCCGAGTACTTTTACCTCGGAAGGAACGACCTCGATGCTTCCTGTGTCCTGGTTCGGGTTCTTGGAAGATCTCTCTCTTACCACGCCGGTGACCTGGATCGTGGACTCCTTGGTGATGGCCTTAAATTCCTTTACCTGGTCCTCGGTCTCGAGAACGACCTGTGTCGTGCCGTAAAAGTCGCGGAGAACGACGAAGCCGAGATTGGATCCGACTTCACGCATATTTTCCATCCAGCCAACGAGTGTAACAGTCTTGCCGATATCGGGAAGACGGAGCTGGCCGCAGTTATGTGTCCTAGATTGGATCATGTTGATTACCCCTTTGTTTAGTCTTGTTCATTGGATTCGCGTTATATTCTATACCCTAATGGGGGAGTTGTCGATATATAAAGGGGGACGGGGGTGGATGAGGGGGGGAGATGACGGCGGGGGGAATTACGATAGGGAAAATCTGCGGAAAGACGGGTTGGGGATGGGCTAAGCTTGCA
>CAMYWO010000033.1:0-23064 GCA_947302815.1 uncultured Clostridia bacterium | reverse complement strand
TAGAGTGCTTGCTTGGGGTGCAAGAGGTCGCCTGTTCAAGTCAGGTCACTCCGACCATTTTTTATATACTGGATTGGTGGAGGGTAAAGCATATGTTCTGTTCAAGATGTGGTCAACAATTCTCTGATGATCGTACCGAATGTCCTATTTGCGGTAAAGCCGTAGATACTCTTCCGAAGCCTGCAAGTCAGGTACAGAGGTCTTTGCCGTCTACGACTGCGAATAATCAATCGAATTACAATTATTCAAAGCCGCAGTCATCTCAGCCGACTTCGACATCGCACATGAAGAATGCCGGATCGGTCGATTATGATATCGGCGGGTTCCTTACCGGATTCCTTAAGGATCCGATCAATTCCTGTACGGATCGTGCACAAAGTCAGCACTTTCTCCTTGGTTTGACATTCCCGGCATTTATCCTTGCCATCAATCTTCTGTCTTGCTGGATCTTTAAGAATAATGCTGCTTTCTTTAATCTTTTGACCGGCTTCTGGCCGCATACGGATTCAAGATATTTTGGCGGACTCGTGACAGATGCAGGCGGATTTGGTTTTTGGAGAAGTATCATCACCGTATTTGTTGATTGCTTTGCTTTCGGGACAATGATTTTGTTTGTCTTCTTTGCATATGGTCTCTTCAAAGTAAAAAGAGTAGATTTCCTGTCTACGGTTTCGTGGATCGGTCTGGCTCTTTTCCCGTATTCAGTTTTGAATCTGGTTTCCTGGGTATGGACAGCGATTTATTATCATTCCCAGTCCTCGGCGCTGATCAACATTTCTCCTATTCTGAAGACTTTCGGTTTGGTGTTCTTCATAGTTTGTCTTTATGACTTTTTCTTCGACAATCTTAAGCCGAAGGGAACGCAGAAAAATGCGATGCGTTTTGTTGTAATGACCTGTGCTGTATTTACTTTCTGCGAGATCTTCTATGGATTCATTCTCGGAAAAGCATTCCTGCACTAATAATTTCTGTCATATAGAAAAGGACTGTTGCGAATCACGCAGCAGTCCTTTTTGTTTACTAAGATATAGTCGGAAGTCAGGTGATGTATCCTCCATTGACGCCCAGTACCTGTCCGGTGATAAAGGATGAGGTGTCCTCGGCGAGATAAAAGATCGCATCGGCAACTTCTTCGGGAGTACCAATCCGGCAAAGAGGGGTCTCTTCGCTTAATGCGTCACGGGTCTCATCATCCAGTTCAGCGTTCATCTCTGTATCGATCACTCCCGGAGCCACGCAGTTCACACGTATATTCGAAGGACCGACTTCCTGGGCCAGTGCTTTTGTAAAACCGATAATGGCAGCTTTGGATGTCGAGTAGCAGACTTCACAGGATGCACCGCAGACGCCCCACATCGAGGATACGGTGACTATATTGCCGCTGTGACGGGAGATCATGGAGGGGAGAATGGTATGGGTCAGATTGTAAAGACCACCGATATTCGTGTCCATGATACGGTTCCACTCGGAAGGCGATGTGTTGGTGAATAGCTCGATCTTGGAGACTCCGGCATTGCTGACAAGAACATCAACGGGCCCGAAAGCCGCTACTGCCTCATTTACCGCTGCCTGGACGGCATCAAGATCACGGACATCGACTTTGTAAGCGAGAACATCATAGGTGAGAGCATGAATCTTCTGACGTGTGTATTCTGCGGAATCATCGTCTGAACGGTAGAAGAAAGTCACTTTATAGCCGGCCTGTGCAAAGCGGTAAGCTGTAGCCGCACCGATCCCTCTGGATCCGCCGGTGATCAGACAGTGTTTACGGTTTTCCATGCGTATCACCTCTCGTATTTTTGCCTTAATCGTATCGAACAAATCGGGATATGACAAGAAGATTCGGCGAAAAGGTTGCGGATTTCCGAATTCATGTTATCATTTTTTTAGCGTTATTATGGAAGGAAATACATATGGCTAAGTTTTTGGAAAACGATAACGAGTCCCCGGAAGTTGACCTTAAGAATCTGACGGTCAAGCTTGCGGGAATGGGACTTGATGAAGAGATTGAGGATGTAATTCCCGGAAAGAAAGAAAAGAAAAAGAAAGCTTCTGATAAGTCTGAGGCTGAAGAAGACGATAAGAACGGACCTGAAGAGGAGAATGAAAATATCCCAGAGGATTCTTCTGAAGATCCTGAGGATGTTTCTGAATCGGAAGAAGTCAGCGAATACTATGAGAAGCGCGCGGCAGAACGTGACCTGACACTGGAAAAGGTCGAGGAACTTGCCGAAGAGATGGAAGCTTCTGATGAGAAAAAACAGAAGGTGAGTGCTCTCGATACGATTATCGCTAAGTCGGAGAAGAAGCCTTCTGAAGCAAAAGCTAAGGATACGAAGAAAAAGGGCAAGCTGGATCCTCTTGCGATCTGCGGTATTGTTCTTGCAATCGCGGCTCTCCTCGGTGGTGCTTTCTGGCTTTATGCTTCCTCTAAAAAAGAACCTACGCTCGGGATAACATTGAAAACCTTCAATTCCCAGTATCGTAATACTCCGATCTATCGAAATACGATTTTTAGGATGGGCTTTAATATTCCGGAAGAGACCTATCGTGATGTGACCAAAGCTTCTGTTTCGGCAGCATCCTCTGATCCTTCCGCAGTTACCACTGCTGTGAATGAAGACTACGAATATTTTGATATGATTATGTCCGGCCGTGTTCAGGATGGAATCCAGGAGCCGGTCTATATTTCCGGCCGTCAGATGAAGGACAGCAAAATGCTTAAGTCCATGCGCTTTTATTCTCCGATCCGTAACGCCGGTGATCTTGAAGTGTACTATGTACTGTATTCCGCATTCCTGCAGTCTTTCTACACAAAGACAGACAGTACGAAATGCCTGGAAATGCTGAAGAATGCATACAATCTTTCCACGGCTTCGACGGATTCTGCGGTAATGGTCAAAGAGGGCGACTATGCATATGCAGTGACTAAGGCAGATATCGATGGCCAGCCGTGTTTTGTCATGGATATTGTACCCGCAAAAGAAGCAGGAAAGTATGTATTCTATAACAAGATGTATGCTGAACCGAGTCTGCGTATAACAGAACGTTCCTTCCGTGCTCTGTACTATTCATGCCCGATCTACTCCAGCGTTCTCCTGGAGATGGGAGCGTCTTTCTCTAATCCTACTTATCTCGAGACAGCAGATCCTGCTACGGCCCGTTATAAGTACTTCACTAATGTAGTCGCCGGTGCTTTTATTCAGGGCGAATATCAGATTGCTCTTACGGTTGCGATCAGCGGCTGTGAAAAGACCGATGACAATTTTATGAAGTGGATGCGTCTTTGCACACCGATAGAATCCGTTGATGACCCGTTAATCGCGGCATATAACATGTTCTTCGCTGCTTCGCTCCAGTCGGTTTATGCAGGCACAGATTCTCAGACGGCTCTCAATAAGATAAAGACAGCTTACGCGCAGTTCTCGGAAAAGGGTTCTGTAGCAATGGTAAAAGACGGCTATTTTGCTTACGCTGTGACTGTTGCTGAAGTGGATGGCCAGCTTAGCCTTGTTCTGGATATCATTCCGGTTGAGGATGCTGACACCTTTGATTTCAATAATCCTGTAAAAGATTGATCTGTGAATAATTGAAGCATTTATGACTGCCATCGCTTTGCGGTGGCAGTTTTTCTATGCATGAGAAAAGGACTGTCATTTCTGACAGTCCTTCTGGCAGGGGAGACACGATTCGAACATGCAACCAGCGGTTTTGGAGACCGCTGCTCTACCATTGAGCCACTCCCCTAGGTATATGAGTGTTTGCTTGTCACAAACAACATGCATTAGTTTACTCAAGTGTTTGCATGATGTCAAGTAGAATGTTATGATTTTATAGAATAGGAATAATATTGAAAAAGAGGTGTTTTCACATGATTTTTACCGTAATCGGAACCGGAAATATGGGCCGGGCTCTTGTTGGCGGATTTATTAAGAGCGGCATCCTTACGCCGAAAGATGTAAGACTCTGTGATATTGATGAGAAAAAGGTTACTGATCTGGCAAATGAGACAGGCTGCCAGCCATATACAGACGCTTCCCTGGCTGTTGAGGAAGCAGATTATATCTTACTTGCAGTAAAGCCGCAGGTATTTGATCAGACGGTTCGTTCCCTTGCCGGGAATATTAAAGATGGTGCTGTTGTCGTATCGATTGCAGCATCTGTTACACTTGACCGTATCGAGAAACTTCTGCACGAAGGTTCTTCGATCGTGCGTGTTATGCCGAATACTCCGGCGCTTGTCGGTGCCAGCGTTTGCGCAGTCTGCACCCGTAATGTAGAGCAGGATAAGGCTGATTTTGTCGAAAAACTTCTCGGAACCTGCGGTATCGTTGTTCCCTGTGATGAGAAGACACTCGATGCGATCGGATGCGTATCCGGTACAGGACCTGCATATGTCATGCTGTTTATTGAGGCTATGGCTGATGCAGCTGTTAAACTCGGTATTCCGAGAAAGACAGCTCTTGATATCGCTGCTATGACAGTTTACGGATCCGGTAAGCTTATGGTAGAGACGGGTACTCATCCTGCTATTCTTAAAGATCAGGTATGCTCTCCGGGCGGAACGACAATTGAAGGCGTTCTTGCACTTGAAAAGGGCGGACTTCGTGCGGCAGTAGAAGATGCTGTTGTTGCTGCCGACCTTAAGACTAAGGCTCTGGCTGGAGGAAAGTGATCTGTGCCTGAGAAGATTTCAGTCGATATCTATACAGACGGAGCATGTTCAGGTAATCCAGGTCCTGGCGGATGGGGAGCGATCCTTATGTGTCGCGGAGTAGAAAAAGAGATATCGGGCGGGGAAAAGCTGACGACCAATAACCGGATGGAATTGATCGCGGCGATCTCTGCTTTAAAATGCTTAAATCGTCCATGTAAAGTGAATCTGTATAGCGATAGTGCTTACTTGATCAACGGTTTTACTCAGGGCTGGCTCGTGTCTTGGAAACGTAACGGGTGGAAAAACAGTTCGAAACAAACCGTTAGTAATATGGACTTGTGGCAGGAACTGGACCGTCTGGCGGGTATTCATGAGATTTCCTGGATCAAGGTCAAGGGTCATGCCGATAATGAGTATAATAACCGCTGCGATAAGCTTGCGGTAGCGCAATCAAAGAAGTTTGGGGAGAATTGAAATGGTGAAGCCGAAGGGGAATATTTCTGCTTTAGATGAGCAGCTCTATGAAAAGACGGTCAATCGGAGGATTGCCTTTGAAGGCCGTGTTTTTCAGGTAGAAGTTAAGGATGTTGAGCTGTTCGACGGGTCTGTTTCCAATAGAGAAGTTGTACTTCATAACGGCGGTGCTACCATTGTTGCGCTTGACGATGAGATGAATGTTTATCTCGTGCGTCAGTTCAGATCTCCTTATGAAAAGGTCATCCTTGAGACACCTGCAGGTAAGCTTGAGAAAGGTGAGGATCCCCGCGCATGTGCGATCCGTGAACTTAAGGAAGAGACCGGGATGGAAGCGAAGACCGTTATCGATCTCGGTAAGATGTACGCTACTCCGGGATATTGTTCGGAGATCATCCATCTTTATCTGGCACAGGGCCTTTCTTATGGCGAAGGAAACCCGGATGACGGTGAATTTCTGCAGCTTGTAAAGATTCCGCTGAAAAAAGCACTTGAAATGATCGACAGTAACGAGATTTCGGATGCGAAGACGATGGTCGCTCTTATGAAAACAGCGAGAAGGGTCGGTGTTTGATGAGCACTAAGAATGCAAAACGTCATGATATCACCGGCGTATTGCTTTTTGCAGTCGCAGTTCTGCTGGGACTGTCTTATTATCTGCCGGTTTCCGTGACAGGCGCGCTCGGCCGTATCCTTAGAGGCACAGGTACCGGATTGATCGGATTTACCGCGTATCTGATTCCGGTGATCCTTCTTTATGCCTCTGTTGATTTTTTCCTGGAGAGAAGACCGAATGTCGCTCCGATCCGTGTCCGCTCGGTACTTATCCTTCTGATCTGCGTATCATCTATCCTGGCAGTATGTACAGTCAGCCCGTTTTACGTAAAGGCCGCCTGTGCTGAACCTCCGGCAGGAGACGTTAAAGCAACAAAGGTGCTCGAATTCCTTTGGAAGATCGGTGTGGATTCTAATAAACTCGGTGCGCCGAGCGGGGATATCGTACTTCCGGGTGGAATTATCGGTGGTTCGATTGCTCTCGGTCTTCGTGCAGTTGCCGCGAAAGCCGGTGCACTGATCATTCTTATTGCGTTTACGCTTTCCCAGGTAGTTCTGATCTTTAATGTCAGTCTTTCTGATACTGCGGCTAAGACCGCTGAAGTGATCCGTACTACAGGACATAAGGCGACTGAAGTGCTTCGTACCGATAAGGCTCTTCGTGAGCGTGAGCGTGCGGCAAGATTGCAGCAGCAGCGTAACCAGCAGATAAACGGTCAGATCCAGTCATATATTAAGAATCCGGTTGTATCTCCCTTTGAGGAAGTTCCGGGTCCGCAGGGTTTTATTGATCTTGAGGGAACTCCTGTAAAGATGAATCAGGAGCCATGGTCAGAAAGAGAGAAGGTTTTTGATTTCGATCTCACGAATGATAAGGATCCGGCTCCCGAAGCGCAGAAAGTCGAAGTACCGCCGGAACCGCGTGTTGATTTCGGATTCAGTAATCCTAAGATCCCGACTCCGGTGAAAGAAGACCCGGATGAACCGCATTTTATTGATCTTCCCCCGCTTGAGAATGAAACTCCGAGACCGGGAACGATCCTGCCGGCGCCGTCTGTCAACCCGAATCAGAGTGTTGTTGAGATCCGTCATCATGAAGAAGGCGGAACGAAGATCCGTGTCCCTGATCTGAATGAGATGGAACAGCTTCCTGAATCAGAACGCGTACAGACGCAGTATACCCGTGAGAGTTCTTTTGTACCGGATATGCCGGCAGTAACCAGGGATGTTGCTCCTTCGCCTGCAAAACCTGCTGTGCCTGTGCCCGAAGCCCCGATCCCGGCGGTTTCACAGGTTGAGAACAATAGAGAGTTTGTCGGTAATACAGACAGACAGGCTGAAGCTGCAAAGAAAGTATCTGTTCCTGCTTCTTCAAGAAAAGTAAATACGAAGTATTCAAAAGCACCGACAAATTTGCTTTCCCATGAGAAACCACAGGCGGCCAGACAGGTCGTGAATGGTCAGGATGCGGAAGGTATGAAGCTTGTCGCGGCTCTTCGCAGTTTCGGTATTGAGACAAGACTCAGTGATGTTACAAGAGGACCTGCGATTACCCGTTTTGAAGTCGTTCCGGCTCCGGGTATCAAGGTAAGCCGTATTACGAATCTTTCGGATGATATCGCGCTTGCTCTTGCAGCTCAGAGTATCCGAATTGAGGCTCCGATCCCTGGTAAGTCAGCAGTAGGTATTGAGGTTCCGAACAAGAAAGTTGCCCCGGTTCCGCTTGGAAACCTTCTGGATTCGCCGGCTTTTAAGAACAGTGAATCTCCACTTACGGTTGCACTCGGTAAAGACATTCCGGGAAGCCCGATCCTTTGCGATCTTGCAAAGATGCCGCATCTCCTGATCGCGGGTTCTACCGGTTCAGGAAAATCCGTATGTATCAACTCGATCCTCATGAGTATCCTCTGTCATGCGACACCGGCTCAGGTTAGAATGATCATGGTCGACCCGAAGGTCGTTGAACTTGCGGTATATAACGGTATCCCGCACCTGCTTTGCCCGGTAGTTACTGATGCGAAGAAGGCTGCAAATGCACTGAACTGGGCAGTCCGTGAGATGACGGACCGTTATGCCAAGTTCGCAGAGGCCGCAGTTCGTGACTTTAAGGGCTTTAATGAATATCAGAGACTCAATGGCGAGAAGGAACTTCCTCTTATCCTCGTAGTTATCGATGAGCTTGCCGACCTTATGCAGGTTGCATCGAAAGAAGTCGAGGAATCGATTTCCCGACTCACTGCTATGGCCCGTGCTGCCGGTATCCATCTCCTGATTGCTACTCAGCGTCCGTCTGTTGATGTTATTACCGGTGTTATTAAGGCGAATATTCCTTCCAGAATCGCGTTTGCGGTTTCCAGTCAGGTCGACAGCCGTACGATCCTCGATATGGTCGGTGCGGAAAAACTTCTTGGTAAGGGCGATATGCTTTACTATCCGCAGAGTGCGGCTAAGCCGGTCCGCGGTCAGGGCGCTTTTGTATCGGATCATGAAGTTGAGGAAATCATTCGTTATATAAAAGAGAATAATGTTGTACAATATGATGAGGAGACTGCAGAGGCTATCGTAAATGCGACGAAATCCGGCGCACCTTCATCCTCCGGCGGAGGGGAAGGAGACGGGGAAGATGAGCTCTTCAATGATGCTGTTGATGTTGTGCTTCAGGCCGGTTATGCTTCGGTCTCCATCCTTCAGAGAAGACTGAATCTCGGTTATCCGCGTGCGTCACGTCTTATCGACCGTATGGCGGATAAAGGATATATCGGGCCGTTTGAAGGCAGCAAACCCAGAAAAATATTGATCGATCCGGCACAGTGGCTGGAGATCAAAGCAAAGAAAGGATAATGTATGAGCGCAACGATTATTTCAGGTAAAGAATTATCATCCCTGATCCGTGAAAGGATCACTAAAGAGACGGAGGAGCTTTCCGCTCAGTTCGGTAAGCGTCCGGGTCTCGCCGTGATCCAGGTAGGTGAGAACCCTGCTTCCACGATCTATGTCAACAATAAGAAGAAAGCATGCGAGCAGGTCGGATTTCAGTCGTTCGGTTATTCGCTTCCTGAGTCCGCTTCGGAAAAAGAACTTCTGGATCTTATCGATCAGCTGAATAAGGATGACCGTGTTCATGGTATTCTCTGCCAGCTTCCGCTTCCCAAGCATATGGATGAGTTCTCAGTAATTTGCGCGATTGCACCGGAAAAAGACGTTGACGGCTTCCATCCTGTAAATAAGGGACTTTTAAGCATCGGCAGGGATTGTCTTGTATCCTGTACACCGAAGGGCTGTATCGAGCTTCTGAAATATGCGAATGTAGACATCTCCGGTAAGAACTGTGTCGTTATCGGAAGAAGTAACATCGTCGGTAAGCCGGTTGCATCTCTGATGCTTCACGAGAACGCTACAGTTACTGTGGTCCACTCCAGAACACAGAATATCAAGGAGATCTGCAAGCAGGCGGATATCCTGATCGTAGCTATCGGTAAGCAGGGTTTCGTTACTAAGGATTTCGTTAAAGAGGGCGCTGTCATTATCGATGTCGGAATCAACCGCTGTGAAGATGGTAAAGTTAGAGGCGACGTTGATTTTGACGATGTCGTCGATATTGCTTCTGCCATTACTCCTGTTCCGGGCGGTGTTGGTCCGATGACCATTACGATGCTTCTCCAGAACACCCTTGAGGCTTTCACTAAGATCGAGAAAGGAAATAAATAATATGAGCATTCAATCTGCAGAGATCATTTGTGTAGGTACTGAGTTACTGATGGGTCATACCCTGAATACCAATTCCTGCTTTCTTGCAAAAGAACTGGTATCTCTCGGAATTGCTTCCTACCGTCAGATCGTAGTCGGTGATAATCATGACAGACTTGCTGATCAGATCAAGGAAAGTGCTTCACGTGCCGACCTGGTTATTCTGACAGGCGGTCTCGGACCGACAACGGATGATATCACCATGGGTGTTGCCGCTGAGGTTGCGGGAAAAGAACTTGTTTTCGACGAAGAGAGCTTCCAGAACATGTCCGATTATTTCCGCCGTCTTTGCAGAAATATGCCGAAAAATAACAGAAAACAGGCGATGCTTCCTGAAGGCGCAACTATTCTGAAGAACAATAACGGAACTGCGCCGGGTGCGATTTTCGGTTATTCCTGTCCGACAGATGAGGAACCGGATCGTGTTGTTCAGTTCGTACTGCTCCCGGGTCCGCCGTCTGAAATGTCGCTGATGTTTACTAATGAAGTACGTCCGGTTCTTGAGCAGATGAGTGACTATAAGTTCGTAACTAAGTTTGTTCATCTTTTCGGTATCGGTGAATCTGCTGCAGCAGAACGTATTTCCGATCTGATCGATGCCCAGACAAATCCGACGATTGCTCCGTATGCCGCGGAAGGCGAGTGCATGTTCCGTGTTACTCAGCGTATCGGAAAAGACGAGGAAGAGAAGGATCTGATCACACCGATCCTTGATATCATGAAAGAACGCTTTGGTCAGTGCATCTACGAGATCGGTGAGCGTCCGCTCAAGCAGGTCGCTTATGATCTTCTTCTCGAAAAGGGTAAGACAGTCTGCTTTGCAGAGAGCTGCACTGCCGGCATGGTCTCTTCCGAATTCGTAGATATCCCCGGTGCATCCCAGGTATTTATGGGATCTGTCGTTTCCTACGGCAACAAGGTTAAGAATAATCTTTTGGGTGTTTCCAATGATATTCTCGATAACCTCGGAGCGGTAAGCCGCGAATGTGCACAGGAAATGGCTGAGGGTGCAAGAAAGCTTCTCGGTACGGATATCGCGATTTCAATCACCGGTATTGCCGGACCGACAGGTGAAAGCGTTGCAAAGCCGGTCGGCCTCGTATATCTTGCTATTTCTGATGAGAATGGTACAGAGGTTATTGAAGTTCACTTGAGCGGTAACCGCAGCCGTGTACGTCACGTTGCTGTTCTGCATGCTTTTAACCTGATTAGAATGAGACTTTCATGAGCACAAATGAGATGAAGCGCCGCGTGGAGAAGAAACCCGCGAAGGCAGCAAAGAGTATTACATTTTCAACGATCATCATGATCATCGGCCTGCTCCTTTCCAAGGGATCAGGCTTCTTGCGTACCGTAATTATCGGACACGTTTTCTCCGAGAACTACCGTGATGCCTTCATTGCCGCGTTCCTGATCCCTGATTTTGTATTTGCGCTTCTGGTCGGCGGTTCGATCCAGTCTGCGATCACACCTACGCTTTCAAAGGCGATTGAACAGAAGAATACGAAGAAAGCCTGGAAAGGTGTAAGCATCTTTATCACGTGGATGAGCCTTTTCGTTCTGACTTTTGTCGTTGTCTGTGAAGTCCTTTCTAACGTTCTTTATAAGGTCTTTAACCAGGGCAAGAGTGAAGATGTTATCCGTCTTGCCGGTAATATGGCGCGAACGCTTTATCCGCAGATCTTCTTTATGATGCTTGCGGCACTCTGTATCGGTGTTCTGAATGCTTATAAGAAGTTCGGTTCTACGGCTTTCGGTCCGCCGATCTATAATGTCTGTGTGCTCCTGGCTATCGGACTTCTCGGTGCTTCTAATGAAGAATCTCTCTACCTTACGGGTATCGGTGTTATGGCTGCGGCCATGATATATTTCGTTTTCCAGTTATACATGGGAAGAAGAGAGATGGTTCATTTCCGTCCGTCTCTGGACACAAAAAATCCGGAGTTCAGAAACCTCTTTAAGCTCGCGGTTCCGATCCTGATCTCGGCATCCATCGTTCAGGTCAATATGCTGCTTCTGAACTCTTTTGCTACAAGATTCGGTGATGGTCCGCTTTATGCGTTGAACAGCGCATCCACACTCTGGCAGCTTCCTTATGGTATTTTTGCTGTCGGTATCGGAAACGTTATGCTTCCGTCTCTGGCATCCCATTACGCGAATAAGAGCTATAAGGAATCCAGCCAGCTTCTTTCTACAAGTATTAAGAATGCACTTTTCCTGACGATCCCGTGCGCGGGTATTTTCCTGATCATGCCTCTGGATCTGGTAAAGACACTTCTTCAGTGGTCGGCAAACTTTACGGACAAGAATGCCGAAATGGCAGCACTCTTCCTGACCGGTTACTGTGCTGCGATCGTATTCCAGTCTGTCATCTTTATTCTGAATCAGGCGTTCTACGCCATCGGACAGACAAAGTTCCCGCTGTTTGCCGGTATTGTATCCATGATCGTTAACTTCGGAATGTGCTTCATTCTTGTGAATCTCGGTTGTGGGGCGATGTGTCTGACGATCTCTTATTCGACATCCTGTCTGGTTAGAATGATCCTTCTTGCTCTGGTCTACTCCAGAAACAAGAAACTGGCGCCGAGAAGAATGCGTGCTTTCCTGATCAAATCGGTGATCTGTCTGGGAAGTTTGCTGCTCGGCCTTTATCTGATCAACCTGCTTCCGTATGATCCGACAAGAAAGGTCATGCAGTTTGCATGGTTCGGCGGCAGATGCCTTATCGCTTTCGTGATCTATTTCGGTATGGCATTCGCGCTCCGTATGGAAGAACTCCAGACAGCATATAACCGTTATCTCAGCCGTTTTTTCAGAAGGAAAAAGGCGGCAAACTGATAAAGTAGATCAGGAATGACGAAAAGAACGACCATTGTCGGTTTTTGTCGAAAAAATGTTCTGAAATACTATTGACGTTGTGATATTGTATTGTTAAGATAATGACGTAGGAACGAATGTTCGGTAAGGAGGAACGTATGGCGAAGAAAGATTCGAATAAATCCACACAGGATGTTTCTAAGAAAGTTGACAGTGAGAGAGCAAAGGCATTAGATGCTGCTCTTATGCAGATAGAGAAACAGTTTGGCAAGGGCGCAGTTATGCGTCTTGGTGAGCAGACAGGTATGGTCGTTGATGTTGTTCCGACCGGTGCGCTGACACTCGATCTTGCTCTTGGTGTTGGAGGACTTCCGAAGGGAAGAATTATTGAGATCTACGGACCTGAGTCTTCCGGTAAGACCACCGTTGCACTTCATGTTGTTGCTGAATCCCAGAAGCAGGGGGGTACGGCTGCATTTATCGATGCCGAGCATGCGCTTGATCCGGTATATGCTGCGAAGATCGGTGTAAATATTGATGAACTTATCGTTTCCCAGCCGGATACAGGTGAACAGGCATTAGAGATCACCGAGGCGCTCGTTCGAAGCGGTGCGGTAGATGTAGTTGTTATTGACTCTGTTGCTGCACTCGTTCCGAAGGCGGAGATCGATGGTGAGATGGGTGATTCCCACGTTGGTCTTCAGGCCAGACTGATGTCCCAGGCTCTCCGTAAACTTGCAGGTATCATCAGTAAGTCAAGCACAGTTTGTATCTTCATTAACCAGCTTCGTGAGAAGGTCGGTGTCATGTTCGGTAATCCGGAGACAACTCCTGGCGGACGTGCTCTGAAGTTCTATTCCTCTGTACGTCTGGATGTACGTCGTGTGGAGTCCCTGCGTAATGGCGGCGAGGTGATCGGTAACCATACACGTGTTAAGGTAGTTAAGAATAAGGTAGCTCCGCCATTCCGTGAAGCTGAATTCGATATCATGTACGGTGAAGGTATCTCCAGAGAAGGCTGCATCATCGATCTGGCTGTAGATAAGGATATTATGGAGAAGAGCGGTTCCTGGTTCGCTTATAACGGTCAGAAGATCGGCCAGGGTAAGGATAACGCCAAGACATATCTGAAAGAGCATCCGGAAGTCAGAGATGAGATCGAAGAGAAGATCAGAAGTCTGCTTGCGGGCAAGGAAGTCGCTGAAGAGGCTGTTTCCGCTGATGCAGCAGAGGATGATGAGGAAGAGTTCCTCGGCATTGATATCTGATTTTTATGGATCACGATTTACAATACAGTGAAGCAAGAAATAAGGCGATCGCTCATATCGGCATCGCCGTTTCTTCTTCGGGGAAGATCCGTGATTTTCTCTCGGAGAAGGGCTACGATTCTGAAGTTATCGAGGAAGTCATCGATCAGCTGATTGAAGATAAGTATGTCGATGACAGAAGATATGCTCGGAAAATTCTTCGTTCCCGTTCAGGAGCTAAGGCGGAAGGAAGGATCAAACTTCAGGCGCGTCTGGAAGAAGCCGGTATTTCAGAAGATATTATCAGAGAAGTGCTTTCGGATGATGAATATGCCGATGAAAACACGATCCTTGATGTGATTTCCGACCGTTATCCGCCACAGAGCTTTTCAACTGATCCCCAAGAAGTGAAGAAGGAGCTGGCCAAGGCGATCCGATATCTTGAAAGTCGTGGATATCCGGCGTCGCTGGCACTGGCATCTTTCCGAAAAATCCTGGATGATGTAGAATAACCTGTATCAATTGTTTGGGCAGGTGTATATGAATAAGAATCATAAGATATCTATTATCACGCTCGGATGCTCCAAGAATCTTGTAGATGCCGAGTGCATGACTGCAATTCTGAAGAACGACGGCTATGAAATGGTTGAGGACATATCTCAGGCAGAAGCTGTCATTATCAACACCTGCGGTTTTATCGAGAGCGCGAAGAAAGAAGCAATCGATACGATTCTCGATGTTGCCCGCCTGAAGGGACCGAGAAAGAAACTCAAGTATATAGTTGCTACGGGCTGTCTTACCCAGCGTTACCCTGACGAGATAAAGAAGAGCCTCCCGGAAGTGGATGCGGTTCTCGGTACATCTCATTATCAGGATATTTCCGAAGTTATCGGTAAACTCTTTCAGAACGAAGCTTTCGGCTGGAAGGATTATATCGGTAAACCCGGAAGTCTTGCCCATATGCAGCGCGAACGTACTGTTGCTACGAAAGCGTATGCCTGGCTGAAGATCGCGGAAGGATGCTCGAATGGATGTGCATTTTGCGCTATTCCGGGAATTCGCGGTAAATATATATCCCGTCCGATGGAAGATATTCTTGAAGAAGCCCAAGTGCTTGCATCTTCCGGTTATAAGGAGATCATCCTTGCTGCACAGGATACTACAAGCTATGGTAAAGATCTCTATGGTAAGAAAGTTCTTCCGGAGCTTCTCCGTAAGATCTCGAAGATCAAGGGGATCGAAGCGATCCGTATTATGTACGCGTATATTGACGGAATTGACGATGCTTTGATCGATGAGATCGCGAAGAATAAGAAAGTGCTGCATTATCTCGATATTCCTGTTCAGCATGGTGATGATGAGATTCTGAAGAAAATGAGAAGGAAAGATACTGTAGCGTCTATTACCAAGACTCTCGACAGATTAAGAAAGAAGATTCCGGATATCGTGATCCGTTCTACCGTTATGGTAGGTTTCCCGGGAGAGAAGAAGGAGCATTTCGAGAACCTTCTGAAAAACCTTTCTATCTGGCGTTTCCAGTGCCTCGGATGCTTCATCTATTCACCTGAAGAGAATACTCTGGGATATAAGATGCATCCGCGTGTCAGATCTGATGTCTCCAGGCGCCGCTATGAGAAGGTTATGGAACTTCAGCAGCTGATCTCTCTTTCTTATAACGAGGCGAGAGTAGGAAAAACCTATAAAGTCACTATTGATTCTACTTCCCAAGATGGTATATTCTACTTGGGGCGCTCGTACGGAGAAGCACCGGAAGTAGATCCTCTGATCTATGTGGCTTCGACGAACCGTCCGCTTGAGTGCGGAGATACTGTATCTGTAAAGATACTGGAGTGTACGCCTTATGATCTGACAGGAGTTACAGAAGATGAATCTGCCAAATAAGCTTTCATTGGCCAGAATTATACTGGTACCTTTTATTCTATTATTTATGCTTCCTATCCATATCGGTTCTTTTGCGCCGGAAGGATGGAACAATTTCGTCTGTGAGAACGGTATGATCGTAGCTGCGATCCTTTTTGTAATTGCCTCTCTCACTGATCTTGCGGATGGAAAGATCGCCAGAAAGTACAATTTGATCACGAATCTCGGTAAATTCCTG
Organism: uncultured Clostridia bacterium; assembly: GCA_947302815.1. Taxonomy (GTDB): domain Bacteria; phylum Bacillota; class Clostridia; order Saccharofermentanales; family Saccharofermentanaceae; genus Scatonaster. The sequence goes on along the minus strand of CAMYWO010000033.1, from coordinate 7,448 downwards.
GATTCTCTGGCGGATAAGATGCTGGTCATCTCCGTGCTGATCGCTTTTGTTGATCTGAACCGTATCTCCGCAGTTTGGGTATGTATTATCGTTGTACGTGAGTTCGCAGTAACCGGTATGCGTATGCTGGCCAGCTCCAAGGGTGTCGTTCTTGCGGCGAAGATGATTGGCAAGATCAAGACTGTGACACAGATGGTAGCCATCTCTTACCTGATGTTCGAGACGATCCTGATCAAGATCTTCCATGCGGCAGACAGTTCCAGAAGTATCGTGGATATCACGGATAACGTCCAGCTCGTAGGCAATATTCTGCTGATTATCTGCGTGATTATGACCATTATCTCAGGTATGGATTACATCTTAAAAAATCTGGATTACTTCAAAGAAGATAAATAATGGTTTGATTTTCAAAATATTTACGTTTTTTATATGTTTTGCGTATTGACATTTCATTATTCTTCGGATAAAAACATATATGAAGATTGCGTTTGACGTTTTGACAGGAGGTTTTAATATGTCATCTGATAATGTTTTTGAAAGCGTAAAGTCTATTCTTGTAGATCAGCTCAATATATCTGAAGATAGCGTACAGATGGATTCTCTCTTCGTAGATGATCTGAATGCAGATTCTCTCGATATGGTAGAACTCGTTATGGCTATGGAGCAGGAATTCAATATCTCCATTCCGGATGAGGAAGCAGAGCGCATCAAGACTGTTGGTGATGCGGTTGAGTTCATCAAGAGCAAGATGTAATTAGTCTTTCAGCTAAAAGTAAACGGGACTGTTTCATTTCGGTGAGACAGTCCTTTCTTATTTTGTTATACTGTTAATACTAGTTTTGTGGGAACGTGGTATGGAAAGAAAGTATTTGCCTGAACATCAGAAACTTGAGGAGAAGATCTCCTATACCTTTACGGATAAGGAGTATCTGCTTCTTGCGCTTACACACTCCACCTATGCGTACGAGCATAGACGCGAAGGTGTGGTATCTAATCAGCGTCTGGAGTTCTTAGGTGATGCGATATTAGACTTTATCGTCGGTGAGGAAATGTATAAGAGCAAAGCCGACTGGGATGAAGGAAAACTTTCCAAGACCAGGGCACTTGTTGTCTGCGAAAAGACTTTGGCCAAGGAAGCCGAGAAACTTGAGGTCGGTTCGCTGCTTTTCCTGGGAAAAGGTGAAGAAGGAACCGGCGGCCGGGAGAAGATATCGACGCTTGCGGACACGATGGAGTCTCTTTTTGCGGCGATCTATCTGGATGGCGGGTTCGAATCGGCAAAGACAGTAGTGCTTTCCACGCTGAAACCGTATATAGATCAGGCTCTGAAGGGTGATCTGATATTTGATTATAAGAGCCGTCTTCTGGAAAAAGCACAGATCAGGCATGAGACACATCAGGTGCTTTTCAATGTGGTAAACGAAGACGGACCCGTTCATGACCGTACATTTGAGGTTGCCGTCCTGATCGACGGACAGGAGATCGTCAGGGCGAAGGGCAGAAGCAAGAAACAGGCGGAACAGGAGGCGTCGAGACTGGCGCTGGAACTGTGGAAGAACTGAGTTTTACGCGGATGGCTTCTGTTATGATATAATATACCTCTGATTTATAAGAAACGAGACGGTCCATGCATCTTAAAAAGCTTGAAATTCAAGGTTTTAAATCGTTCCCTGAGTATACTCTTATTGAGTTTGACAAGGGAATGACGGCTATCGTCGGCCCAAACGGCAGCGGTAAGAGTAATGTTACCGATGCGATCCGCTGGGTTCTCGGTGAGCAGAGTGTCAAGACACTGCGTGGATCGAAGATGGAAGATGTTATCTTCAACGGAACGCAGAGCCGACGCGCGATGAACTTCGCCGAAGTTTCTATGACGATCGACAACTCTGACGGTAAGCTTCCGATCGAGTATTATGAGGTCCAGATCACAAGAAGACTCTACCGCTCCGGCGAAAGTGAGTATCAGATCAACCACGTAAACTGCCGAATGAAGGATATCCTTCAGCTGTTTATGGATACGGGTCTCGGTAAGGACGGTTATTCGATCATCGGTCAGGGCCGAGTCGATGATATTCTTTCCACAAAATCGGAAGACAGACGTAAAGTCCTTGAAGAAGCTTCCGGTATCGTAAAATTTAAGACCAGAAAAGAAGAAGCGGAGAGAAAACTAAACTCTGCGGAGCAGAATCTCGTCCGTATCAATGACATCTTAGATGAGCTGAAAAATCAGATCGGTCCGCTATCCGAGCAGGCGGAAAAGGCGAAGAAATACCATCTTCTCTATGATGAATGGAAAAAAGACGATATTGCGGTGATCCTCCATATGATCGACCGTAATAAGGTGTATCTTGACGGAAGCGCCGAGGAAAGGGCTTCTCTGAAGAAAGCCATCGAAGATCAGGAGAACCTGGTCCTGAAGATCCGTTCCGAGAATAGGGAACTGACCGAAAGATCTGCTCAGCTCGAAGAAGATATCGAGAATACGCGTCAGGAAAGATCCGATATTACGGAAAAGATCCATGAGATCAACGGTCAGATGCTTCTTCTTAAAGAGCGTCATGACCAGCTGCTGCTTCGCATCAAGTCAGCAGAGGGATCCGATGATGAGCAGGCGGCGGAAATCGAGCGCCTGGATAAAGAAATCGCTGAGTCTAATGAACAGATCAAAAAGATGAATCTGGACAGAGACAACCTCTCCCACGAACTTGAGGCGGTAGAACAGTCGCACAAAGCTTTGATGGAGAAAATGGCCGGAAATCAGGCGAAACAGTCGGAGTTCCGCAGAAAGATCGATATCCTTACAGAAGAACTCTTTGATACCCGTGAGATGGTCTCCAATCTGTCCGGTGATATGATGGTCAAGGATGCTCGTATTAAGTCGCTTTCTGAAGACCGTATGATCATGGTTTCTGAACGTGATGAAGCTCAGACAAGAAGAAACCAGCTCGATGAGGACTTGAAACGAGTCCTGAAAGAGGCGGCGGAACTTGCTACGCAGGTTTCCGACAAACAGATCGAACTCGCCGAGATGCGGAAGAAAGATGACGAAATGGCTTCTGACCTTGAAGGTAAGCAGCGTCTTCTTTCAAATATTGACTTCAGCATCAAGACCCTTGAAAATCTCGAGAAGAGCCGTGAGGGTTATCAGGAGTCGGTAAGAAGACTTCTTTCGAGCACGGATAAGGATCCGGGATTAAGTAGTAAAGTCATCGGTATACTCGGTGAACTCGTAAAAGTCGATAAAGAATATGAGACAGCAATCGAGATCGCACTTGGCAATGCCGTGCATAATGTCGTTACTCAAAATGACAGAGATGCTTCGATGCTGATCGATCACCTCAAGCAGAATCACTTAGGCCGTGTTACGTTCCTGCCGATCGATTCTATCCGGCCGAGACTTCTCGAAGAGAATTTTCTCCGTGATGCGAAGCGTTCGAGAGGATATATCGGCCTGGCATCTGAACTTGTCGAGACCAGACCGGAGCTCCGTGACATTATCGATAACCTTCTAGGCAGGATCGTCGTTGTTGATGAACTGGATAACGGTATCGCGATGGCGAAGGCTGCGAAATACATGTATCGTGTAGTTTCTCTGGCCGGTGACGTTGTGAATCCGGGCGGATCCCTTACCGGTGGTAGTATCAATAAGAAAGCCGCCAATCTTCTCGGACGTGCCCGTGAACTTGAAGAGATGCGTAAGAAGAAGGGTACGGTAAACCGCGAGATTGCCAAGATCGAGGCGCAGCGTCAGGAGTTCGCGCAGGAGATCAAGGATGTAGCACGTGAGCAGATGGCGATGGAGGAGAAACTTCAGGCAGCATCGCTTGACCAGATCCGTTGTGAAAGTGCTTTTAAAACGGCAGATGACGATTATAAAAAAGCACTCGAACGTATTTCTTCCGTTGAAAAAGAACTCGAGACGATCTCTGCAGCGAAACTGACTTCGTCGAAAGATCTCGAGGAAGCCAAGCTTGTTATTACTGAAAGAGAAGATGAAATCGCAGATCTTAAGGAAAAGGTCAGCAGTTCCTCTGAGAAGGTCGAGCAGGAGCAGATCGATCTGGAGAAGATGAGAGGACAGATCAGTGATCTCCGTGTCCGTATCGAGGGCGTGAACGGCTCGATCTCTGCTACGACCGAAAAGATCGCCATGTTCGAGAATGATAAGACAAAGAAGAAAGAAGACAGCGAGCGTCTTAAGCAGGAATGCGAGCAGGCAAAGGCTGATGTCGAGAAGATAAAGAAGGATTTTGAGGAGCAGGCGGCATTTAAAGAAGGCTTGAAAGAGGAAGACGAGAAGTTTGAACAGAAGATCCGTGCGATCCTCAGGGAAAAAGAAGAACTTGAAGGCCGTCTTACCGGATTTATCGATAATGTTACTGCGGCGACGCAGAAACTGAGTGCTCTCCAGAGCGAACAGACAAAGCTCGAATCCAAGCTGGAGCGTTATGAACTTGAGGTCGATGACTGCAAGAACCGGCTCTGGGAGAATCACGAGCTTACTTACGATAATGCTACTGAATTCAGAATGGAGATCGAGAATCTCAGTGCGATGCAGAAGCGCATAAATGAACTTCGCGGACAGATCAAGGAAATCGGTGCCGTAAATGTAAATGCGGTCGAAGAATACCAGAAGATCAATGAGCGCTATGAGTTTATGTGTGCTCAGAGAGACGATATTGAGAAAGCCAAGGCTGATCTGACTAAAGTTATCGAAGACTTGATCCGTGAGATGAAACAGCAGTTCATGGATCACTTCACACAGATTAATGAGAACTTTAAGACTGTATTTGCCGATCTTTTCAACGGCGGTACAGCGGAGATCCTTCTCGAAAACGAGGAAGATGTCCTGAACTGCGGTATCGATATCAAGGCCCAGCCACCGGGAAAGAAACTGCAGAGCCTGTCTCTTCTGTCCGGTGGTGAGCGATGCCTGACGGCAATCGCGCTTCTGTTTGCTATCCTGCAGCTCCGTCCGTCGCCGTTCTGCGTGCTGGACGAGGTCGAGGCGGCACTTGATGATGCGAACGTAAACCGCTTTACCGACTTCGTACGCCGTTACTGTGTGAAGTCCCAGTTTATCCTGGTTACACATAGAAAGGGTACTATGGAAGCCTGTGACCGTATGTATGGTGTAACGATGCAGGAGAGAGGTATATCCAAGATCCTGTCGATGCGTCTGAGCGAAACATAAAGTAATTCTCTGATTTCAGAAGTATCAAATGGTATAATGAAATCTGTTAACGATAGAACAAGGAGAACCATATGGGACTGTTTGATATATTTAAAAAGGGACTGCAGAAGACCAGAAACTTCGTATCTGAGGGAATTACCAAGATTTCTGCTTCCATGGGACGTTTTGATGAAGACATGATCGATGATCTCGAGGCTCTTCTTGTACAGGCGGACTGTGGTGTCGGCGCAAGTCTTGAGATCATGGACGAAGTCAGAGATTCGATCAAGAAGACCGGCGATGACAGTAAGGATGCCGTCGTACGTGTAGTCCGCACGAAGATGCTTGATATCCTCGGCGAGAAGAGAACTCTCAATATTGAAGATAACAATCTGAATATTATCCTGATGGTCGGCGTAAATGGTACAGGTAAGACGACTACTGCCGGAAAACTCTGCCTGCGATATAAGAATCTGGGCAAGAAGGTCATGCTCGCCGCTGCTGATACTTTCCGTGCGGCAGCAATCGAACAGCTTACGGCCTGGGGTGATATGACAGATACACATGTTATTTCCCATGAGGAAGGTTCCGATCCGGCTGCTGTATGCTATGATGCGGTCCACTCTGCGATCGCCAAGCGTGCGGATGTCCTTATTATTGATACGGCCGGAAGACTTCACAATAAGCAGAACCTGATGGATGAGCTCAGCAAGATCTGCCGTGTTATCGAGAGAGAAGCCCCGTCAGCCAATACCCAGGCGCTTCTGATCATCGATGCGACGACCGGCCAGAATGCCGTTATCCAGGCGGAAGTATTCAGCAAAGCTGTTAAGATTTCCGGTATTGGTATTACGAAACTTGACGGAAGTGCCAAGGGTGGTGTCGCTATCGCGGTTGCCCATTCTACAAAAGCACCGATCTTCCTTGCCGGCCTCGGTGAAAGCGTGGAGGATCTCGTCGATTTTGACCCTGAGATCTTTGTTGATTCGCTTCTGCCGCAATAATTTCAAACTGACAAGTAAAAAGACTTGACACCGCCATCCATGTCTGTTAACATTAGCAGACGTGTGAAGGAGGGTACCTCTATGGACAGCTTGGAAGTATGCATGTTGCTTGATTTTTACGGGCAGTTGCTGACTGAACGCACCAGAGAGATCCTTGAACTTCGTTTCCAGGAGGATATGTCGCTGGCGGAGATCGCTGAAGATCTAGGGATTTCCAGACAGGCGGCGCATGATGCGATCCATCGCGGAACGGATTCCCTGAAGGAATACGAAGAGAAGTTAAGACTCGTAGAGCGTTTTACACAGCAGAAAAGGACGATCAACAGTGCTTTTAACGCATTGGAGGAACATAATGAGGAGCTGGCGAAGGAATTGCTTGCGACTCTGGTTGAAGAGTTATAAAGGAAAGAAACATGTTTGAAAGTTTATCTTCAAAACTTCAGAATATCACCGCGAAGATGCGCGGAAGTGCTCGCGTAACCGAAGCGGATATTAAGGCGATGATGAAGGAGATCCGTATGGCTCTCCTCGAGGCGGACGTTAACTACTCGGTAGTTAAGGAGTTTGTCGCAGATATGTCTGAGAAGTGTAAGGGCGCGGATGTTATGAAGAGCCTGACACCGGGACAGCAGATCGTTAAGATCGTTCATGAGTCACTGATCGAACTTCTCGGTGAGACTTCCAGCAAGCTTGCGGTTTCTCCTTCCGGCTTTACGGTGATCATGCTCTATGGTCTTCAGGGTGCCGGTAAAACAACGACCGCTGCAAAACTTGCGAATATCCTTAAGAAGAACAATAAGCGTCCGCTGCTTCTTTCTCTTGACGTACACAGACCGGCTGCTGCCAAGCAGTTGGAAGTGCTCGCCCAGAAGGTAGATGTTCCTTCGTTCATTATGCCTGAAGAGAAAGATCCGATCGTGATCGCCAAAGAAGGTATCGCACGTGCGAAGTACCTGCTCTGCGACACACTGATCGTCGATACCGCCGGCCGTATGACCGTAGATGAAGAACTCATGGACGAGCTCATCAAGATCGGTGATTATGTAAAACCTCATGAGAAGCTTCTCGTTGTCGATGCCATGATCGGTCAGGAAGCTGTTGCCGTAGCTCAGAGCTTCGAAGACCGTATCGGTCTTGACGGTTTCATTATGACCAAGCTCGATGGTGACGCCAGAGGCGGTGCTGCCCTGTCTATCCGTAAGATGACAGGAAAGCCGATCAAGTACATCTGCGTCGGTGAAAAGATCGAGAATATCGAAGAATTCTATCCG
>CAMYWO010000032.1:0-23310 GCA_947302815.1 uncultured Clostridia bacterium | reverse complement strand
AGATCGCCTGCGATCATCGGCACACAGATGGCGGTATCGAGTTTTGCGATCCTGGTCGGTCCAGTGGTCTGCGGACTCCTCGGGCAGGCACTCGGGATGCGTGTATTCCCGTTCTACCTCGTGACATTTTATGTCGTGATGGTAGCGGTATTCATAAGAGCAACAAGGATCTGGCAGATGCCGGGGATCCTGGATCGGAAAGATAGAAAGGAAAAACTATGAGTTACACGATTATGTCCGGTAAGTTTGAGACCGGATCCGAAGAACAGAAGATGGGCTATGCGATGCTGCTGGGACAGGAGAGCATCCAGTATAAGTTTGACTTGTATTTCCACTGGTACAACCTGGTTCACGAGATGGGACACTGCGTGGTAGAAGCATGTGGCAAGCAGCTTTCGCCTCTCATGGAAGAGATGTTTGTCAATGAATTTGCGGTCGGCTACTACCGTTTTATCGGGGAGGATAAGCGCATCGGAGAACTTCATACGATGCTCCAGGCGGCGGTGGATAATATGCCGTCTCCGGTTCCGGAGGGCGAGAGCTTCGAGGAGTATTACTCACGCATCTGGGGCACGGAGGAACTCATGTCCGTGATGGTCTACGGATACCTCCAGCTGAACAGTGTGCTTCTCGCGCTGAAGAAAGATAAGCCGTTCGGGGAGATCCTTGCGGAGCTGGGGCTGACTCCCGGATCTTCTGAGACAGTACGCTGCGAACTTCCGATCACATCGGAGAACGCTGAGGCTTTTTTGAACAGCGCACGTGAGAACCTGATCCGCCTCGGGATCGATGTACCGGAGATCCGTATTCAGCTTCTCGATGATCCGATGATTCAGTGCGCGAGACCGGAGTGAGCGGCAGGAATCGAGAATAAGTTCCGTGGCTTCTTTCAGGAGCGGGTGCTTTTCGATAAAAATCCAAACTTTAAAGTTCGCTTAAGGTTGGTGGGTCATAATGAACTCGTAAAGCAAATGATTTCATATACCCCCTAACCCAATTTCCTAGTAGAATACCCGGTGCCATCCCGGGTTTTTCTATTTGAGGTGATTTAGTACCACTGCATTAAGAGTGAAGTGGTATTAAATGGTAGAAGATGCGAGGTTTAGTACTACTAATTAAACGGTTGGGTGGGACTAAAACAATAAAAATATGTCGGTTAGTCCTACAGGAATGATGGCAAAGTGGGACTGAACTATCTGAATTGGGCGGTTTAGTACCACTGCATATTTGAAGTGGTGGTACTAAACTTCTTGAAAAGCACTGTTTAGTACCATCTGACTGTCGCTAGGGTGGTACTATTTTGCCCGAAAAACACTGGTTAGTACTACCGGGCCACTACATGGGTGGTACTAAACTGCCCGAAAAGAACTATCCGGTGCCACCACGCGAAGAATACTTTCCGGCGGCATAACTTTTGACCCGTACAACTTAACCTTTTCTTTAACTTTAATTGGCGATGTTTTAACTTTCTACCGCTAAACTCTGTAAGTGAAGGAAAGGAAAAAGAAACCTTCGAGAAATCATAATATACCCTTAACCCCAGAAAGCCCGGAACCACCCCCTCCGGGCCTTCGCTTTTTTGTCCTGCAGAGATATCCATTTTCAGGAGTTTTCACGTACAATAGAAGAAGTGAATGAAGTGTCCGGCGGAAAACCGACGAAGACAGAATGCCGGATGAGAGTGTCGATGACATCGGAAGGAGACGCCTATGATTTTGCTGATCAATGCATGTGTGAGAACGGATTCGCGCACGAAGCGCCTGACGGATGCGCTTTTAAAAGAACTGGACGGGGATGTGACGGAAGTGGTGCTTTCCGAGATCGACTTCCCGGTTGCGGATGAGGCGTTCCTGCAGAAGAGGGATGCCCTGATCGCGGCGAAAAAGTGGGATGATCCGATCTTCGATCTGGCGATGCAGTTTAAGTCCGCGGATACGATCGTAGTCGCGGCACCGTACTGGGACCTGTCGTTCCCGGCTTCGCTCAAGCAGTACTTCGAGCAGATCAATGCGATGGGCACGACGTTCGATTATTCGGATGAGGGTCTGCCGATCCCGCTTTGTAAGGCGGAGAAACTGTACTACGTCACGACGGCCGGCGGTGCGCTGGTTCCGTATGAGTTCGGTTTCGGTTATGTAAAAGCACTGGCCGAGAACTTTTACGGTATTAAGGAAGTGAAGATGATCTCTGCCGTGGGACTGGATATTTACGGTGCGGATGTGGAAGCGATCATGCAGGAAGCGGAGAAGAAAGCATCCGACTGATTTTGGCATCGCAAGGTGATATAATGACGGCAGAGCAAGGGGAATTCTGTTTAAAGAGGCTGTATAGCATATGAGTGGTTTTTTAGGTGGCATGAGTAAGATTTTTTTCATTTTGGCAGCAGTATTCGGCATAATGGCGGTCGTCAAGCTTATTAACGGGGATGAATAAACCGGATATTAAAGACAACAAATAAGTTTGATAATAGAATAGTTTGACTTTCAAAGCATTTCTGATATCATAGTAATTGTGTATCGGGAAGGGCAAGTTATGCCTGCCGGTACCCAGTGATATCAGAAAGGTGGTCTTTTATATGGACGGCAAATGGGTCGACTCTATAAGTGATCTTAAAACAAGAAGACAGGGCGCGGAGATGGCCGGCGGCGAGGCCGGTATCGAGAAGCAGCACTCCCGCGGCAAGCTGACCGCAAGAGAAAGAATGCAGGCGCTTTTCGATGATGATACATTCGTCGAACTCAATACCCTCATGACTTCCGGAGCGACAGATTTCGGAATGGATAAGAAGAAGAAACCGGGCGACGGTGTCGTGACCGGTTACGGATATGTACACGGCAGACTCGTGTACGCATCCTCCCAGGACTTCACAGTCGGCGGCGGCTCGCTCGGTGCGGCACACGCTGAGAAGATCTGCCTGGCGATGGATAAGGCAATGGAGGCCGGCGCACCGTTCGTCTCCATGAACGACAGCGGCGGAGCGAGAATCGAGGAAGGCATCGACAGCCTGAACGGCTATGCCGAGATCTTCCTGAGAAATACAATGGCTTCGGGTGTGATCCCGCAGATCTCGGTCATCATGGGACCCTGTGCCGGCGGCGCATGCTATTCCCCGGCGATCTGCGACTACATCTTCATGACCGAAGAAACATCCCAGATGTACATTACAGGACCGGCGGTCGTTAAGTCCGTTACCGGTGAAGAGATCACTGCCGGAAATCTCGGCGGTGCGGGCGTACATTCCGCAGTCAGCGGTGTTGCCCACTTCGTTTACCCGGATGACCTCGAGTGCCTGAACGGCGTAAGACGTCTGATCGGATATCTTCCGAACAATAATGAAGGTTATACGGATGAGGTCGAAGGAGTTTCCGTAGATGCCTGCGGGCAGATCCCGGAGATCGTTCCGTCGAACCCGAAGGCAGCCTACGATGTCAGAGATGTCATCTCGACATTTATTGACAGAAACAGCTTCATGGAAGTTTCCAGAGACTTTGCCAAGAACATCGTCGTCGGCTTTGCACGTATCGATGGAAAGACCGTCGGTATCGTTGCCAACCAGTCTAACTGCATCGCAGGATCCCTCGAGATCAACGCATCCGACAAAGGCGCGCGTTTCATCCGTTTCTGCGACTGCTTCAATATCCCGCTCGTAACCCTCGTTGACGTACCGGCCTTCATGCCGGGCAGTAACCAGGAGCATAACGGTATTATCCGCCACGGTGCAAAGCTTCTGTATGCTTTTGCCGAGGCGACAGTCCCGAAGGTTACGGTCATTATGCGTAAGGCCTACGGCGGAGCTTACATCGCCATGAACAGCAAGGGCCTCGGCGCAGATGTCGTCTATGCATGGCCGATTGCAGAAATTGCTGTTATGGGTGCTTCCGGTGCGGTAGCCATCATCGGCCGAAAGGCAATCGAAGCTGCCGAGGATAAGGATGCCAAGAGAGAAGAGCTTGTTGCAGAGTATAACGACAAGTTCATGAATCCGTATGTTGCTGCAAGCCGCGGTTATGTTGATGAAGTCATCCTGCCGGAAGAGACGAAGGAAAAGATCGTTTCCGCGCTCCGTTCCCTCGAGACCAAGTCGCAGGACCGTCCGTACAAGAAGCACGGCAACATCCCGCTCTGATGGAGGTAACACATGGAAGAGTTAACTAAGGAAGAGATCGTCGCGATGGCAGTCGCCGCGATTGCCGAGGAGACGGGAACGGACGTCCGTGACATGCGTGTCGTTTCTTTCCGTGAGATCGGTGAATCGGATCTTATGAAATACGTTCGCGAGAACAACATCAGCTATAAGAAATATTCGTTGGAGGATGAATTGGTATGAGCAAGTACAAAATCACTTTAAATGGTAAGTCATATGAGATCGAAGTGGAGGCTCTCGCCGAGGGCGCTGCTTCCGCTGCAAAAGCACCTGTCAAGGAAGTTGTGAAGGGCGCAAAGACCGGCGCGGACGAGGGTTCCAAAGCGGTCGCATCTCCGGCTCCGAAGGCATCTGCTCCGGTTTCCGGCGGTGCAGGCAGTGTTAATGCTCCGATGCCGGGTACGATCCTTCGTGTCAATAAGAATGTCGGGGATTCCGTTAACGCCGGTGAAGCGGTCGTCGTTCTCGAGGCCATGAAGATGGAAAACGATATCAACAGCCCGAAGGCCGGTGTGGTAAAAGCACTCTTCGTTAACAAGGGTGATACAGTTGCATCCGGACAAGTGCTTTTCGAGGTGGAGTAATATGCAGGAGATGTCTGAAAAGAATATGCTTCAGATGCCGGAGAAAAAGCTCTTTATCACCGATACGATCCTTCGTGACGCACACCAGTCGCAGGCGGCGACGAGAATGCGCATCGAGGATATGCTGCCGGCGTGCGAGATCCTCGACAACATGGGCTACTGGTCTCTCGAGTGCTGGGGCGGCGCGACTTTTGACTCGTGCATGAGATTCCTCGACGAGGATCCGTGGGAGAGACTGCGCACACTGAAGAAAGCGATGCCGAAGACTCCGCTTCAGATGCTCCTCCGCGCACAGAACCTTCTCGGATACCGTCACTATGCGGACGATGTGGTCGAGTCCTTCTGCGGAAGAATGATCGAGAACGGCATCAATGTGGTTCGCGTTTTTGACGCACTGAATGATGTAAGAAATATGGAGAGCCCGATGCGCGCCGTGAAGAAGTACGGCGGTACATGCGAGGCGGCGCTGAGCTACACGACGAGCCCGGTGCATAACGAAGAGTATTTCGTGAAGCAGGCGAAAGATCTGGTCGAGATGGGTGCGGATGTCATCTGCATCAAGGACATGGCGAACCTGCTTCTGCCGTCGACGGCTTTCTCTCTGGTCAGCAGACTGAAAGAGGCGGTCGATGTTCCGGTCCACCTGCATACACACGATACGACAGGTACCGGCGCGATGGTTTACTATGCAGCCGCGCTGGCAGGAGTTGATATTATCGATACAGCTCTTTCTCCGCTGGCAACGGGTACATCCCAGCCGGCGACAGAGTCTCTGGTTGCTGCCTTTAAGGGCACGCCGAGAGATACTGGGCTTGATCTGCCTTCGCTGTCGAAGGCGGCTTCCCACTTTAAGGGTGTGGCTCAGAAACTTCAGGATCAGGGCATCCTCGACCCGAAGGTGCTCCGTGTCGATCCGAATACTCTGATCTACCAGGTTCCGGGCGGTATGCTCTCGAACCTTCTCAACCAGCTCAAGCAGGCCGGTGCCGAGAGCCGCTTTGAGGAAGTGCTCGCCGAGGTGCCGCGTGTACGTGAAGACTTCGGTTATCCGCCGCTCGTAACACCGACATCCCAGATCGTGGGATCGCAGGCCGTTATGAATGTCCTGATGGGACGTTATAAGACTTTCCCGAAGGAGTCGAAGATGCTCCTGCGCGGTGAGTACGGACGTCTTCCGGGCAAGGTAAATGAAGAGGTCAGAAAGATGGCGATCGGTGATGAAGCAGTCATCGAGTGCCGTCCGGCGGACAACATCGCAAACGAGATGGAGACACTTCGTGAATCTGTTGCCGAATTTGCTAAGTCCGAAGAAGACGTACTGTCCTGTGCGCTTTTCCCGCAGGTCGCTCCGGGATTCATAAAGAAGAGAGACAGTGCAGAAGCAAAGACGGAAGAAAAGACATCTTCCGACGACAAGATCAAGGAGATCAACGTCATCTGGTAAAGTCCGGAAAGAGACGGAAGAAGAAAAGCCTCAGTGCTTTTCGCATAGAGTAAAGAAATCATCCATTGGGGATTATTTCATTTGAATAGGATCAGGCTGCGGGGGTGCGGTCTGATCCTATTTATTTTATATTTTAGATACAACTCCGCGTTTGTCTGCTATAATGATTTCTGTATTGGTATATTTGGGGATGACAAACGAATAGGAGGGTTCTTATGAGAAAGAACAGGGTTGGGATTATTCTGCTTTCCCTTATCTTTGTGATTGCTGTTTTTGCGGTTTATCAGAGGCAGCAGGTCAACGCTTCCGGAGATGTGCTCTACAGCGGACAGTGCGGTGCGAATGCATACTGGACGCTTGATGAGGAAGGTGTTCTCCGGATCAGCGGAACAGGTCCGATGTACGATTATGAATGGAGAAACAAGGAGACGTATTCGCCATGGTATGCCATCCAGCTGGGCGATGAATATTCTGATCCGCACCTGACGGATCAGGTGAAAAGTATCGTGATCGAAGAAGGGATCACGGTCGTCGGCGAAAATGCATTCCGGCAGTGTGAGAAGGCGGAGTCGGTAGTGATCCCGAGCACCGTGACGGAGATCAAATTCGGTGGTTTCTGGCAGTGCTTCAAGTTTAAGACACTTACGATCCCGGGCAATGTAAAAACACTGGGAACATGTGCTTTTTCCAATTGCTACAGTATTGAATCCCTCACGATCGAAGAGGGTGTGGAGATTATCGGAGATTCTGCTTTCAATTCCTGCGAGAGAATTCCTGAGTTTAATCTCCCCAGTACGATCAAGTCGATCGGACCTTCTGCTTTCGGTTGGTGTAGCAACCTGAAAGAGATCACTATTCCTGAGGGAATTACGAAACTGGAAGATCATACCTTCTTCCTAAGCCAGAACCTTGAGAAGGTTACTCTGCCCAGCACGCTGAAAGAACTGGGAGACGGTGTATTCTCGGACACGGGCATTACTTCTATTGTGATTCCGGAGGGAGTCACTGTTATTCCTGAAGATTGCTTTAACGGTTGTAACAAACTCGAATCAGTCACATTCCTGGGTCAATTGACATCGATTGGAGATAATGCATTTCGCGCTTGTACGGTACTCCCGTCGATCGATCTTCCTGAAACACTGGAAAGCATAGGGACTTATGTGTTTGCCGGCTGTAAGGCCCTTGAAGAAGTCGAGCTTCCTTCCAAGATCACAAGTATTCCGAATAATGCTTTCGATAGCAGTGGAATTAAATCGCTGAAAACAAACGGAACGCTGACGTCGATCGGTTATCAGGCATTTAATGATTGTGATGAGATGACCTCAATTGCTATTCCTGAAGGTGTAACAAAAATCGGAGATCAAGCATTTTGCAGTTGTAACGCGCTTAAGTCCATCACGTTCCCGAGCACACTGACGAGTGTCGAATATGATACTTTCTCGTACTGTAACTATTTGCAGGATATCTTCTGCTATGCGGATCCGAGTGCTTTTGAATGGCCGGGATATGGCGGATATAACCTGGGCTACTATGTACCGGGTGGAACGCTTTGCCACGTTCCTGCGGACAAGGTAGATGCATACAATGAATGTCTCGTAGATGTAACGCGTGTAAAGGTTTTAGGTGATCTGATCGATCTTACCCTCGGTGAACATCTTGCCGGTTATTCCCTGAGTCTGGATGGCTCGATCGGCGTGAACTTCTATATGTTCCTCGATGATGATCTGGCCGCAAGCAATACCGCGAAGATGGTGTTTACCGTCAGCAGTCTTGACGGGGATGATGTTAGCACACAGGAAGTCTCTGTGAAGAAGGCTTTGACGAAGGATCTGGGCGGAAGGGTCTGCTATATGTTTACTTGTAAAGTGAATGCCAAGGAGATGACATCCCGGATCACTGCACAGATCATCGATGGAGAAGCCACCGGAAAGACATATGAGTATTCTGTAGGAGAATATGCGAAGTATATTCTGGATCATCCTGCGACATATAATAAAGAACAGGGCATCGTTCCGTACCTTCTGAAGTACGGTGCTGCCGCGCAGAAATACTTCAACTATAACACCGAACTGTACGCAGATGAGTACTTACCGGAGACAGACAGATGGATCGCGGTCCAAAACGCGAGCAGACTGAGCCAATATCAGTTTAGCGGAGATGTGATGATCGGAGACGGTATTGAATTCTACAGAACAAACCTCAGCCTGAAATCCGAGATCACCATGAACCTGCAGTTCAAGGGAGTTCCCGAAAATGCCGTATTTAAGCTCGGTAATAAGACACTCCGTTCCATTACTTCCGGTGGTATTACGACCGTAACGGTCAGCGGCATCGCGGGACATGATGTGGACAGTTTCTTTGAGGTATCCATCTACGACGGAGATACCTGTCTCGGAAGCGTATCTTACTCTCCGCTGGCCTACTGTTATAGCGTGCTCAGCAGAGAAACGACTGAGACGAGGACGTACGAACTGAAGGTCCTGGTCAGCATGCTGTATTACTATAACGAAGAAGCGGATTATTACTATGCAATCACACACACGGTGGATGATGAGTAATGAGGTGATAAAGATGGGAAGATTAGAGAATTATGAAGATTTGGAAATGAGCGTCATCCTCTTCGAGGAAGAAGACGTGATTACGGACAGCGTTCCTTTTGAGGACGTGACGTAACTCTTGAATCATCTGTCAGCGGCGGCAAAGGAAATTACCCTTTGCCGCTGCTTTTTTATGCGGAAAACCAGTCATGTCCCAGTAATTGTCTGGTCCTTTCAAATTGACACGCTTTTATATATATAGTTATAATTTTCCGTGGGGATGCAAGTGCAGGAGAGTCTGTGCTTTTTTGATGTGTCCCGGAAATGAAAGGACCGGCAGACCAGGGGAATGGATAACAGGAAAGTCATATACTATCAAGACGAGCTCAATGACGAGTTTTCGACCTTCGAGACGACACCTCCGAAGATCGACGGCTCTTATGATTATGAGCGGAAATCCTTCTCCAAGAAACTCTCACGCTTTTTTCTTTACCGCATCGTAATGTATCCGATCGTGGTGTTCTACGGACGCGTGATCTTCGGGCAGAAGATCGTCGGAAAAGAGAAACTGAAGCAGTATAAGAAGAAGGGCTTTTTTCTCTATGGAAACCATACACAGCCCTTCGGTGATGCGACACTTCAGACTCGCCTTCCGTGGCCGACAAGTACATACATCATCGTGCATCCGAATAATCTCAATGTTCCCGTGCTCGGCAAGTGGACGCCGGCGCTCGGCGGACTTCCGCTTCCCGACGGGATGAGTGCGTATAAGAATTTCCTTGCGGCTATTAAGAACAGGATCAGTGAAGGCCATCCGGTCGTGATCTATCCGGAGGCACATATCTGGCCGTACTACACGAAGATCCGTCCGTTCCCCGACACGTCTTTCCGATATCCGGTGGAGATCGGCGTGCCTTCATTCTGCTTCGTAAATACCTACCACAAGAGAAGATTCAGAAAGAGACCGAAGATGATCACCTACATCGACGGACCGTTCTTCGCGACCGAAGGATCCGGTGTAAGAGAGAAGATGAAAGCACTCCGCGACCAGGTGTTTGCGAGGATGACCGAGCTTTCGAAAAACTCGGATGTCGAGGTCATTAAGTACATTAAGAAAACGGACGCAGAAAGTGCTGATAAGCAGTCTGACCTGAAGACGATCCCGGACGTCGGAAAAGAGGCGGCCCATGGTTAATGTTCTTTTCTGCGGAAATTCCGGAGTCTTTGACGGGATGCTTACCTGTGCGCTTTCCATGATGATGCGTACGGATTCAAAAGAACCCTTCCGATTCTTCGTCTTCACGATGGACCTTACATCCATCAAGGATAATTACATCCCGCTGAAGCAGTCTCAGGAACAGGTCTTCCGAGAGACGATCAAGAGATATAATCCTGAGAATGAAGTCAAAGTCATCGACGTAAGTGATTTTTACAAGGAATACTTTTCGGGATGCCCGAACGAGACGGCATACTGCTCGCCGTATACGCTGATCCGCCTGTTCGCGGATCTGATCCCGGAGATCCCGGACAAGCTTTTATATCTTGATGCGGACATCATGTTCAACAGGGATGTGCATCTTCTTTATGACATGGACGTGTCGGAGGTGGAATACGCGGCATGTCCGGACCACTACGGAAAGTATCTGATCCAGCCGCACTATATCAATGCGGGCGTGCTGCTCTTTAACATGAAGAAGGCGCGTGAAACAGGGCTTTTCGAGAAGGCGAGAGTGTGGATCAAGAAGAAGAAACTCGTCTTTGCCGACCAGAGTGCGCTGATCCGCTCGACGTCGAAGAAGAAAGTACTGAAGCAGAGGTTTAACGATCAGAAGTTCCTACATAAGCATACGGTCGTCAGGCACTTCTCGAAGCGGCTTTTCTATCTTCCGTATCCGCATACCGAGAACATCAAGCAGTGGCAGATCGAGAAAGTCCATAAGGTCTTCCGGTACCACCAATTTGACGATGTTTACGAGGTTTATGGTAAAATACTAAAAGACTGTGAGGAGATTCTAAATGGCTAAGCCGATCATTCCGGTTTTTTATTCTTGTGATGAAAAATTCCTGAAATACTGTATGGTTTCGATGTATTCGCTTTTAAAGAATGCATCGGAGAACTACGTGTACTCGATTTATATCCTCAACACGGACATTTCCCCGGAAGCACAGGATCAGTTCCGCAATCAGCTCGACAGCGCCGGCCTTGCGGTCTCCTATGATGTCTGCTTCGAGGATGTTACGGAGAACTTAAACCTCATCGAGCATGAATTCCCGCTTCGCGATTACTACTCGAAAACCACTTATTTCCGGCTGCTGATCGCCGACATGCATCAGGAACTGGATAAGGCTGTCTATCTTGATGCCGATACGATCATACAGGGCGACATCAGTGCTTTTTACAATACGGAATTACGTGACTTTTATCTTGCCGCCTGCCACGAGCAGGTGATGGTACAGATCAGTGAGTACGGCGAGTATGTCGAGAAGTGTCTCGGAGTTTCCCGCCATAACTACTTTAATGCGGGCGTGCTTCTGCTGAACTGTAAGAGTTTCCGCGAAAAGCAGATCCTGCACCGTTTCCTCGAGGAGCTGCATACATATGATTTCGTAGTCACACAGGACGAGGACTACCTGAACCTGATCTGCAAGGACCGGGTGCTTTTCCTGGATCAGCGGTGGAATACGGAAGTGTTCGGCGAGATTACGTATCCGATCGAAGAGGCGAAGATCCTTCACTTCATCATGTTCAACAAACCGTGGCACTATGAGGACTGCCCGCATGCGGACATCTATATGAGTTATGCAAAGGCAACTCCCGTGTATCCGGAGATCGAAGCGGATCTTAAGGCATACACGGATGAAGAGCGCCGGCGCGATACTGAAGCGGCGGAGAAACTCCGTAAGACCGCGGTAAAGGAAACGAACCGCGAGGACAATTACCTTAAGAGATTAAACCGCGACAAGCGCGCGAAAGACCGCGTCGAGATCGTTAAGAAGATCGAGGAATTCGAGCGTGACGGAAGATTCTTCGAGGATGTCGAGGATGACCCGCCGACGAAGCCCCTGCTTCCGGATGATATCGATTACCTGAAGAAGAGCCTTGCCCAGAAGATCCGTACGAAGGTCGCGTTTTCGCAGGCACATAAAGTCGTCGATAAACTCATTAAGAACGGACAGCTGATCATCAAGGATATGAAAGGTATCGAGCACTTCCAGAACCTTGATTCCGGAGCGGTCATTACATGCAACCATTTCAATGCATTCGACAGCTTCATCATCCAGCTCGTCTATGAGGCGGCGAAGCAGAAGAAGCGTACGTTCTACCGCGTCATCCGCGAGGGCAACTATACGTCCTTTCCGGGCTTCTACGGATTCCTCATGAGAAACTGTAACACGCTGCCGCTGTCGTCGGATATCCGCACGATGAGAAAGTTCTTCGAGGCGACGAATACAGTCCTTAAGAACGGTCACTTTGTTCTGGTCTATCCGGAGCAGAGCATGTGGTGGAACTATAGAAAACCGAAGCCGCTCAAGAACGGTGCTTTTATCTTCTCGGCGAAAAACGACGTGCCGGTCCTGCCGTGCTTTATCACGATGAGAGATACCGAGAATATCGGCGAAGACGGATTCCCGATCCAGGAGTATACCGTTCATATTTCCGAGCCGATCTATCCTGATAAGAATCTGCCGTATAAGAAGCAGACCGATCAGCTCAGAAAAGAGAATTACCGCGTCTGGAAAGAAATCTACGAGAGAGAATACCAGATGCCTCTGGAGTACACGACGATCGATATGCCGGATATCGATACACTGAAGTGATTATCCGATCGGTAGGCTCAAATATATCTTCCAGGATTTGTAGACGTCGTACCAATTTCACAACATACTTATATCCCTTGATAAAAACGTATCACCACGGAATTAGAGCGTCAATGCACGGAGAATAAACTTTATTATTTCTTAAACATCGAATGTTATAATACGAGATATAACGGGTTCGTGAAGTGCTTCGCACACACGGGGAA
This sequence comes from uncultured Clostridia bacterium, assembly GCA_947302815.1. Classification (GTDB taxonomy): domain Bacteria; phylum Bacillota; class Clostridia; order Saccharofermentanales; family Saccharofermentanaceae; genus Scatonaster. Next base: position 10,576 of record CAMYWO010000032.1, on the reverse strand, counting down.
AGAGGTTGTAAAATGGCTGGAAGAATCAGAAAAGTTGTTGCTGTGACTATGATGGGAATCATGCTTGTTTCGTCAGGCTGCGGCAAGAAAAAGAATGGTAATAAAATGGAAGGATCCGGATACCGTTCTCCGGAAGAGGCGGCGACTGCCTTCTGTGAGGCGCTGGGAAAGCAGGATGTACAGAAGATGATCTCGACATTTGCGATCGAGACTTTCTGCGATAACTACAGTGCAAAAACAAATATGAGACGATTAACAGTTGTTATGCCACAGCATTTTTATACGGATTATTATGTGCTGGGTGGATCGGATGACGCATTTATTAACGAACTGAACTACGAGCGTCGGAGAGCTTCCGTTTCGAACTGGATCTACAATATGCGTATGAGTATTATCTCTGCGACTCACAAGAACGAGGTTTTGCAGAAAGTCAACGAAGGTATGACTTATTCTGTGATGCAAGAAAGTGACGCAAAGAAACTCGATGGCCTGATGGATACAGTTTTTGATCCGGAATGGGATATAGAGGTGGGAGAATGTGTTGATTCTGAATACTATTTAAAAGATGTTGATTCATACAAGCAATATGATTTGATTCTTTCCTGGTCATCTCCACTGAATGCGGACGGGTATAAGCCTATGGCGGTAAGTCTTACGATTAATGGTAAAGACGCGCTCCTTTTCCTGGATGCTGTAAAATACGGAGATAGATGGTATATCGCTTATATCCAGGGATATGCTGCTAATTTTTTCGGACTTCCACAGAATGCTACCGGTCTGCGTTTTGAAAGTCAAGACTTAAATGTGGATGAATGGATCGATGAGGTAAATGAGCATGGTGAGGAAACCCGCAGGAACATCGCCGATTTAGAAAAAGAATGGAACAAGGATCATGAGGCCTTTATGGATGAATATGATCTGGAAGATATGTCCGAAGAAGAACTCGAAAAGAAGTATGGAAACGGAAAGTTTGTCGACGATCCGAGATATAAGGCTCTGAAGATGACCTTCGATGAAATGCTCGAGTATCTGGATATTGATCTTGATTAAGCTGTTCTGCTCTTGGCAAGAATGATGAGGTGCAGTTGATGAGACGGTTTGCTTTGGAAGAGGTGCAGATGACGGAACCGCGCTGGACCGGGAAGATGGCTCTGAATGCGGAATTTCTTGAGAAGATGAGTACTTACCGCGTGCTCGCCGGATTCCGCCGGACCGCAGGGATCGAAACGGATGCGGAGCCCTATGGCGGTTGGGAAGACAGTCTCATCGCTGGTCACGGTGTCGGTCATTATTTCTCAGCGCTCGCGATGCGGATCGCATACCTTCGCGGGCAGGTCGCTGCTCTCGAAAGGATCACCTGTGAGGAACTTGATTCCGCACGAAAAGAACTTGCCGTCTGCACCGGTAAAGCGGAGACGATCGTTGCCGGTCTTTCCGAGTGTCAGGAAAAACTCGGATCAGGTTTCCTCAGCGCGGCGACCGTTCAGGATCCGGGCAACGTGGAGATCCAGTTTGATGCCGTCGAGGGAAGATCCGATGCACAGCAGTGGGTGCCGTGGTACGCGCTTCACAAGGTGCTGCAGGGCCTGATCGATCTTTGGCAGTATGCAGATATCGAGGGAGCTTCCGTCGTGGCGGAAAAACTTGCCGGCTGGTGCTGTGACCGCGCGCTGTCGTGGGATGAAGAAACCAGAAAACGTGTGCTCTCGGTCGAGTACGGCGGCATGAATGACAGCCTTTATCAGCTCTTCGATATAACGGGAGATGAGAAGTACAGACGCGCGGCAAAGGTCTTCGATGAACCCGAACTCTATCATGAACTTCTCGGTTTCAGAAACCGCCTGAAGGGTGTGCATGCGAACGCGACGATCCCGAAGATCATCGGATATCTGCGCGGGACAGGTGCTTTTCGAAAAGATGTGGATCCCAAGAAGCAGGAAGCGGGATCAGGTGCTTCCGAGGACGCGGAAGCACGTATCGAACTTGCCACGCGTTTCTTCGATCTCGTCACGGCCAAGCAGTGCTATCAGACAGGCGGCATCGGCGACATGGAGCACTTCTTCGAGGACGGGCTTCTGGACGGATCCCGCACACAGTGTAACGCGGAGAGCTGCTGCGCATATAACATGATCAAGCTTGCACAGATGCTCTATGAACGGACCGGGAAGATCCGGTTCGCCGACTATATCGAGAGAACGCTTTGGAATGCGAAACTCGGTTCGGTGGGACCGGAGGGCGGATACACATATTTCAACCCGATGGCGACCGGCTACTATCGTCTGTATTCGCCGAATACACCCGAGAAGAATCCGTTCTGGTGCTGTGTCGGAACCGGCCTGGAGGACTTTGCAAAGGTCGCGGATCAGGTGTTCTATAAAGACGGTGATGACGTGATCATCGCGCAGTGGATCTCCTCGAATGTTAGGGTCTCGGATCATGTCAGACTCTTTATGAATGTCGATTTTGACGCGGGAAAACTGTCGGTCAGACATGTTGTTGAAGACTCGCCTTTCTCGGATGAGGTCACGAACATCAGGATTCTGATCCCGGTCTGGGTCGCCAATAGAAAAGAGATCCTTCCGGACGATGGTCCGTATCTTCCGGTCAAGCTCAAGGGGAATGAAACGATCACTCTGGATTTTGAGATGAAGCTTTCCTCGCATGTCCTGACGGATGCGCTTCCGCAGCTTGTTACGCGAAAAGCACCGCGGATCCCGAATTCGATAGAACCCGTTCCCGCCGCGGAGGTGAACCGAGGACCTGTGCCTGTCGGCTTTACTTATGGCCCGTTCGTTCTCTGTGTGCCGCTCGGGTCGAAGCTATGGGGCATCGCGGCCGGTGCCGGCATCGATGTGGTTGCACCTGCATGGAAAGTGGTTTTCGGGACGGCGCTGAGATCTGACATCACGTACGGAAAAACTCAGAAAAGCGTGCTCGAAGAAGAATACCTGATACTTCCTAAAGGAGTCTCGCTTACGAGATTTCGCGATGAACTTGATTCATATATCACGCGAAACGGCGATGGGAATTTCATGCTCTCCGGTCTATTCAACTGTAAAGGCTATAATGTGGATCTCCCGCTGATCCCTTACTATCAGACGGGCGACGAGAGATATGGTATCTACTGGTACCTGGAAACAGATACATGTTTTGTGACGGGCGACTGATGCTATAATTCTTTTTAGGGGGTGGTGTCATGAAGACGTGTCCGAATTGCCAGTCACAGGTAGAGGATACACATAAGTTCTGCAGTAAATGCGGATATCATTTTGAGATAGAGAGTGCGGATCAGGCAGAGATTGCGGAGCCGCAGCAGGTTCAGCAGGCAGCGCCGGCTCAGATGCAGCAGCTGGCGCAGACTGTAGCGCTTGATCCGGTCGCTCCGGCGGGCTATCAGCAGCAGGGTTATCAGCAACCGGGCTATCAACAACCAGTTCAGCAGACATACTCTCAGCAGGGTTATCAGCAGCCGATGGCTCAGCCGGGATATATGCCGCAACAGGCTTATCCTCAGCAGGGCTACCAGCAGCCGGTACAGCCGGGATATATGCCGCAACAGGGCTACCAGCAGCCGGTGATGGCTCCGGGAGTTGCGCCGAAGGTTTTTGATACGATGGGATCGAGAGTCCTTGCACTCGTGTTCATGGTTATTCTTGCAGCATCGCCGTTCCTCAATCTTTTTACTGTCTTTAAATCCGAGGTCTCGTCTCTCGAACTGACCCGATGGATTTTGAATATTGCGGATTACGCAGGGAAGATCAAAGCGTCAAGAGACGCGGCGGGTGCTCTGGCATTATTCGCGGTCTTAGCCTCGCTATTCTACTTGCTCGGCATCGTCGCCGTTATTGCCGGGATCGCAGATATTTCCGGCCCGACAAAGAAACTGGAGAAGTTCTGGTCGAACCTTTCCGGCGGCTGTCTGGGAGTTCTTGTCGGAAACGGGCTCATGCACTGCCTTATCCTCTCTCTGGATGGAGACAAGGACAGCCTCTTCCACGGAGGGTTTAAGGCAAATGGGTTCTTCTTTCTCATGCAGGTCTTCGCGCTGGCGCTTTTTATCGCCGCAAGAGTGACATTTTCCAAATGGAGAAAGTATAACCGCGCGCTTCTCGGAAAACGCTGACAGAAGGACGAATCGTAACACTTTAGTTACGATTGGCAAGTTGAATGAGCGCAGTCCGTGGAGTAAAATAATACTGATATGTTATGTGAATTGAGGCGCTTCGGGCTTCGGCAGGATGAGCCGGCCCTCCCGGAAGGGCGTCGGATTACATAGGAGGACAGTATTATGAAGCATAGTAAGAAGTTGTTATCCTTACTGCTTACCGCGACCATGGCAGTCAGTCTGATCCCGTCAACGGTTATGGCAGATAAGGTGTCGGCGCAGGAGAACCGCGCGGCGATCGTCACCACTCGTGCGTATAAAGATGCCGCAACCCCGGAGTTCAATACTGTTGAAGAAGCCGGTGCATATGTGGCCGATAAGATGGCTGCCCGTGAGGAAGAATTTTCTGTCAAACTCTATTATCCGGCAGATAAACCGGATTTTAGTTCGATGACATTGGAGGAAAAGCAGGCTGCAATAGGTGAGTATTCTCAGACCTTTTATAATCCAATCTTAGAGGCAGCATATACGCATACCGGTGTTCCGGACAGAGGTGACTATCTCCGCTGGCATGTGATGAGTAGCGGAGCTAGTCTTAGCGCTTCAACTTCTTATGTCATTTTCTATTTCCACTTCACGTATTACACCACGGCGGAACAGGAACAGCAGGTAGCTGAAACGATCGACAGTGTTCTTGCTTCCCTGAATCTTGATGGAAAGACGGATTATCAGAAGGTCACCGCAATCTATGATTATGTCACTAAGCACTGTACATATGATTACACGAACCTGCACAATGAGGATTACACGCTGAAGTATTCCGCATATGCCGCTCTGATCGATCAAACTGCGGTATGTCAGGGCTATGCGAATCTGATTTACCGTATGCTTCTGACAGTGGGTGTTGACACCCGTTTGATCGCAGGTCTGGGTAATGGCGAGGCGCATGGCTGGAATATCGTCAAGCTTGGCAATAAGTACTATAATGTAGACTCTACATGGGACAGTAAGGACGCACCGGTTAAATACAACGGTACCCAGATCGAGCGTCACTACCTCATGAAGTACCGTCTCAGAGCAGAGTCCACGAAGTCTTTCCCGAACCATGTCCGTTATACAGAGTACACGACAGCAGAGTTTAATGAGCAGTATCCGATGAGCACCGAGGATTATCCGGCTCCGATGATCCTGGGTTATGCAGTCGAACTGTCAGATTCGATCGGCGTCAAATGCATGGTCAACATTCCGGAAGGCGTGGATAAGGACACCGTTTATGTGACCTTCAAGCTTTCGAACGGACGCAGACATAAGGTGACATTTGCCGAGTGTACAGAAAGCGCTTTCGGTGCGCCGACTTACTGTTTTGTCCTGGAACTCAATGCTATGGAGATCGCGGATACATTCACGGCGACACTTCACTATGGTACGGATGGCGAGACGTCCGAGAGTGTTTATTCCTGTCAGGAATACTGCGAGTATATCAAGAATACAGATGGTTATGGTGAGAATGTAGTCGCTCTGGTTAAGGCGATGGAGGATTACGGCTATTATCTCCAGAACTCCGGATGGACCGATAACAATACTCATGAAGAAGCTATTAAAAATTCGGACTACTCTTCGGATGATATCTCCAGAGTACAGACACTCGTCGCTCCTTTCGCTTTCGTAAGTCCTGTCGGCAAGAACAATATCGTAAGTGCTGCCTATTCCGTATCGATGAACTCGAGGACGAAGATCTATTACTATGTAAAGCTTGCGGATAATCACTACTATGCGGATGACTCGGTCTTCAAGAGAACAGACGATCTTGGTGAAGGTAACTGGTATGTGTATGTGGTCGAGGGCCTCGGGCCGAGATCTTTCGCTTCCATGCATGAAATCCAGCAGGGCAAGGTAAGTGTTCTCTCCTATGTCAACGCAGTACTTAAGAATACAAACGGAACATTTACAACCGGCAAGCAATATGCTATGGTTGCACTGTACGACTACTATCAGGCGGTCATGAACTATATCAATACACCGAAGCCGACCACATGATATAAAGGAGTAGAAGCATGGAAAAGTATGAGAGATTAGACTTGGAAGTTTTAGGCTTTGAGGCCTGCGATGTAATCACAGCGAGTGTTCCGGAGGTCCCGGGCGAGACGGTAGAAGATTGATCGGCCGCTCTGAAAAGACGGGGGTATACGCCTTAGGTGATTGAATAACAGAATAGATTTGAAAGTCCCGGCATGCTGGAAAAGGCATGACCGGGACTTGCCATGTACGGGTGCTTTTCCCGAAAAAAGAGATAAATCCTGCTTATGCCTTTTTCGAAAAGCACTTGCCCGAGTGGTATAATGCAGAAGGTAAATTATTGTGTTATTGGAAGCAAGAAGGAGAGTTCTATGAAGCGTCTGGATATCGTGTGTATGGGCACGGCTTTGGTTGACTGTATCATTAAGGGGTATGATCCGAACCCGGTCTCGGCGACGGGATTCCGCGCTTCGTCGTGCTCACTGAATGTTGGCGGCGAGGCCGTCAATGAAGCCGTTACGGCGGCACGCCTCGGGATGAACTCGGCGATCATGTGCTTCCTCGGCGAGGATGCCGCAGGCGACATGATCATGGATTACCTCCACAAGAATCTGGTCGATACCTCTTCGCTCCTGCGCGAGAAGGATCATCCGACGCCGGTGACGACGATGTTTGTCAATGATGACGGTTCGAGAAAGTCGATCACGAATGAAGCGCACCGCTATAACTTCCATCCGGAAAAGTACCCGGAAGCGTTTACCTGCTCGGAGATGATGATCCTGGGATCATTGTTCCGCGCGCCTTTTAACGATCCGGCGATCATCCGGAAAGTCTGTGAAGAGGCGGTAAAAGCACACACCCTGATCTTTGCGGATACGAAACTTCCGAACTTTGTGAAGCTGACACTTGACGATATCGCCGATTCTCTTCCGATGGTCGATTTCATTACGCCGAATGAAGATGAGGCGAAGTACTATACCGGCAGGGAAGATCCGTCCGAGATGGCGGATGTGTTCCTTTCCTATGGCGTAAAGAACGTCATCATCAAGCTCGGTGCAAAAGGCTTCTACTTTAAGAACAGGAAATTCTCCTGTCAGTATCCGGCCTACGATATTCAGGCGGTCGATGCGACCGGCGCCGGCGACAGTTTCGTGGCGGCTTTTGCTTCCGAACTTCTGAGAAGACTTGAAGAACTCGGAGATTCCGCGGTTCCGGAGAATCTTGCCAAAGATACCGGCGCGATCCCGGAGGAGGTTCTGACGGACTGCCTTATGCGTGCCAACGCCTGCGCAGCGATCTGCACGACCGAGGTCGGCGCGACCACGGCGCTTAAGAACCGTCAGCACATCGTAGAGTTTATGGACGCGCATCCTCAGAAGTAAAGGGCTGCGGCACGAGTGCTTTTCGACTTTAGAAATTCTTTATGATTTCTTGGCGATTGCTTGAACGATCTCCGTTAATATGTAATCATGAGCTGCGGGGCGCGTGGGGACGCGTCAGGGAAACAAGGGGCTCAAAGCAAGGAGAGAGATTATGTTAGTTGTAAATCGTGTTACCAAGAAGTATGGCAAGAATGTCGCGTGCAAGGATGTTTCTTTCACGCTGGAGCCCGGCAGTCTGACGGTCCTTCTCGGACCTAACGGTGCGGGCAAGAGTACGATCATCAAGTCGATCATCGGCTTCCTGAAATATGACGGCGAAATCACGGTCAACGGTTATCTGAACAAGACTTCGGAGGCCAGAAAGATCGTGGGCTATATCCCCGAGCTTCCGTCGCTTTATCCGAATCTTACGGTCATCGAGCACATGGAATTTATCGCGCGTGCGTACAAGATGACGAACTATAAAGACAGGATCGAGATGCTGCTTGAGAAGTTCGAACTTTCCGATAAGAAAAAGAAGTTCGGTGATGAGCTCTCCAAGGGCATGCAGCAGAAACTGAACCTCTGCGTCGGGCTCCTTCCCGATCCGGAGATCATTCTCATGGACGAGCCGCTCCTCGGCCTCGATCCGCACGCGATCAAAGAACTGAAGAACTATATCGAGGAGATGCGCCAGGCGGGCAAGACGATGCTCATCAGTACGCACATCATCGACAGTGTGGATATGCTCTGGGACAGAACCGTCATCATGCAGAACGGCGAAGTCCGCGCAAATGTCAGCCGCGAAGAGATCGAGCGCGCAGGCAAGACACTCGAAGACCAGTTCTTCCTCGTAACCGAAGGTCTTTCTCCTTCCTCGGTAAAAGCACCTGTGGACGGGGATGGAATATCTGAAGGTGAATCCGGAAAAAAATCCGGGGACAGTGCTTTTGACGCGGAAACTTCCGGCGCTGACGCGAAGGGAGCGGACAAATAATGAGACTGTTTTTCTATTATACTTTTCACTCCTTCGTCAATGCGATCAGGAAGGTGCTGAAGACGTGGGTCGCGATCATGCTCGCGTGCCTGCTGCTCGGAGGTCTGGTCGGCCTCGGCGTCGGCGTCCTTCTCCCGGATTCGAAAGACGATAAGAAAGAGGAGATCAGTGTTACTGTCAAAGACGGAGAGGGTGTTACCGATCCTTCCGGTACTTCGGAAGTGAAGGCAGAGAAGAAGGATAAGACGCCCGGTTTCCTCAAGGAACGCGGCAAGACGATGACGGAACTGGTCGATCTGATCATCAGCGCACTGTTCTTCCTGACGCTTGCAATGAATATTTCAAATGCGAATAAATCGGGTAAGATATTCAAGCCGGCCGATGTGCCGATGCTTTTTGCGACCCCGATGAAACCGCAGTCGGTCCTGATGTTCCGGCTGATCGGCACATTGGCTGTCTCGCTTCTGCTCTCGCTCTACATGTTTTTCCAGCTCCCGAATCTTATCTATAATGCGGGGTTCGGCGTCTGGGGCGCGGTGTCCCTGATCATAGCCTACGGCCTCGTGCTGATCTTCGGCACACTCGTGCAGGTCACATTCTATACCGTCATGAGCAAGACAAAGCACGGAACTTCCGGGCTGTCGAGATACGTTATCATCGCCTATGCGATCCTCGCCGGTGTTTTCGGCGCATACGTTATGGCGACGGGAAAAGACGTAGTTACCAGTGCTTTTGACTTCTTCGCGAACAAGAATACATTCTGGGTTCCGTTCTGGGGATGGATGCGCGGTTTCTGCTACAATGCGATCGAAGGCGAAGTGGCGATGTCGCTGCTGTATCTCGTACTGTTCGTGTTCGCATGTGCGCTGGTCGTGATCTTCATCTGGAAGATGAAAGCCGACTTCTATGAGGATGCGATGTATGAGACAGAGAAGTATGCGGCCATCATGGAGAATGCGAAGAAGTCCTCTTCCGGCGTGGTTACGACCCGCGAGAAGGAGCGTTCTTCAAAGCTCGAGCGTGACGGATTCCACAGAGGTTCCGGTGCAAGCGTTTTTCTTCATAAGGCAGTCTTTAACCGTCTGAGATTCAGCAGATTCAAGATCTTCAGCAATACACTTGTCGTGTTTACGCTTTCTGCGATCGCGGCAGCATGGGCGGCCGGCCGCTCGAACATCTCCGGGATCGATCCTTTCATCATCCCGGCATGCGCACTGACTTTCCTGATGTTCTACAGAACGCTCGGAAATCCGCTTCTTGAGGACACGAAGCGTGAGTTCTTCGTCCTGATCCCGGAACCGCCGCTGAAGAAGATCTGGTACTCGCTTCTCGGCAGCATAGCGGTCAACGCGATCGACTTGATTCTTCCCATCGTGGTTGCTGCGATCATGATCGGCACAAGCCCGCTGGTGGCAGCCGGATGGTTCGTATTCATCCTGTCGGTGGCGCTGTTTGGCACGACGGTCGGTGCTTTTGTCGACGTATCTGTGCCCGGCGAAGCAGGCTCGACATTCAAAACGATCGCGCAGATCATGGTCCTGTACTTCGGGCTTGTCCCGGCTGCGGTCTTCGTCGTGCTCGGTGTGTACTTCCACGTGGTCGCAGTCATGCTGGCCATCGGCGCCATCGTCAACGCGGGCCTCGGCGCACTGTTCACGCTAATGACGCCGCACTTCCTGGTGAACCGTTGAGGCACGGCTTCGGCGGAATGGCAGAGTCACCGGAATACTCACCCATTCGCGGAATCTTTTGCTATAATAGAGCGCGAAAAGATGAATAGACAAATGAGGAACGACATATGGGTAAGAAACATATGAAACTCTGGCTTCTGATCATGTGCGCTGTCATCGCGCTGGGTCTGTTCGCCGGCTGCAAAAAGAAGAAGGCGAAGCCGGCTGAAGCTCCGACAACGACGACAGCTGCGACGGAGACTACGACAGAATCCTCGAAGGAGACGGCTGAGCCGACCACTGCCGCACCGACGACAACGACTGCCGCGCCTACGACAACGACGACCGCGCCGCTGATCGATGAGAACGGGGCCTACACGTCGAAGGACGATGTGGCGCTTTATATCTACACTTACGGCCACCTGCC
>CAMYWO010000031.1:0-23577 GCA_947302815.1 uncultured Clostridia bacterium | reverse complement strand
TCGTGATTTCTTGGTATTTTATATCAATGAATGAAGGGGTCGATTGATATAAGAAGAACATAATTGACTGTTTTATATCAATTTTGGGCACTGAATGCGACTGTCCATTGATATAAGAACCCGAGTACAAGTGCTTTTATATCAATGGGGCCTCCTAAAACTGATATAAAAGCACTATTTTCCGCGAGTTTATATCAATCGGACCGGAAAAGCACTGATATAAAACCCCGATTTCTCCTTGTTTTATATCAATCCGCTCCCGACGGCGTCCACGTTAAAGCGAAACTCGTTACGAGAAACCATAAAAAGGCAAACAAAAAAGAAATACTTTCCGTCAGCCTCCGCAGGGCTTTAGCCTGAGGACCAGCAAGGAAAGTATTTCTTTTTGTTGAAATTTAATGTGATTACTCTACCGTAACGGATTTCGCAAGATTCTTCGGTTTGTCGATATCACAGCCGTTCTCTTTTGCCACATAATACGCGAGCATCTGCATCGGTACGATCTCAACGACTGCCGAGAACAGATTGTCGATCTTCGGAATGAAGATAACGTCGTCTGCCTGAGCAAGGATCTCGTGGTTGCCCTTGTAGGTAACAGCGAGAACTTCCGCGCCACGGGCCTTGACCTCAACGATATTGCTCAGAGTCTTTTCCATGATGTGCGGATTGCAGCACAGCGCGATGACCGGCTGATGCTCTTCGATCAGGGCGATAGTGCCATGCTTGAGTTCACCAGCCGCATAGGACTCGGCGTGGATGTAGGAGATCTCCTTCATCTTCAGGGCAGCTTCCAGAGCGATCGCCGAGTCGGTATTTCTTCCGATGAAGAACATCGACTTGGTGTTGTGATATTTCTTGGCCATCTTCGGGATCTTCGGGTTCATATCGAGCACTTCCTGCACGCGCTTCGGAAGCATCAGAAGTGTGGACAGGTGGTGGTAATAATCTGCATCCTCGATCCTCTCGAGTGTTTTTCCGATATAAACAGCAACCAGGTACAGAACGGAAACCTGTGTGGTGTAGCCCTTTGTCGTAGCAACGGCGATCTCCGGGCCGGCCCATGTGTAGAGGACATCGTCCGCGAGTTTTGCAATGGTACTTCCGACTACGTTAACGATCGCCAGTGTTCTTGCGCCTCTGGCCTTGCACTCCTTCATGGCAGCGATCGTATCTGCCGTCTCACCGGACTGGGAAAGAACGATCAGGAGCGTATGCTCGTCGATCAGCGGATCACTGTAACGGAGCTCACTTGCGAGTTCACATGTGACCGGGATGCGGCAGAGTTTTTCGATCGTGTACTTGGAAGCGCATCCGGCGTAGTAAGCGGAACCGCAGGCAGTGATGACGATCTTGTTGATGGACTCGAGATACTCCTTGGTCCACTCGATCTCGTCAAGAACGATCTTGCCTTCCTTGATACGCGGAGCCACAGTCGCCTTGACGGCTCTCGGCTGCTCGATGATCTCCTTGAGCATGAAGTGCTCGTATCCGCCTTTTTCCGCAGCCTCGATATCCCATGTAATACGGGAGATCTTCTTGTTGATGGTCTGTCCGGCAACATCAAATACCTTCACGCCGTCCGGTGTGAGCTCGGCAAATTCACCGTCATCGAGGTAGATCGCATTACGGGTATTGGCAACCAGCGCAGTAACGTCAGATGCGAAGAAATTCTCGCCGGCGCCGACGCCGAGGATCAGCGGGCTTGCCTCACGGGCAACCACGATCGTATCCGGCTTATCGGTGCAGATAACGCCGAGCGCGTAAGAACCGGAAAGACGGTCGGATGTCTTGATGACCGCACGGCGAAGGTCACCCTTATAGTACATTTCGATGAGGTGTACGATGACCTCGGTATCTGTCTCGCTGTCAAAGTGATAACCTTTGCCGATCAGTTCTTCACGAAGGCTGATATAGTTCTCGATGATACCGTTATGTACGATAGCGAAACGTCCGTCGTTACTCAGGTGCGGGTGTGCGTTCGTATCTGTCGGCGCGCCATGTGTCGCCCAGCGGGTGTGGCCGATACCGGTCGTGCCCGGGCACTTCTTACCGTCCTCTGTCAGTTCGCAGAGATTGGCGATACGGCCGCTTACCTTATCGACCTTGATCGTTCCCTCATTTAAAACAGCAACACCTGCCGAGTCATATCCTCTGTACTCAAGCTTCTTAAGTCCGTCCAGAAGGATCGGGGCTGCCGGCTGTGATCCTGTATATCCAACGATTCCACACATATAGTTCTTCCTTTCTTCCGTATCCTCATTTGTCTCCCACGGATACGAAAACGGGCTCTCGGAAAAGAGCCCGCGATGTTATTTTCTAAAGATGATGCTCTCTCTTTCAGCGCCTACGGACACATACGTGATCGGGCATCCGATTGCCTTCTCGACATAGAGCACGTAATCCTGAGCCTGTTTCGGAAGATCATCCCAGGTTCTGCAACCCGTAATGTCCGTCTTCCATCCGTCAAAGTACTCGATGACCGGTTTGCAGTCATTCAGTGCCACCGGGAACGGGAAGCGGTCGATCTTCTGTCCGTCCAGCTCGTACTGTGTACATACCGGAATCTTATCCATGTAACTCAGAACATCGAGCTTGGTCAGTGCGATCTCTGTCGCAGCCTGAACCTCAATGCCGTAGCGGGTAGCTACAATATCCAGCGGACCGACACGACGCGGTCTTCCTGTCTTCGCACCATACTCGAAGCCAGCTTTACGGAGTTCTTCTGCCTCATCACCGAACATCTCGCAAACGAACGGGCCTTCACCTACGCAGGTGGAGTAAGCCTTTACGACGCCGACAACATCTTCGATCTTTGCTCCCGGGAAACCGGAACCGATCGGAGCATAAGCAGCCATTGTGTTGGAAGATGTGGTATACGGGTGAATACCGTAGTCGAGGTCACGGAGAGATCCGAGCTGAGCCTCGAAGAGGATGTTCTTATCTTCTTTCTTTGCATTTGCGAGAAAAGCACCTGTATCACAGACGAACGGCTTGATCTTCTCACAGGCATCGTCGACCCACTCTTTGAGCATTTCCATCGTGTACGGTCTTGCGCCGTAAACCTTCTCGATCGTCAGGTTCTTCCACTCGAGCAGATCTGCGAGGTGGCTCATCAGGTGATCCTTGTAGAAAAGCTCACCGGCGAGGACTGTCTTCTTCGAATACTTGTCAGAATAGAACGGAGCGATACCCTGCTTGGTAGAACCGAACTTCTTATCTGCCAGACGCTGTTCCTCCAGGCCGTCCAGTTCTCTGTGCCACGGAAGCAGCAGAGACGCACGGTCAGAGATCTTCAGGTTCTCAGGAGTGATCTCGACACCCTGGGAGCATACTTCAGAGATCTCCTTCCAGAGGTTTTCCGGATCCAGTGCAACACCGTTTCCGAGGATATTTACGACACCATCACGGAAGATACCGGACGGCAGAAGATGCAGAGCAAACTTGCCCTTTTCATTGATGACGGTATGACCGGCATTTCCGCCTCCCTGGAAACGAACGACGATGTCGTACTTCTCCGTCAGCAGATCGACCATACGGCCTTTGCCTTCATCTCCCCAGTTAATACCCACGATTGCGCAGTTTTTCATGTCCGTTCCTCCTAAGGTTCGTGCGGTGCTTCTCAAAAAACAAGGGTGTCCCGAATACCTTATCAAGACACCATTGTCAATACCGTCACATTTTATACTCTATATAAAGAGCGTTGTCAAGAATTTTCGTTTCCGGCGTCTTCTGAGGAAGTTTCTTCTGGTTCTTCCTCCGGGATCGGACCGAGTACGATGTCCGCGAAATTGATCGGAAGTCCGATGGTCGGAACACGTACCTGTCCGGCTTTCGTCTTGCCCGGGAATACCGTGATCCCCTTCTTCGGCAGAACGAAGGAGACCGTCAGGTCCGCCGTGATCGCGCCGGGATCGACCTCACCCGTATCACAGTCCACGCCGGTCGGAATATCGATCGCAACAACACGCGCGCCGCGCTTATGTCCCTCCTCGATCTTCGCCGTAATATCCAGAAGGTTCTGCGGGAGCGGACGGCTGAACTCATAGCCCGTGCCGATGATGCCGTCCACAAGGACACACGGCATACCGGGTTCTTTTTCATAGATCATGCGGGAGATACCGGCCTGCCAGATCCCCGGATCGAACTCCGTCGCCGGATGGATCGGGACCCCGAATTTCTCCGCGGCGGCCCGGTTCGTCTTTACTGTGGGCGACTGTGTCTCACCCGGGAAGCAGTCCCAGATGGTAACTGTATATCCCCAGGATTTGAGAAGTCTTGCGGCAACATAGGAATCGCCGCCGTTCATGCCCTTGCCGGCAAAAAAGTGGATCGGCGTGTTTACGGCCTTGGCAACTACGGTACAGGCATTTGCGACTGCCAGGCCCGCGTGCTCCATCAGGATCGATACAGGCACCTGATAGTCATTCGCCGCCGCGCGGTCGATCGCGCGCTGCTCCTCCCTCGTGAGCGTCATGCGTATGCGGCGCACCGGCTCATAAGGCTCCTTCGGAGGTGGTGGATTCAGTATGCTCTTTTGCGGCCAAAACGGACTTTCATTCTTTCTCATATCTCGACCCCGCCTTATCCCTTTTGTTCAGTGTACTACCCACTTATTGTATCATTTCATTTCCGATATGGTCGAGTGCTTTTACCACGGGGATCGTAAGAAGAGCGATGATTCCTCCGGCAAAAGCACTGAGGAGGGTCAGGTACGGCAGATACCCGATGACATAGACGGTCCTCGTCACCCACAGTGCCACGAGGATCTGACCGAGCGCATGTCCGGCCGCCCCGGCGATACTGACGCCGAAGATCGAAACACGGGATCTGTCACAGAGTGCGCACATGATGGACCAGGCAGTCATGCCGCCGAGAAGTGAAAACAGGAATCCGATGATATTTCCGCCGATGGCAAGGACTACGAGAGACCGGAGAATGGCGACGAGCAGCGCCTCTTTCTTCCCGACGCTGTAGAGCGTCACGAGGATCGCGATATTGGCCAGGCCCAGTTTAAATCCCGGCACGGGAAGAATCCCTCTCGGGAGGAGCCACGCCTCGAGGATACTCAGCACCAGCGCGAGTGCGAGCATCATGGCCGTCTTGGTGATGTCATAAGCAGCCTTTTTCCTGCTCATCGGGCAATCACCTCCACTTCCCCGTCCGATCCTGAGCCGGATACGATCTGTACTACAACGCGGTTTGGAAGGCATACGGCACCATCACCGGGAGACGTAAGATCGCCCTGATGCATACAGATCTTATCTGCGCAGCTGCTCTCTTTTACATAGACTTTTTCGGAAGAAATCACGATGACCATCTCACCTCTTTCCGAGGTGATCCGGAATTCTGTTGGTTCAGTAAATGCGGAAAGGTTCTTTTCGAGAAGAACATCACCGTCCTGTGTGATGCGCACATAGCGGGCATCTCCCGAATGGACTTTCCGATGGATAAAAAGACCCCCGATCAGGATCGCACAGAAAAGAATGATTACGCCGATGATGAAAAAGTCCCCGGAAGAGAATCGGAAATTCCTTGGCGGAAGTTTCTTAGCCGAAGTATTCGATTGTCCATCCTTCCTGCGCATGTACCTTCTCCTTCAGAGATGAAGATACCCATAATGTACCATTATCCAGGCACAAAATACAATCGATATGCTGCTTCTTCGCAAGCTTCATGGCCTCTCCTGAGCCCATGGAGAACAGCGCCGTTGAGAAGACGTCACCCTTCGTTCCGTCTGCGCCGATGACCGTCACCGAGAGGATATCCGTGCTGGCCGGATTTCCGGTCTTCGTATCAATGATGTGTCCGTATTTAACGCCGTTTTCCTCGAAGTATCTCTCGTAGGCGCCGCTGGTGATCACGCACGAAGCCTCCCCTGCCGGAAGTGAGTATGTGCAGCAGAGTTCCGTGGTATTTTTCGGAGACACGATGCCGATCGAGACCTCGGAAGAAGAAGACCAGGCGCAGACGTTTCCGCCGAGATCGAGGATGATCTTCTTAAGGTCATAGGTGCGGAGTTTCTGAAGGAGAATGTCTCCGATAAAGCCCTTGGCGGCACCGCCGAGATCGATCGACGTATCCGGATCAACATAGGCGCGACGGTTCGACAGAAGATGCACTTTCTTATAGTCGACCTTCTCCTTCGTTTTGCTGACATCGACAGGGTCCGGTACATGCGGATTGTCCGTTCCGAATCCCCACAGGTCCATGACCGGAGCGATCGTCGGGTCGAAGCGGCCCTTCGTCTTCGCCGCATAATCGAGCACCAGAGTGAGCAGATAGTAGGTATCCTCGGAAAGGGTCACAGGCTCTTCCTTGGTGGACTGGTTCAGCTTTACGATCTCACTGTCTTCCTTCATTCGGGACAGTTTGTCTTCCATCTTCAGGAGAAGATCGGAGGCATCCTTCACGGCACGGCCGGCATCCTTGCCTTCCGCCGTCAGCGTGACATATGTATCCAGGGCAAAGACTGTGACCGTCTTTTTCTTCGCACCCGTACATCCGCTCAGTGTAAACATCCACGAGAGAAGAAACATCACAAAGAAAAAAACAGAGGCCCTTCTCCTCCCCTTGCGGGAAGTAGAAAGTCCTCGTGAGTTTTCGTTTTTCCTGTTTTTATTTGTCCAGATAACTGATGTCATGATCTTCCTCGGCGTCATCCTCCCGTTTGTGGCGGGTCTCCTTTCCGTGGAAGATCGCGTAGATATAGCCGCCTCCGGCAATCACCAGCACGATTCCTACGACGAGGAACTCTGCCCAGAAGACCACATACTGCTCGGCGAGACGGGCGGACCGTTCATAGAACGGGATCTGCAGCGAATCTCCGTCGGAGTAGGACTTCTTCAACGGGAAGTATTTCTTCCAAAGCGAGCGGACATTGAACCTCGATGTATTACTGAAGATCTGAAGTGATGAACTGTCTTCGGAATACCCGATCGTGTCACTCATCGCCTTGACAAGATCATTATACGCTATGTTGCTGATCGGGTCCATCAGAAGGACTTCATAACAGGTAACGGCCAGATCCGTATCGTGGACCACATTCTCCGCATCGGCGGAATCACCGATGACCGAGGTGCCGTTGGCAAGAGATGCCAGCTGGGAGAACTGCACATAGGCTCTGGGCTTTGTCGCGCCTGTCGTCTCGGCGATCTCGCCCCGGCCGTCATTAACGACACCGACCACCTGGTAGCTCGCTCCGTTGAGTTCTACAAAAGCACCGAGGACCTGATAGGAGTGGAACAGGTTCCAGGCCAGCTGTGTATTCAGGACGATAGTGTAGCGGTCGCCGTCCTTGCCCGGAAGGAATCCGCCGCTCTCATAACAGAAGGGATGCAGCACCTCATAGTTCTCGCTGACGCCGAACACCTCACAGGAATCGACCGAGCCGGTCTTTTTCATTTCCAGATAACCGGATGCCGGATAATTCGCCACCGCGGAGTAACAGTCTCTCCACGCATTCACGATCTTGGAAGACTGGGCAGAAGATTTTCCGGATCCGAGAGAAGACAGTTCCGTTGCATCGAGCGCTTCATGGATCTGATCGATGCTCTCCAGGCTCAGGCCTTTGAAAGATTTTCTCGGTGCGGAACCATCGTCAGTCATAAGGCCCGGACCCAGCACGGTCAGCTGCCGGTAAGGCATGCTCTTCGACTCAAAGAGTTCCGCCGCATACTGGAAAGACTGGGTATCGAGCACCTGATGGATCCGGACGACAGAGGCTGTCGACAGCACGATTCCGGAGATGACCAGCACGAATGGAAGCCCCATCATGACATAGTGCGAATGACGGCACAGGTCGCCCCACTTTTTCTTTATGAAATTCTTCAGCTTCGGACGAATTTCCATCAGTTCGTTTCTCCTTGTGCCAGACGCACCTGCTCACCGTTCTTGATCGGCTTTTCCGTTCTTACGATACAGTAAGCCATACTGACACCGGGACCCTCGATCGCGTAGGAAGTCGAGTCTTCAGAGACAATCGTCACGCTCACCTTGCGGGCGATATAGCGCTCGCCGAGCGGACTGTTTTTCGTAACGAGAATATAGATGAAGGATCCTTCTGTATCCGTCTGTACCGCACCCTTTGGAACAACACAGTCATAGTAGCGGTTGGAGGTAGAAATCGTACAGTTGATCGTCATGGCACCCGGTACCATATAGTAGCCGGTGACGGAGATACGTACGATCCTGGAGTTAACGGGATCACCCGGATCCGGACGGACAGACTCGACGACAGCCGAATCACAGTAGTCTGTGCGGACTTCGGTACCGACCATCATGTTCTCGGCATCCTTCTTGGAGACTGTGCAGTCTACATAATATCCGGAAGTGTTGTCCGCGATGACAAACATTACGTCATCCTTGGCGCACTGGCCGCCGCGGGAAACGTTGATCGAGATCAAGGTTCCGGAGATCGGTGCTTTTACTTCTGTGATCTCATAGAATGATTCGAGTTCCTTGATCTTCTTTTCGAGTTCCTCTCTCTTCTTGAGATCCGCTTCTTTCTCATCCTTTTTCTGATCTGAGCTGATACCGTCATTTGTTTTAGTGTCGCTCAGGGTCTTTCTGGCCACCTGCAAAGAGTGCTTGGCATCCTTCAGCGCGCGCTCGGCATCTTCCACGGAAGTAAGTGCTTCAAACTCGGCAAGGTCGGTCTGCTTTTCTTCCAGTTCAGTCGCTTTTTTCGCTGAGGCTGCCTCATTATCGACCATCTGGCTGTTGATGCTCTTCAGTTCGTCCGAAGCGGAATTGTAAGCTGCCTGTTCTTTTTCAACAGCTTTCTGGGAGTCGGCAACCGCCTGGTTTGCCTGATCAAGTGCTTCCTGGTCGAATTCCGGATCAGCCGGATCCGTCACACATGCGGCCAGAGCTGCCTGTGCGTTTTCCAGAGCTTCCTTGGCTTCTTCGATTCTTTCGTAAGCAGCGTCTCTTCTCTGCTCCAGTTCGGATTTCTTGGTTTCGAGATTTGCCTTATCCTTCTCGAGCTGCTTGATTGCATCCTGAAGGACCGAGATATCGTTCTTTGTCTGTGCGATCGCGGTATCCTTGTTCTTGGCCGCGGCAAGATTCTTTTCCGCCTGCTTTACGGCTTTCTCCGCATCTACGACAGCCATCTCCATATCATAATAATCGGTGTACTCAGACGGCTTTCTATCGGCGTACTTCATCGCCTTGTCCATCTCTTCGAGTTCTTTCTTCGCAGCTTCGAGATCTTCTTTCGTCTCCGGCTGGGCAAAGGTGGCCAGCGTATCGCCTTCCGTAACTTCCTGGTAAAGGAAGACAGGCACTTCATCGATCGTCCAGTCACCTGTCGCCTTGATCTGTTTCTCGGTATTGGCATGGAGCGTTCCGGAAGCACGGGCGATCGAGCTCAGCGTCGCGCCGTATACCTGCTGCGTGCTGACCTGTGTCAGTGTCATATTCATGATCGTATTAGAAAAGAACGTCAGGATTCCCATGATCACCAGAAATATGACCAGAGCTTTGATGATCCACTTTCTGCTCTTTTTCTTTTTATTCTCGTCTGACATAGTCAAAACCTCCTAAAACCTCAAACCTTATTTGATTCCCGATCGGGATATACCTTCGACCAGATACTGTTCTCCATAAAGGAAGATCAGGAGCGGCGGCAGCATGAAGATAAATGATGCAGCAAAAGCAACTCCGACTTCCGATGCGTTGATCTGTGACAGGAAGACAGACAGCGGCTGCTTGCTTGCGTCCTCCAGAAGAATGAGCGGCTGCTCGACCATATTCCAGTAGTCGATGAACAGCAGGATCGCCATCGCGTAGATCGCACTCTTACACATCGGCAGGCAGATCTTCGTGAAGATGTTCCACTCATTCGCGCCGTCAAGCTTGGCGGCCTCGATATACGAAGACGGGATCTGCCGCATGTACTTACTTAAGAGAAAGATACTGAACGTGGAGAAAACGCCCGGCAGTATGATCGACCACCATGTGTTATAGATCCCCAGCCGGTTCGCGATCAGGTAGTTTGGTACGAGGGTTACCTGGAACGGCATGAGCATCAGGATAACGTAAGCGAAGAAGAGGACTTCTCTTCTCTTTCTTCTGTATCTCGCAAAGCTGTAGGAAGCGAGGCATCCGACCATGATCTGTCCGAGAACGATCGGCACGACCAGTGCGACCGAGTTCCAGAACTTCAGAAGATATGTCGGGCTTAAGAACAGCAGTGTCTTGTACTGGCTGAAGGAAACCGTATCCGGGATCATCTTCAGTTTCGGAGTGGAGGAAAGATATACTTTCGTTTCCGCTGCGGCAGAGGACAGGCTGTTATAGACTGCACTGTAGTTCGTCTTGATCTCGTCTGTCGACATGAATGAATCGAGGATCGTAAGTACGATCGGCATCAGTGCGAAGATCGCAACTGCAAGTGCCAGAATGAATCCGATCACGGTCCAGAAACGGCTGACCGCAGTTCTTACGCGGACTCTTCTCTTCGCCTCGGCACGGCCCTTCTCATGCATCGCCTCAAGTTCTTCGTCCGAAAGGCGGACGATCTCGACTTCCTGAAGATCACGGATCGAACCGTGCTCATGTGTTTCTTCGGTCACCCTGGACTGGATCGGCTGAAGCGGAGTAATCTCATTTCTCTTCATAGGTCACTCCTCCGTATCTCTGCCCAGGCGGTTCTCTGCGATGAAGAGGATACCGACGATGATGATCATGGCAATACACATGATGATCGCGGCTGCCGTCAGCTTCGCATTATCCAGATGGGAGAACATGTTGTTCATGAAATTCTGCAGCATGTAAAGCGCATCGTATGGGTAGTCTCCGGCGAGAAGGTAAACTTCACGGAAGATCTTAAACGAATTGATGAGGGACATGATCCCGACGAAGAAGATCGTCGGCCAGAGGTACGGAAGCTTAATGCTGAAGAAACGTCTTACGGAGTTTGCGCCGTCCATCTTCGCAGATTCGAGCTGTTCCTGCGGAACGGCGGAGATCGCCGAGATGAAGAGGACCATGTTGTAACCGAGGTTCTTCCACAGGAAGAGGATCAGGATAACCAGTCTCGACCAGTCGGATTTCATCCAGTCGATCTTATCGATGCCGAACCATCCCATGTAGGTGTTCAGTGCACCGTTGTAGCTGAACATGACCTGCCAGATCAGAACGATGGAGGCAACAGGTACCATCATCGGGTTCAGCATAATGCTCCGGAACACGCTTTTGCCGGGAATCTTCGAGCAGAGCAGCAGTGCCAGGAGCAGAGCCAGAAGGACCGCCAGAGGAACGGCGATACCTGCGAATATTAAAGTGTTTATGGAAGCGGTACGGAAGGCCGGATTATTCCACACATTGACATAGTTATCGAATCCGACGAATTCTGTGTTAGTTGCACTTCTCTGGAAAGACTGTACCAGTACGATCAGCATCGGTCCGAAGAAGAAAAGCAGAACACCGAGAAGGCTCGGTGTAAGGTATCCGGTAAAGACGAACCACTCGCGGATCTTTCTTTTTCTTCTTCCGCGGATTCTTCTCTTTTTAACCTCTTCCGGATTATATTCGTGTGTTGCCATTGGTCTTCCTTTTTTTCTATCTCGCACAAGCCCCGGGGTACTGTATATATTTTACTATACCTTGTCGTTCCTGTGATGATTTTCTTATTAAGAGGAGGGGGTGGGAGCGAGGGGGGTGGACCTCGCTCCCGGGTATGAAAGTAAATAGAAGATAGTAAAGGTTCTTTGCTTCTACTGTCTTAGGGAAATCTTTATTTGGAGGTTGTCTCCCTTCGACATTTTTATTGTCGCATCGCGGTATGACTATCAAGTGACCTTAAAGTGACAGAATAGTCACTTTAGGTTTTATCGTTCATGCACCTTGGTCGTCGCGCGGTTCTGAATGTTCTTGCAGACATCCTCAGCGGATCTCTGGCCCTTAAAGTAGGCGGGCACTTCCTCGTTGATGATCAGCATGATTCCGAGGTCCGTACTGCTGATCGTAGAAACGTTCTCCATGAGTTTTACCAGTTCTTTTGCATCATCCTCGTTGATATCTGTCATCATGCCCATCTTGGAATAATCGACGCTGGTCTCCGGATCCTTCTGCCCCATCTGCTTGTTATACTCTCTGACCTGCTCGATCTGCTCGGCATTTCTGCGGTCGAGGGCTGCACGGTTGACCGGGATGGAAACAAAGTTCTCCGAATACTGGACCTGCTGGTCTTCGTTGAACATAAAACGGATGAAATCCCATGCCTCATCGATATGCTTGGACTGCGCGGAGATCGCCAGTGTCATCATCGGTCTGGCACTCATGCCGGATCCGTTCGGAGAAGGCATGCCGAGGAAAACTTCCTTGCCCTTCAGGGCTTCCTTGACGTTTGCAATATCATCCAGGCTGAAGATGTATGCTTCATTTAATGCCAGCATGCCATTCGCAATTCTGACAAGAGGATCCACCTCAGGTTCTCCGCTGTACGGTCCTTCCACGGTATAAGCACCTGCGCCGCTCTCCGCGACCATTCCTCCGTAATTGTTTTCTTGTACAGGATCATTTGTCGCGTATTTCTTCGAGATCTCCAGGAGCTTTTTGAATTCGGCAGTGTCGAAGTTGACTGTCTTCGTCTCATAGTCGATGAACGAATCGGATGCCACGCTGATCATGGACTGAAGAAGCGTAGAACTGCTCATTCCATCCGGGAATACAGATGTATTCTTCGGAAGCGATGAG
Source organism: uncultured Clostridia bacterium (assembly GCA_947302815.1). Lineage (GTDB taxonomy): Bacteria > Bacillota > Clostridia > Saccharofermentanales > Saccharofermentanaceae > Scatonaster. The sequence goes on along the minus strand of CAMYWO010000031.1, from coordinate 10,875 downwards.
ATCACTTTCTCGAATTCCTCGTACGTCCATCCGCTTCTGTTGCCGACGATATCGGAACTGGAAACAAAGCCGGTGATGTCTACGCAGATCGGGATCTGATACATCTTGCCCTTTGTCTCAAAAGCACGGAAAACATTATCGAAATACTCTTCACGGTTCAATCCGTTCTGACCGTCGATATACTTATTCAGATCGACAAGCACCTGTTCGTTGTTGAACTGGTTGTATTCGGAGAAGTCCATCAGGATATCCGGGCCATCTCCGGAAAGAAGGTCAAGGTACACTTTATCAATGAGCTCGGCGTATGTCTTCTCCGGATTCTCCGGATCAACATCATAATTCAATTCGTCCGCATAAGATCTCGTCAGAATGCGGGATTTATGTGCAGGTTCTGTGTTATATGCAATGATGTAATCTTTCATCGCACTGTCCACATAGGACATCATACCCAGTTCGATGATCGTCTTTCCCGCGTGCGGGTTTTTCGCTTCACGGGACAGCTGAATGATGGAGAAGTGCTGATCGGCACTCTGGGTAAGATCCGTTACTTCATCCCAGTACGACTCGAAAAGCACCATCTCGTCGGCTGACTTGATCAGACAGTTTTCCGAAGAAGTATGTTCCGGGTTATAGTCCACCCAGTTCCAGTCGAGCACTTTTTCGCTCTCACCGGTGAGCGGATTCACCGACTTGATCTCATTGGAGCTCATAGAATAGCAGCCGTCTTTTCCCTGCACGAGTTCCCAGGCAGAGATCTTCGTCTCTTCCGGTTTTCCTTTCAACTCGAGTGTCGCAGGATCGATCTCCTGGAATGTGCATTTGCTCACCATAGTCTGTTCATTGAACTCTTCCATATAGACGTAGTACTTGCCGTCAAAGGAGTACATCTGACCGTAGTAGTTATTTATAGTCACCTGATTGATCTGTTTTCCCTCACCATTCAAAAGATAGACGGAGGTGCCTGATCCCAGCAGGATGTTACCATTATCAAGTACGAACAGTTTTGCATTCCACATATCTTCCACACCCTCGAGCGGGATGTCTTTGATGGTATTACCTGCTGCATCACAATGGCGGAGCATGGTCGTTGTCTTACATTCACCTTCTGTATATTGGGTGATCGCCTTAATGAACGATCCATCCGGCTGCGGATAAATCGCGGAAATATCCTCTCCGGTTGTAGATGTATCTTTCTTGATCAGTTTTCCGTCAAAATCGAAGTACAGTGTTCCGGACTCATAGTAGCCTTCAGTGATCTGGCTGTACTTCTGACAGTTATCGTCCGAATCAAAACCGATCTCGTCGAGTTCCTTAAGGACACTGTCCGGGATCTTATAGTTGACCTGATATGAAGCAATAACCATATCACCGGCGATCAGCGGGTTGGAGATCGATTTGTACTCTATTTCCTTATCACCTTCGGGAGTAAAATCCAAAGTTGCTTTTTTCACGGAAAAATACGGGTCATCTTCTTTAACGACCTCATTTTTCACTCTCTTATCACTTTTCTTGCTGTTGCATCCGGCCAGAGGAAGAATCATTGACGTCGAAAGCACGACTGCCATCACATTCCTCGAAAACTTATTCATATGCACACCTCCGTGGGGATTTTAATCAAGCATATTGTAAGTCTGTGTTTTCGATGAAAAATGAAAGAATTGTAATTTAGTTCATCTTTTGGAAACTGCTTCGGAAGTTCTCTGCTGAATGATCCTGCAGACCTCGTCCACGCTCTTGGCATCCGAGAAGTAGAAGGCCGCCTCTTCCTCAATGATCGAGAAGATCTCCGGGTCCGATGTAACGATCGTACTGGCATTCTCGACCAGCGCCTTGAAACCTGTTGCATCGCTATCCGTAATGCGGACAAGACTATCCGGCATCGGATTGCCGTTATTTTCCGAATCAGTTTCGAACTGCTCGACAAGCATGCGGTTATCCGCAAGAGAGTCGTCATTGATGCGGTCAAATGCTTTTCTGTGAAGCGGGATCGAACCGAGAGACGATGTATATGTATACTGGGAATCCTCATCAAACAGACGGCGGATAAAGGCCCACGATTCCTCCTTGCTCGTCGAGAAGGAGGAGATCGCCAGTGTCAGGACCGGCTGTGCCGAGACTCCTGTTCCGTCCGGAGAAGGCACTCCGACATAGATCGTATTCCCGGAAAGGATCGACCGGTTCTCCGCATACTGATAAAGATTGTAGACTTCCATCGGCAGCAGGGCCAGCTTACTGCTGTTCATCTTCCCCACAGGGGTCAGAGCAGATCCCGGCACGCTGTTCGACGGATCGGATTCCTCTGAACTGAGTCCGCCGTACTCCTTGACAATATTCAGGAGCTGGCGGAATTCATCGCCGTCAAAGTAGACTTCTTTCTTCGTATAATCCACAAAGCTCAGCATCGCGTCGGAAAGCAGTTTCTCGAGAAGATCGTTATATTCCATCTCCGGGAATACTTCGACATCCGACGGGAACGTATCCGCGATCTGATTGAATTCAGAATATGTCCAGCCGGGTCTTTCGCCGACCATCTTCTCGTTGCCGAGGAGTCCTCTGATATCGAAGCATACCGGGATCTGGAACAGCTTGTCCCTGTTCTCGAAAGCGGAGAGTACATTGTCAAAATACTCCTCGCGTTTCAGACCGTTCTCTCCATCGACATACGGGTTGAGATCCACGAGGACTTCTCCCGAATTGAACTGGCTGAAGCAGGAAAAGTTCACCAGTATGTCCGGTCCTTTTCCCGCGGTCATATCCTCATAGACCTTCGCGGCAAGCATGGTCTGCTGTTTCATGTACGGGATATCCTGGGATACCTCGGAAGAGTAATCCACGACGCGGATCCTTGCCGTGTTTCCCTCGGTAGTGTTGTAGTTTACGACATAGTCCAGAAGATCCTCCGGCGGATTTCCGATCGTGCCCATATCGATATACTTCTTCCCGACATGCGGATTCTTATCGGCTTTTTTCAGGGAAACGATCTTAGTGCGGGTCACCCAGTCACCCGTGATCTTATCCGTCTCATAATCCGTACGGAGAAAGGCCACGTTATCTTCCGAGATGACGCGGATACTGTCACTCGCGTAACTGGTATAGTTAACGTCAGAATCATTCCAGTTCAAGAAATCTTCAACCTGTCCGGAAGCCAGATCCACCCTTCGGATACCGTTTCCGTCGAGCGTATAGGTTTTACCGTCTCCACCCGGAACAACATCCGTCGTCAGAGATGCGATCTTCCTGTTTTCTCCGGTCAGCTTCACTTCTTTAATATCCAGTTTCTCATAACCGGCCTCACCCGTACCCTCACCCTCGGGATAGGTATACATCATCGAGTAGTAATCGCCGCCGGCCTCGACAATAATCCCGTCTATGCCTTCATCCTCGATCGTACCGATCCGCTCTCCTTTGTCAGAGATGATCTCGATGAACCCGTATCCGGAAAAGATATAAGATCCTTCAGACGTGACCATAAAGGACTGTATCCACACATCCATATCCTCCGGAAGCTTGACCGAGCCTGTCTGGATTCCTTCCATGCTGTAGATCAGGATCTCCCTGGTACGCTTCAGCGTGTTGAAATCGACATGCTCCACCAGGCAGAGGATCTCTCCGTTCCTGCCCTCGGCGATCGTAACCACCTCACTGTTGAAAGGAAGCTCGATCCTGGACAGTTCCTGCCCGTCAAAATCGTATATGAGGAGTCCTCTGTCATAACTCTGCTGGACCATGTTCATGACCCGCACAAGATCATATTCGATATAATCGATATTGCTGTAGATGCTTTGCAGGATATCTTTTAGTTCCTTAGGATACTCGTTGAGGATCTCATAGGGGGACACGACGGAATTACCGATGATCTTCGGGTCATTCATTCTGAAGTACTGGTAGTTCTTTCCCTTCTCCGGCTCGAATTTGAGTTCCGTAACCTTCGCCTGATAATACGGATCCGTCTCCAGAACGAGCCGCTGCTCTTCTTTTTTCTTTTTCTTACAGGAACAGACTGAAAAAGACATACATATGACAAGAAGACCGGCAAGAATACGTTTCCCTTTTGAATGCATTTCTCCGTCCTCCTTTATGCCCGATAATCGAGAATACTCTTGGCATTGAAGAAGAAAAATACTGACACGACGAAGTTGAATGCTGCCAGGATAAGAAAATCCAGAAGGAACATCGACTCGGATACGGCATAGAGCCGTCTTCCGATCGTAGCGCCCATGGAAAGTTCGAAGATGAATACCGCCGAAAGGATCGCGAATGAGAGGATCATGTGTGAATGGCGGTTATTGCTGACCCCCAGTGTGCGAAGTGACGTAAGGTAGGATGCATAGAACAGCAGTGCCGCGGACGCGTAGAACAGCGAACCGCAGGGAACGAATGCCGGATGAAGTCTGGCAAAGAGCGAGACGATGGTCAGGCAGATCATTCCCTCGACAAAGGCTTTCAGGACCGGTGCCGTGGATGCGTAGAAAAGTTTCTTAAAAGATCTTCCGGGCATCAGGTAGATGAACGGCTTATCCAGTTCCTCGACGAATTTACCCTTCGGGATCGTGAAGATCATCGCATAGCACAGGACGGCCAGTGCCAGGATCTGCATGATGAACGGATACATGCCCTTTCTCATCAGTGACTGGAGGACTGCCCCGAGAACGACCGCGATGGCGATCATACCCAGCGTTGTCCTGTCGAAAAGCACTGTCAGGCTTCTTTTCTGCTCTGTCATCTGACGCTGCAGAAGAACGACCTCGCCTTTTCTTGAACCGAGAAGGCGGGACTTTCTGGCACGCCTGCTCCGGCGCTCATCTGCCGGCGCATCCGAACGGTTCATCCTTCCGAATCCGCGTCCGATCGTTGTCAGAACATTCTCGTAGTACTCCGAATGATTGCGGACGATCAGAAGAATACTGACCAGAAGGATCATACCCATGAGACCGGCATATGAGAGCGCCAGGTAAATCTGACCTTCCATCGCCGTGACAACGAAACCGCTCGCCCATCCGCCGATCGGAAGGAGATACTGATACGGTTCATTGAAGTAATCGATCGTATCGGAGAAAGGAGCGCCGCTTTTCCAGAGAGCAATAACGAGGCCCAGAATAATGGTAGCGCAGAAGATGTAAAGTGAGATGCGGATCACATATCGGACAACGCGGGATGCCGAGGCAATAGAATATACCGCCATGGACACCACGGACAGGGTGATCGAGAACATCAGCCAGCCGCCCATCAGGATCAGAAGATCCTTGGCGCCGAGGCCGAAGTAAAACCGCAGGTTCGTCAGCTGCAGAAGCAGGAGAAGTGTCGCAAAGACACTGGCCAGGCATCCCTTGACCAGCCCGTAGAAAAGCACCTTTTCGGCACGTATCGGAGATACGAACAGGTGATCGATATCAGCCGGGTTGAAAAACGAATTTCCGTGGTTCAGTCCGATGCCGAGTCCGACAAATGCGATGATGATAAATACTGCGGTGACACCGCCCTTATATGTAGCGAGTGCATTGTCCAGCACTCCGCTTTCTCCGCTGTGACTGATCTCCTGATAGATATAGAGTGCGAAATAAGCCAAGACGATCAGTACCCCGATCCAGAACTGCGGGCGCTTGATCTTCTCGCGGAGAGTATTTCTCCACTGCTTGAATATCAGATACATACAAGCATTCATGGCTTCACTTCTTCTTTTTCTTACTGCTCTTCTTTTTCTTTCCGGTATTCGGATGGCTTACCTGCTTTCCATGGGAAGCAGTATTCTTGTGCTGAGCGGGTGCCGGAGCTGTCGGACGCATCGTCTCTTCGTAGACCCATGGTGAGTCATACGACTCTGTCTCGGCAAAGAAGATCCTCTCTAAGGATTCCGCCCACATACCGATCATCTCCTCTTTTCTGTGGCAGGAGATGACCTTGCCCTTTCGCATGATGTATGCCTTGTTCCAGATGCCCTCTACTGTGGAGATCATGTGGGTCGAGATCAGTACGGCCACACCGTCTTCCGCCAGTTCCTGCACCAGCTGGCGCAGTTCCTTGATCGCATGCGGATCCAGGCCCAGCATCGGCTCATCCAGAAGAAGGAGCTTCGGACGCGGAAGGAGCGCGCAGATAATGGATACCTTCTGCTGCATACCCTTGGACAGGTCCTTGCAGAGAGTATCAACAACTTCAGTTAAACGGAAACGGTCCACCAGTTCGGCGGCATATTTTCTCGACTTCTCACGGTCGAGCTTATAGGCACGGACCACGAACTCGAACTGTTCTCTTACCGTGAGCATCTCGTAAAGGCAAGGGAACTCGGGAACATATCCCATGATGGCCTTCGCTTTCGCGGATGTCGCGGGGAATCCGCCGATCTTGACCGAGCCATCGAAACGCAGAAGACCCAGGATACACTTGATGGCAGTTGATTTACCGGCACCGTTGGGGCCGAGGAGAATACCGATCTCCCCTGCATCCAGCGAAAGATTCACGTTCTCATTTGCGATCTTCTTGCCGAATTTCTTCGTCAGTCCCTTGACTCGAAGCATGCTTTCCTCCTGATTACCCTGCGTATATTTAGACAAAAACAGTCTATCATTTTTCGTTGCGATTTACTATTCCTTATGTGATGAGTAATATATAATTATTGAAAAGCAGGAGGAAAGCATGACGCGTGCCCGAGTTGAACAGAATACCGCCTATCATGTCAGGCTCCAGCCGGATGAGAAGAAAGTCCGCCTGAAACTTGACGAAGTATGGCACTACCGGGATCTCGTCCGTCTCCTGACCCGAAGGACTTTTACCGTAACCTATCAGCAGACGGTCCTGGGACCCTTATGGATCATCATCAACCCGATCCTTTCCAGCCTGATCTACATGTTCGTCTTCGGCCATATTGCCGATGTCGGCACCGCCGGCATTCCCCAGATCCTGTTCTATTTTGTCTCGTCCGCGGTCTGGGAGATATTCGCTTTCAGCCTGACGAAAAACTCGCAGACATTCGTCGCCAATGCGTATCTTTTCAGCAAAGTATACTTCCCCAGGATCTGTGTTCCGATCTCGAATATGATCGTCAGTATCCTGAAATTCCTGATCCAGCTTCTGATCATCATCGCGCTTCTGATCACCTTCGTAGTGCGTGGGAATGTAGCACCGATGTGGGAACTCTACCCGCTTCTTCCGCTTCTTTTCCTGCAGATGGCCATCTTCGGCATGAGCGTCGGTGTACTGATCTCCAGCGTAACAACGAAGTACAGAGATCTTCTCGCCGTAGTAAATCTTCTCGTCAATCTCTGGATGTACGGCTCCGCCGTAGTTTACCCGATCCAGAGTGTCCCTGACGGGATACTGAAGATCCTGGTAAAGATCAATCCCGTCAGCGAGATGATGGAGCTGATCCGCATGATCCTTCTCGGCGAAGGAGAATTCGATCTGCTGTACTACCTTGTCGGACTTGCCGTCACGGTCCTGCTGTTCTTCTTCAGCATCGTGATCTTTAACCGGGTAGAAAGGACGTTTGCGGATACAGTATGAGTACGGATGCGCAGAATACGAATAACACTTCCGGAAAGGAAGTCATGATCCGTGTCGAAGGTCTTAAGAAAAAGTACCGTCTCGGCAAGATCGGTGCGCGTACTCTTCAGGGCGCGATCAAGGACTGGCGCGCGTCCCGCAAGAAAAAAGATCCGTCAAAAGAATCTTCCGCACCGAAATACAACCGCGACTTCTATGCGCTGAACGGCGTAGATCTTACTGTCTATAAGGGCGAGACACTCGGCATCCTCGGCAAGAACGGTGCCGGCAAGAGTACTCTTTTGAAGATTCTCTGCCGTATCACTGCCCCGACCGAGGGCACTGTCGATCTCTACGGTCATATCACTTCAATGCTTGAAGTCGGCACCGGTTTTCACGGAGAGATGACCGGCCGCGAGAACATCTATCTCAACGGCACGATCCTGGGCATGACGAAATCGGAGATCGATGCGAAGATCGATGACATCATCGCCTTCTCGGGACTTGAAGAGTTCATCGATACTCCGGTCAAGCGTTACTCGAGCGGCATGTTCGTCAAGCTCGGATTCTCCGTCGCATACCATCTCGACAGTGAGATCGTCATCATGGACGAGGTCCTCGCCGTCGGCGATGTCGAGTTCCAGAAGAAGTGCATCAACTGTCTTCTCGAGGCAGCAAACAACGATACCCGAACCGTACTCTACGTCAGCCATAACATGAATACGATCCGCCAGCTCTGCAAGCGCTGCATCGTACTTGATAAGGGCGAGGTCATCTTTAACGGTGACGTCGACCAGGCAATCGCAATCTATCTCGGCGCACAGGAAGTCATGCCCGCCGAGATCACCTTCGGTCCGGAGCACCGTCCGAAGGATTACCAGCGTCTGCGCGCCAGAGACCTCTTCTCTCTGGACAGTCTCCGCCTTCTGAACCGTCCCGAGCCGGTCTTCCCGACCTCCGGTTCTGCCGAGATCGAGCTGTCCTGCACGGCGGCAAAGCCGATCAGGAATGTGGGCTTCCGCTTCCAGCTGTGGTATCAGGACGGCACGAAGATCGCCTCCTCACTCCCCGGCAATCTTGTCGACATTCAAGAGGGCACAAACAGGATCAAGCTTACCCTTCCGCTGGCCCATCTCACATATGGCCGTTACAGCGCGGACATCATCGTCTACCAGCTGGATGCCGGCGGCATCGAGCGGAAGATGGACGCCGTTTCTCCGGGCTTCTCCTTCCAGATCGAGTCCGCCCATGACAAGGACGACTATACCAAGTGGGATCACCAGAAAATGGGCGCAGTCCGTCTTTCCGACAACACTGTCGAGCTCCTTTCCGATAACTGACCTGTCGGAAAAACAACCATTCGCATTATTCTTTTCCTACAATGTAATAGAAAAGATTGATTTTCATTTCCCTATAGTAGTAAATTAAGGATATGATTTTCATTTGAGAAGCATGCGGGGGAGAATATGATTCAGCGGTCTCTTGAGAAAGAGGCGTAATTTCCCGTACAAGTGCTTTTCGAAAGGACGGGAAAGTATGTTTAAGATCGTAGCCAAAAGGCAGCTCAATGAAGCCGTCACCCTCATGGATATCGACGCCCCGTACATCGCGAAGAAAGCGAAAGCCGGGCAGTTCATCATCTTCCGCATCGACGAATATGGTGAGCGCATTCCACTGACTATCGCCGATACCGATCCGGAGAAAGGCACGGTCACCATTATTTTCCAGGCCGTCGGAACTTCGACGATCGCCCTTTCCAAAATGAATGAAGGAGATTCCATCTCGGACTTTGTCGGACCTCTTGGCAACGCTACCGAGATCGAAGGATATAAGAACGTCTGCGTCGTCGGCGGCGGTGTAGGCTGCGCGATCGCTTATCCCTCGGCAAAAGCACTGCATAACGCGGGCGCCCATGTCGACATGATCGCAGGTTTCAGAAACAAAGACATCGTCATCCTCGAGGATGAGATGAGAGCAGTAAGCGATAATCTCTATGTCACCACAGACGACGGCTCTTACGGCGAGAAGGGCTTCGTAACAAACAAGCTCCAGTCCCTGATCGATGCCGGCAATAAGTACGATCTGGTTATCGCGATCGGACCGATCCCGATGATGAAGTTCCTGGCCGAGGTCACCCGCCCGTACGGCATCAAGACGCTCGTCAGCCTGAACCCCATCATGATCGATGGTACCGGAATGTGCGGCGGCTGCCGTGTCACTGTCGGCGGCAAGATCCGTTTCGCCTGTGTCGATGGTCCGGACTTCGACGGACACGAGGTCGACTTCGATGAGCTGATGCGCAGAAATTCCTACTACAAAGCACAGGAGCGCGAGAGCGCGAACCACGAGTGCCGCATCATCAAGGCGGGAAAAGCTGCCGAAGCAGCGGCAGATGCACTTAAGACCGGTCTCGATACCGCCGCATCTTTTACTAAGGAGGAAAAATAATATGGCAAATCTTTCTCTTACTAAAGTAAAGATGCCGGAGCAGGATCCGAATGTCAGAAATAAGAATTTCGACGAGGTAGCTCTCGGTTATACGGAAGAAATGGCGAAAGAGGAGGCTACCCGCTGCCTCAACTGTAAGAACCGTCCGTGCGTGAGCGGCTGTCCGGTCAATGTCCGTATCCCGGACTTCATCGCACAGGTCGTCGAAGGAAATTACGAAGAAGCCTATAAGATCATCACATCGACCAACTGTCTCCCGGCTGTCTGCGGACGTGTCTGCACACAGGAGACCCAGTGCGAGAGCAAGTGTGTCCGCGGCATGAAGGGCGAGAGCGTCGGCATCGGCCGTCTTGAGCGTTTCGTCGCAGATTACCACATGGCACACAGCAAAGAACTGATCGAAAAAGCGGAAGATAACGGCCATAAAGTCGCCGTCATCGGTTCCGGTCCGGCAGGCCTGACCTGTGCAGGTGACCTCGCCCGTCTCGGTTATAAAGTAACGATCTTCGAAGCCTTCCACAAAGCCGGCGGCGTTCTGGTATATGGTATTCCGGAGTTCCGTCTCCCGAAGGCGATCGTACAGAAAGAAGTCGATCACCTGCAGGCACTCGGAGTCGAAGTCAGAACGAACTTCGTTATCGGAAAGACGCTCACTGTCGATGAGATCTTCGCGGAAGGATATGAAGCGATCTTCATCGGATCCGGTGCCGGTCTCCCCTCCTTCATGGGCATCGAGGGCGAATCTCTCGTCGGCGTTTATTCCGCCAACGAATACCTCACCCGCGTGAACCTCATGAAAGCGTATAGCGATAAGTACGACACCCCGATCAGAAAGAGTTCGGCCGTCGCCGTCGTCGGCGGTGGTAACGTCGCGATGGATGCCGCCCGTACCGCGAAGCGTCTCGGCGCAGAGCATGTCTATATCGTTTACCGCCGTTCCGAGGAAGA
>CAMYWO010000030.1:0-23736 GCA_947302815.1 uncultured Clostridia bacterium | reverse complement strand
CGATCTCTTTAAAACCGAGCTTTACAAGGTAATCGAAAAACTGGACTTTCTGATTAAGATCCATCGGAACCTCAAGCGCCTGATTACCATCACGAAGATCAACACTGCACCAGATAGGAGCTTTGGTGATCTTTTTGTTCGGCCATGTGCGTTCCGGAAAATCAATCATCACCGGCATACGATACTTACCTGTATTCATCTTCTTCCCTCCTCTTCTTCTGCTGTTTCAGAAGAAAAATCAAAAACAAAAAGGCTTCCGTCTCTATTATAAGAGACGAAAGCCATTACTTCCGCGGTACCACTCTTGTTCACCTCATCTATGAGGTGCGCTCATCGGATACAGGAACTAATTCCGATATCCTGCTCTCTGATAACGGTGAGCCTCCGACTTCATCTACTGCTGATCTTTTTCAATGAAGCGCACTCCAGGGCGAGTTCAAAATCTCTCTTCTACCCGGCTTCCACCGACCGCGGGCTCTCTGTAAGAAGTGGAAGATCTTTACTGATCCCCTTCATCGTGTTTACTTATTTAACTTATCACAAATCGTTCGCATTGACAAGTTTCAAGAAAAAACCTTTCTTCGCTGGTCCTCGGACGATGTCCTGCGGAGGCTTTGAAAGGTTTTTCTTGAAATCAACGAATTATAACGAATTATGATAAGTTCAATTCTTAGGATAAGAGCGCTTAACGATAGCGGCCATTTCCTTTACGCGGAGAGCAAGCTCAGCATATGCTTCCGGTGTGAGCTGCTGGGCAGCATCGGAAAGAGCATGCTTCGGATCCGGATGAACTTCGATAATGAGACCATCTGCTCCTGCAGCAATAGCAGCAAGTGCCAGAGGCTGAACATACTGAGCTTTACCGGCTGCATGGCTCGGGTCAACGATGATCGGAAGATGTGTCTTGCCCTTAAGGACCGGAACTGCACTGATATCCAGAGTACTTCTGGTGGCTGTCTCGAATGTGCGGATACCACGCTCACACATCATGATGTGATAGTTACCTTCACTCATGATATATTCTGCAGAACCCAGCCACTCATCGATAGTTTCTGCAATACCGCGCTTCAGCATGACCGGAATACCGGACTTACCGACAGCGGACAGAAGACGGAAATTTTGAGCGTTTCTGGCACCGATCTGGATGATATCCAGGTAATTGGAAGCATACTCGATATCGTTCTCAGATGTGATCTCGGAGATGACCAGAAGGCCATATCTGTCAGCCACACGGCGGAGTATCTTTAAGCCCTCTTTTTCCAGGCCCTGGAAAGCATATGGAGAAGTTCTCGGCTTATAAGCGCCGCCACGCAGGACTTTAACGCCACATGCAACCATCTTGGATGCAACAGCCTCAACCTGGTCCTCACTCTCAACCGCGCAGGGACCTGCCATCATGACAAGCTCATTTCCGCCGATAACGAGATCTTTTACATTAAAAGATGTACCTTCCGGACGGAAATGACGGGATGCGAGCTTATAGGACTCCATGATCGGAACGATCTTCTCAACGCCTGAGAGAACTTCGAGAGATCCGGGAGTCAGACGGGATTTGTCACCGATGACACCGATGATCAAACGCTCGGCACCTTCAGAAATGTGCGCCTTCAGTTCGTTTCTTTCCAAAACGTCAATGATCTCATGCACCTGAGAGTCACTTGCGCCTGGTTTTACTACAATAATCATACTTTACCTTCTTTCTCGTGGTACTCCATGTACCACACCTACCATACTACGAAAAGGCATTATACCTTATTTTATGTTTTCAATAAAGCACTTATAGGCAAGATATGTGAAATACAGATCGATCTTGCTGATGACTTCATACGGCGCATGCATCGAGAGTACCGGAACACCGCAGTCGATGACCTCCATGCCGAGCTTGGCAAGATATGCGGAGATCGTTCCGCCGCCGCCTGCATCGACCTTACCGAGCTCACCGGTCTGCCACGGGATATCGTTCTCGGCAAAGATGCGGAGGATGGATGCGAAGAACTCACTGTTCGCGTCGCTGGCACCGGACTTGCCTCTGGCACCTGTGTACTTCTCCATCTTAACGCCCTTATTCAGGTATGCAGTGTTTCTCTTATCGGAAACATTAGCGTACTTCGGATCAAATGCATTGGAAACATCTGTAGAAAGCATCTTAGTATTAGCGATGCACTTTCTGTAACCGAGCTCATCATAGCCGCCGTTTGCCTTGGCAAATACTTCAACCAGGAAGTTCTCGTAAAGACGGGACTGCGCGCCGGAGTTACCGTAAGAACCGATCTCTTCCTTATCGGAAAGCATGCATACGCAGGTTCTTGCCGGAGCTTCCTGAGCCATGAGAGCCATCAATGCCGGATAAGCACAGACCTTATCATCGTGGCCGTAAGCTGCGATGAGAGCGCGGTCAAAACCGACATCTCGTGCCTTCATAGCCGGAACGATCTCGATCTCGGCAGAAACGAAATCCTTTTCATCAATGCCGTACTCGCTGTTAAGGAGCTTCAGGATCGCGTATTTGCATGCATTAGAGGAATCATCTTCCGGAAGCTTGCTGGCGCCGATCATGACGTTCAGATCCTCACCTTTGATGAATTCGTTTGCCTTCTGGCTCATCTGCTCGGAACCGAGATGCGGCAGGAGATCAGAGATATAGAAGATCGGATCGTCATCTTTCTCACCGATGCAGAGTTCAAGCTTGGTGCCGTCTTTCTTCATAATGACACCATGGATCGCCAGCGGGATCGTGGTCCACTGATACTTCTTGATACCACCGTAATAGTGAGTCTTAAAGAATACAAGCTCATCCTCTTCGTAAAGCGGATTCGGCTTGAGGTCCAGACGCGGAGAATCGATATGAGCACCGAGGATGTTCATACCCTTAACGATATCTTCCTTACCGACAACAGCCAACATAAGACCCTTGCCCTTGATGGAAGCATAAACCTTATCACCGGGCTTCAGTGCTTTTTTCGTATCGATATCAACAAAGCCTTTGTCGGTAAGCGCCTCTACGGCATTCTTTACGAACTCGCGTTCTGTCTTGGAGATGTCAAGGAAAGCCATATATTCCTCGGCAAACGCCATTGTGTGATCGATATCATCCTGGGAGCGGACTTCCCAGAGATTCGGATAATCCGCGAAAAGCTCCTTTTTCTCCTTCTTAGAAGCCTTTGCCTTCTTCTCTTTAAGATCTTTTTCTGTCTTCTTTTCTTTTGCCATATAATCAGCTCCTTCTAATGAAAGTAGATAAACAAAAAATACGAATATATGATACCATATTGTCGTGTTAATTATGACTAACTTCTTTTAGATTTGAGGGAAATATGTATACAGATACACATAATCACACCTGTCACTTCAGTTCAGACGCCAGAATGTCTGCCAAAGAGCTTATCGATACCTGCAAAGCACTGGGAATGAACGGTGTAGCAGTTACCGAGCACTACGAGGGCGATTATCCTCACGATATCGGGGACCCTCAAATCTTTGACATTCCGGCTTTTTTCGAAGATTCCAAGTCCTGGATCGAATATGCCGGTGATCTTCCGCTTTACCGCGGAATCGAACTGGGGTATCAGAAACACTTATGTGCCTTCTATGATGACATGATCGCTAAATATCCTTTTGACAGCGTGATCATGTCCAATCATCTTTATAAGGGAAAAGACCCGTACTTCTTCCGTGACGGTTACGAAGAGCCTATGGTGACTGTATATACGCGTTATATTGAAGAAATGGCGGATCTGGTCGAAGGCTGCAATAACTTTGATATCGTCGGACACTATGACTATATCAACCGATATGCACCATATGAAAAGCCGCAGATCAAGTACAGCCAGTGTCCTGAGAGTTTTGACCGCCTTCTTAAGGCTATAGTTGCTAAAGACAAATGTCTGGAGATCAATACGAGATCCGTGGATAAGATGCGTAAGAAGGGCCTTACAGATACTCTTCCGGATCCGGATATACTGAAAAGATACTACGAGTTAGGCGGAAGAAACATCTCTCTCGGTTCGGATTCCCACAGCAGCGACACGCTCTGCATTCACTTCAAAGAAGTTGCCGAGTATCTTAGCACATTCGGATTTACTGAAAACTCATACTATGTCGCAAGAAAACGTCATGGGGAGCCGCTGGTTTAAACCTCAATCTCTCCGCTGATGATTCTCTTATAATCCTGAAGGTTCTTCCGGAGGAGATTCGGCGTATCCAGACCATATGGGCACTTTGTCTTACAGATGCCGCAGTCTACACAGTTTTCGATCTTTGCCATCTCGCCCTGCCAGAATTCGCCTTTGAAATTCGTTGATGGAGAGCGGCGGATCATCTGGGACATTCTTGCACACTGATTAATCTGAATATCCACGGTACAAGGCATACAATAACCGCATCCACGGCAGAAATCTCCCTGAAGATTCAGTTTATCGTTCTCGATGAAAGCCCTTATATCATCTGTCATTTCAGCAGACTCATTAAAGAAAGATAGCCACTGATCCAATTCTTCTTCTCTCTGAATCCCCCAGATCGGAAGAACATCATATTCGCTCATAAAAGCCATACATGCACGGCTGTCAGTAAGTAATCCGCCGGCAAGTCCTTTCATGGCAATAAATCCCATCTCTGCAGCATTACATGCTTTTACCAGAGCTATATCTCTTTCAGAAGCCAAATATGAAAAAGGAAACTGAAGAGACTCATAAAGACCGGATGCAACGATTTCTTCGGCAACTCCGATCAAATGTGCCGTAATGCTGATATGGCGGATCTTCCCCTGTTTCTTTGCATCTAACATCGCCTCATACATGCCGGTACCATCCCCGGGACGATAACACTGATTTGCACAGTGAAACTGGTAGATATCGAGATAATCTGTACGAAGATTGGTCAGCGTTGTTTCCAGATCCTTCCAGAACTGTTCAGTATTTTTCGCCTGAGTCTTTGATGCGATAAAGACTTTATCACGCATACCGTCAAAAGCAGTTCCTACTTTGATCTCGCTGTCTGTATAAGCTCTGGCAGTATCAAAAAAACGCATTCCGCCGTCATATGCTTTCCGAAGGAGTTTTACGGCTGTATCCTGATCGACACGCTGGATCGGAAGCGCTCCAAAAGCGTTCTGTGGAACAGTAATGCCTGTTTTACCAAGAGTGATCGATCTCATATTCGTCTGCTCCTTTACGACTCATTCACCAGTTTTCCGGTCATATGATCAATGATAAGTTCTATACATTGCACACGCGGAAGTGCATGTGTCAGTTCATGCTGGAGATATTCTTCATCATCCGTAAACTTTCTCACAAGATTCGTGCAGATCCACTTCGTTTTCTCAGGATCTGTAACAAGCTTCATCCTTCCGAAAACCACTACACTTCGGATATTTAATGCCCATTCGCCGTCTTTTCTATATCCCTGATCCATAACGCAGTAGCTGACCTTGTCGCAATCTGAGATCGCGTCCAGTTTGTGGCCTTCTTTAGCACAATGAAAATATAATCTATCGTCCTCATCAGAATAGAAATGATCCAGCGGGATCCCATAAGGATATCCACCATCACCAATCATAGAAAGTACGCCACGAGGCTGGGTTTTCAGGACCTCGATACACTCATCCCTGCTGATCATCTGTTTGATCCTTCGCATCGGACGGAAAATTCTCGGTAAAACCAGGACCTGGTTTGGATAACCGAATTCTTCGGTCAGTTCTTCTTCGATGAAACCAAATTTCTTATATAATGCTCGCGGAGCTACGCCTCTAGGATCTTCTTCTCTGAATGTAGAAACGGAGATTCCACGATATCTGTCGAGCTCGTCCAGTGCTTTTTCCATAAGCGCAGAAGCAATATGATTACGACGCTGATCAGGAGCAACCGCAAGAAAACAGATCATGTTACGGTTTCTGGAAAATAAAAGAACGCCGGCGATCTTCTCGCCGTCTTTGACACAGATGGCCTGCATCTTATCCATGAATTTCAGAACAGTTTTCTCATGGTCCTGAAGGGCTTCCTCCGTCTCAAGACCGGGGAACTCGTCTCTGACAAGGCGGACCAGATCCATCCATGCTCTAATATCTGATTTTTCTCCGTAAACAACGTTCACAAATAAATCTCCCGTTACGATAATTGATAAATCAATTATACCATCGCAACGGGAGATAAAGGAGATACAGCAGGTATAAATATCTTTTAGGAGGCTTTGTACAACTCCCATTCTGATCCATCTTTAGTCTTTATACCAGTTAGATCCGGATCAATATCGGGCGCGGTACAGATGCCGACTGTAACAAAACCATCGAGGGCCTGCGGAACCATATCATCCGGTGCCGGGTCGGAGCAATTCTTCGACTTAATAAAGAAATAACTATCGCCATCTGTGGCAAGTACGAAGTATTCTCTGTTATGACCCATTGTGTTGAAAAGATCAAACTGAACGAATACAGGCTGATTAAGATAATAAGCGTTAGAAGTGATATTCAATTCATCAAGATCAAGGCCCCATTCTTCTGCCGCTTTCAGGAACTCGTCATAATTCTTAAATACATACTTGCCGGAACTGCCGTCGGGAAGTTCCACATAGCCGCAATGAATCGTCTTGATTGGCGCAGAGTAATCCGCATAGACCTGAACCGGACCATTACCATTTGCATCCGTCAGATGTTCGAAAAGATGCTCCCATAATTGTTCAACATCTTTAGCATTTGAATCATCGATCGTATACTTTACATCACCTTTACTGGCACACAGGACCTTGTTCCCGTTTTCATCCCAGTAGTATAGGTTTTCCTGACCATAATCATTCATCGCATATTCAGATGTTTTTCTTGCATTAGGATCTACCTGTGATGCAACCATATTCATCTTCATCAGATAGTCATGTTCTACAAAGACCTCGGCTTCTGTCTGTGTTACTGCCTTGATATTCTCGGCAAGCCGGGAATCATAATCCCCACTTGCACTATTAGATACTTTATTGGAAGTGACATAATAGCGCCCGTCGCCCATAACCACGATGACCTCGCTCTGATATCCCCACGCCATATTCGTATATTCATGCGTGAAAAGCACCCGGTCCGGATCAAGCTCTCCATCTTTATATGAGGTTGTCTCCGCAGTATCTTCCGCAGCACTTGTGGAATCAGATGAATCAATCGGAGAATCATCAGAATCGCGTTCAGAGTCTGATACCATTTGCACTTTTACTGAATTATCGGTTACTTTGCCGTGAGCATCAGTTTTCTTTCTGCATCCGGCAGCCGTGCAGGTAAGAATAGTTAAAGAAATAAAAACGCAGATCAATCGTCGATTCATAAGTCTCTCCCCTTCTCTCTTTATGCTAATAAGACGAGGTAGAATTTGAATCTGTTGCAAAATTCTATATATGTAGAAAAATTATTCAGTCAATATACCTCTATTATTGAGGTGACAGGCATCAGGCCGTTCTCTTCCAGTTTCTCTGAAATGACCGAATCAGATAATTCCGATTCATTCTCATACCCTTTCGGGAAGAACTGATGATGAAGACGGATCCCCTTATCAGTCATCCGGAGAGTCAGTTTTCTCGGCAAACACATCATGCCACGGAATCCTTCATTTTCGGTCGGTACTGATCTGGCGCCATCAGAAAAATCACCGAGCCATGCAATCAGGATCGTATCCTCCACATTGGAAAAGATCGTTCCTGCATAAAAGTCCGGCCCGTAATCAACAAGAAGAACATCTTTCTGCTCCTCATCTGCAATGAAGACACTTCCGTCAAACGTTCCGATAAAATACTGCATGACTCGGTTATGTGGAACACCCTCATCCGGGAATTTCACAAATTCGGAATCCGGCACATCCATGCTCAGCATCAGAACATATTTCTCCATGCTTTTTCCGCTTAGATCCTTAACATTTGCACGGAACATACAAGGACACTCGATCATGCCTGAAAGCGCATATTCAGGAAGAGTAAAGCTACCGGTGCTTTTCCAGTGGATCAGGTCATCGGAATGATAAAACGACACCTCGGATTCGCGGGTCAGAATCAATGAATATCCGCCAAGGATCCTGTTTCTGAACACTTGAGGATCTCTTGCAGGAGTATGTTCTTTTCCCGGAATTATCGGGTTTTCTTCGTACTTATGGAATGTCACGCCATCCGTACTCCAGGCCATACACTGCATTTCCCGAAGAGTCTCCATATGATGTGACGTATAGAATGCCAGAAGCGGTGGATCTTCCTTCGTTCCAAAGCCTGTGATATTCTCTTCATCCACGAAACAGCATCCTGAATAAATAACGCCCATCTCATCCGGATAAAGAGCAATCGGAAGGTATTGCCAGTGGATCAGATCATCAGAAACGGCATGTCCCCAGTGCATGGTGTCCCAGACCAGCGAAGCCGGATCGTGCTGGTAGAAAAGGTGATATTTCCCTTTAAAGAAAACAGGACCGTTCGGGTCATTCATCCAGCCACTTTCAGGCGTGAAATGGATCTCGGGTCTTAGTTTCTGCATTAACTTACGCTTCTCCTTAATAAGTTTTTCAACATTTACTTCCTGCCGGAAAGGGATTCCCGCAATATGGAAGAAAATGCAGAAACAAATGATATTATCTCTTCTTCTGTATTATCAGCGCCTATACTGATACGAAGTGAATTCTTCGCTTCTTCTGCTGATGCACCGATCGCTGTCAGCACATGTGAAACAGTACTGTCCTTGGAAGAACATGCGGCTCCGCCGGAACAGGCAAAACCCTTCACATCCAGAAGAAGCAGTGTCTTCTCCCCATCCATTCCAGGAACATATAAGTTCACGATTCCCGGATGAGCATAAGATTCATTTCCATGGAAAAGCACTTGCGGACATACTTTCTTTATCTCATTTCGAAGAAGATCAGAAAGGACTCGGATGCAGGAAGATGCCTGTTCCATATTTCCGGTTGAAAGCTCAAGTGCTTTTGCCATACCGATAATACCCGGTACATTTTCCGTTCCCGCACGGTGGCGGTATTCCTGCGATCCTCCGACAATAAAAGACGGTAGTTCTACACCTTTACGTACGATAAGGCCGCCAACGCCTTTAGGACCGTTAAACTTATGTGCAGAGAACGAAAGCAGATCTGCATTAAGGGCTTTAAAATCAACAGGAATAGTGCCAACGGCCTGTACTGCATCCGTATGGAACAACGCACCATGAGCATGAGCGATTCCTGCAAGCTCATGGATATTCTGGATCGATCCAATCTCATTATTGGCCATCATGATGGAGACCAGAGATGTATCCTGAACAAATGCATCTTCAAGATCAGAAGCAGATACTACGCCGGTTTTATCTACAGGAAGATACGTGACACGACACCCGGTCTTCTCCATCTCTTCGCATGCACGAAGAACCGCGGGATGCTCGATAGAGGATGCTATGATATGTGTCCCCTTCCTCCCTGCACAGCGGACCGCCCAGTTGTCGGATTCTGTTCCGCCGGAAGTAAAATACAGTTCCGCAGGATCACAGTGAAGACACGAAGCGATGCAGTCCCTGGCTTCTTCCAGTGCTTTTCGCGCAGACTGACCTTCACGATGTACTGACGAGGGATTTCCGAACTCGGAATACGCGGTCATCATGGCATCGAGAGCCTCTGGACGCATCTTTGTTGTGGCTGCATTGTCGAGATAAACCCGTGGCATATATACTCCTGAAATTCAAAATCAGCACTTACATTATAGCTTATTGCGAAGATAAGAAAAAAGTCTTCCGTGCCGTTTCGAGCAACACGGAAGACTTCTGGTTTTGATCGAAAGAATCAGATCGATTACTCTGTACGGAGAGCCACAACCGGATCCTTCTTCGCTGCCGAACGTGACGGGATAATACCGGCGATAAGTGTCAGCAGCATACTGATCGTGATAAGGATCAGGGCTGTCGGGATCGGCAGGACACCCGTCAGATTGTAAAGTCCGGTCAGACTGTGAACAATGATATTGATCGGTATCAGCAACAAAAACGTTATGATGACACCAAGCAAGCCTGACGTGAATCCGATAATGATCGTCTCCGCGTTAAACATTCTGGAGACATTCTTCTTCGAAGCACCGAGAGAACGGAGGATACCGATCTCCTTGGTTCTCTCCTGAACAGAGATCAGGGTGATAACACCGATCATGATCGAGGATACTATGAGAGATACAGCAACGAATGCAATAAGCACGTATGTGATCGCGTCGATAATCGTGGTTACCGAAGACATCAGGATTCCGATGTAGTCCGTGTACTTCAGTCTCTGAAGCTCCGGAACGGTTGCGTTATACTCGTCGATACAGTCAACAACTGTGTCCTTGTTCTCAAAGGAGTTCGCATACAGACGGATCGAGGAAGGAACATCCAGATCCAGACAACCCAGACGGATCAGGTTGTAATCGTATGTGAAGGGCGAAAATTCAAGAATGCTGTCATAGAAACCTGCACAAGTTGCTTCATCGAAATTCTGCATGTTCTGATCAAGTGCAGCAGCAAGTTCGGAAGGTGTTTTAGTCTTAAGCTCCTGCTCCATCTTTGCAGCATATTCGGCAAGATACTTCTCACGGATGCCCTTTTCAAATGTTTTCTTCATGTCGTCATCAGACATCTGAGCAATGTATCCCTTAACGGTAGCCTCATCCATGCCCATTTCCGTGGTCATCTGCTCCATCATCATGGCTTCCATTGTCGTACGGTCGAGCTGGGAAAGAGACATATTTACGTAATCCTGAATGCTCTTTTCTGTCGGGATGCTCATAACCTTAACATAAAGATCTGCCTTGCCCTGATCATCGAGTTCAGATACATACTTCCTAAAGTACGCCGCCTTCTCTGTCTCGGTAACAGCAGCATTCTCATCCTTGAACGGGAGACCGGAAGTTACATCTATCTTCTGGTTCTTCTTCTGAGCTTTAATTGCCTCAGTATTCTGGCTTTCGGAGATGATGTATTCGGTCAGCATGTGAGTGTAACCGATCGTACCGTGATGAGATGTAGAAACCGCATCTTCATTCGGACGGACGATACCAACAACCTTCAGTGCAAGTCCGTTATCATAGAGATACTGAAGGCCCTGATCTGACTCGCGAAGGTCTGTGTAAAGACCCGAGGAAGGATCGAAAGTCCAGCAGCTGCTCGGGAATACCGAACGGAACTCGAGGTTGCAGATCTCTTCATAAGACCAGTGCTGATCAGTATAATTCAGAGGCTGCTTGTTCATTGCAGACTTCATCATCGTTGTGATTTCTTCTTCAGTCTTTAAACCGAGCGCATAAAGCGTATAGTCATTGACTTCATTATTTTCATCCAGGAAAAGCACTATCTCGTCATAGGCTTCCGGCCAGCGGCCATAAACTACATCGTACTGCTTGTGAGTAACGGGGTTAGTAGCTTCACCGTTCTTACCCGGAAGAAGTTCACTCCAGAGTGTCATGGAACTGCCCATCAGCTGGGAAGACTGAGAGTTCTGTGTAGACATACTGGACATATCTACATTAAACATAGACTTCATATACTCGCCCATGAGAGCGGACATGAGTTCATCAGTATCGGAATGAATGATCTTGCCCTCAACATTCTTCGTATAGATAGCAAGATTCAGATCATACGAATACTGAACACCGGAAAGAGCGTTCGCAAGCTTACTGTCATCTTTCTTTTTCTCGTCTTCAATATATTTCTTAAATGCGGATAGGTCATTTTCTTCAGTCTCAACTGAAATCAGAGAGTTCATCAAGTCATAGATCTTATACTTCTGATAAACAGCGTCCTTCTCATGAACATAAGCCTGTTCATCGTTTCCGACAAAAGCATTCAGAAGAGTACTCAGGTCAACCGTCTGCGCCTGGATCTCCAGCGGATATGCGGAAATCGTATCTTCCTGAACATCATTGATAAAGTTGTGGGTCCCCTGAGATACAGAGTAGATCAGGGCGATACCGATAATACCGATCGATCCTGCAAAAGATGTCAGGATGGTTCTTCCCTTCTTCGTAAAGAGGTTCTTCAGAGAGAGGGAGAAAGATGTGAAGAAAGACATGGAAGGCTTCTTCTGTTCCTTCGCCGCTTCCTTCTTCGCCTTCTTATCCATCGCGGCTACATCAGCAGCAATTTTATCAGCCTTTTTCTGCTCTTCTTCGGTAAAAGGAGCAGAATCTCCGGTGATCTTACCATCGAGCATTCTTACAATACGTGTGGAATACTTCTCGGCAAGCTCCGGGTTATGTGTAACCATGATGACAAGCTTGTCCTTGGAGATTTCCTTAAGAATATCCATTACCTGTACGCTGGTCTCAGTATCGAGAGCACCTGTCGGCTCGTCGGCAAGAATAATATCCGGGTTATTTACGAGTGCACGGGCAATAGCAACACGCTGCATCTGACCACCCGACATCTCGGACGGTTTCTTCTTCAGCTGATCGCCAAGACCAACTTTCTTAAGCGCTTCTGCCGCACGCTCACGACGTTCCTTCTTACTTACACCGGAAAGAGAAAGTGCGATCTCAACGTTTGCAAGCACATTCTGATGGGGAATCAGGTTATAAGTCTGGAATACGAATCCGATCGTGTGGTTACGGTAGGTATCCCAATCTCTGTCCTTATAATCCTTTGTTGATCTGCCGTTGATGATCAGGTCACCGGAAGTATACTGATCAAGTCCGCCGATGATGTTAAGCATGGTTGTCTTACCGCATCCTGACTGACCGAGGATCGAAACGAACTCACTGTCACGGAAAGCCAGGTTGATGCCCTTCAAGGCCTCGACCGGATTACCGCCCGCAGGATAGATCTTAACGATGTCTTTAAGTTCCAGCATGTTTTTCTGTCTCCATTTCCAAAGCGATACTATGTGTTTTTGCTTTTGTTATCTTTGTTAGTTATTTGTTCCGCCTCAACAGCATCGACAATCTCACGGATCTCTCTACAGGAATCGATAAAATCTTCGATACGTTTCTTACCGAAATGATTCACGATCGCACCTCCGTAAAGAAGGATCTCCTTCTGCTGTTCGTAAAGATGCTCCCGTCCCTCTTTGGTGATCGAAACGAGAACTTTTCGGGCATCTTTGGGGTCTGCTTTCTTTACGATCAGTTTTTTATCGGCCATCTTCTTCAAAAGAACCGCTACCCTTGCTGTACTGACATTCATATAGTCACTGATCTCACCGGCAGTGACCTTGTGATCAGAAGCCACAAGAAATGCCAGAACATTTCCTATGCCCATCGACTGCATGTCGATACGCTGAAGAAACGCCAGAGGTTTGATACTGTTAAACTCTTGCAGTAATTCAAGAACTTCCTTCTCAGAAACCATACAAACTCCTTTCACTAATGGGGTTAAATACTAACTGGGTTAGATTATAGTTTTTGGAAGGATAAAGTGTCAATGCACAATTACACAGAAATCTGAATATGTTTCGTGAATAATTTGTTACTTCTTGTCAGAAGTGTCATCAGAAGTGCTCTCCGGTCGCTTAAGCGGAGTTCCGTTTTTCAGGTGGTCCATCCATTTGCGGATCTGATTCTCATAGCCCAGGGTTCCGGGCTCATAATACTTCGTACCGACCATCTCATCCGGCAGGAACTGCATTTCGACATAATGCTCAGGGTAATCATGGGCATACTTGTATCCGACAGAATATCCCATATCCAGCATACCCTTAGCAGGAGCGTTGCGAAGATGCATCGGGACCTCTCCGGTCCTCTTATCGGCAACATCGGCAAGTGCTTTATCAATAGCCATGTAGGCACTGTTGGATTTCGGGCTGGTCGCAACTGTAACTGCCGCCTCGGCAAGAAGGATTCGTGCTTCAGGCATGCCAACGGCCATGACACCCTGATACGCTGCCATAGCTACCAAGATGGCATTCGGATTTGCCATTCCGACATCTTCCGAAGAGCAGATCAGGATGCGTCTTGCAAGGAATTCGATATCTTCCCCGCTGTGAAGCGCACGCGCAAGATAAAAGATCGCCGCATCCGGGTCACTGCCGCGCATGGACTTGATCATGGCGGAGATATTGTCATAATGACTCTCCCCATCTGTGTCAAAGGCAAGGGATCTCTTCTGCATGCAGTCCTGCATGATCTCTTCGTCGATCTTAATGGTCCCCTTCTCATCCGGCGGTGTCGTAATATACGCAAGTTCAAGAGAACGAAGAGCAATACGAGCATCTCCGTTACAAAGATCGGCGATATAAGCCAGTGTACGGTCGGAGATCTCGATCGGTTCATTTCCGAGACCGCGTTCCTTATCATTTAATGCCTGCTTCAGGATCGCGATAATATTTTCATCCGTAAGAGGCTTTAACGAAAGCACTGTTGATCTCGAAATTAAAGCTTTATTGACTTCGAAGAAAGGATTTTCCGTGGTCGCGCCAATCAGAATGACTGTACCATCTTCCACGTGAGGAAGCAGTGCATCCTGCTGCATTTTATTGAAGCGATGGATCTCATCTACGAAAAGCACTACCCTTCCGTTCGGAGTCAGGATCGGATTCTTCGCATCTTCCACGATACGCTTGATATCACCCACGCCTGCTGTAACCGCGTTAATACGCTCAAACTTCGCAGATGTGGTATGAGCAATCAATCTGGCCAGAGCCGTTTTACCGGTACCTGGAGGGCCAAAAAGGATGATTGAAGACAGACGGTCTGCCTCGATCATCCTTCTTAACATCTTTCCTTCGCCGAGGATATGTTCCTGGCCGATATATTCAGACAAAGAACGGGGCGCCATGCGGAATGCTAAAGGTTCTCTCTTTTTGTATTCCTCATTGACGCCCATATTGTTCTTTACCACACTTTCAGGTCATGCAGCTGACCATAATACTTTTATCACGCATCCGTGATAAAAATACGGTTTATCAGTACTTCATATCCGGATACAGCGGATACTTGGAAGTCAGGCCGGCAACAGCAGCCTTGATGTCTTCCTTAGACTCTTCAAAGGAGAAGATCGCCTTAGCGATGCAGTCAGCGATAATATCCATATCCTCTTCCTTCATTCCGCGTGCAGAAACAGCAGCTGTACCTACACGAACGCCGGATGTTACGAACGGCTTCTCCGGATCGAAAGGAATTGTGTTCTTATTTGCCGTGATGTTTACATCATCAAGACGGAGCTGGAGTTCCTTACCTGTAACGCCTGTACCACGAAGGTCGATCAGCATCAGGTGATTCTCAGTGCCGCCGGAAACGAGGTTTACGCCTCTCTTCATAAGACCGTCAGCGAGAGCAGCCGCATTCTTAACGATCTGGCCCTGATAAGCACGGAACTCATCAGAAAGAGCTTCCTTGAAAGCAACAGCCTTTGCAGCGATGATGTGCATCAGAGGACCACCCTGCTGACCCGGGAATACTGCGGAGTCGATCTTCTTCGCATACTCTTCCTTGCACATGATGATACCGCCACGCGGTCCGCGGAGTGTCTTATGTGTAGTTGTTGTAACGAAGTCAGCGTACGGAACCGGGTTCGGGTGAAGACCTGCAGCAACGAGACCGGCGATGTGAGCCATATCTACGAAGAGGTATGCACCAACTTCATCAGCGATCTCACGGAACTTCTTAAAGTCGATGATTCTCGGATAAGCGGAAGCACCGGCAACAATAACCTTCGGCTTTACTTCCTTAGCAATCTCAAGGATCTTATCGTAGTTCAGAGTCTGTGTCTCAGGATCTACCTGATAGAACTCAGACTGATATGTGCGGCCGGAAACATTGAGCTTCATGCCGTGTGTGAGGTGTCCGCCATGAGAAAGGTCCATACCGAGGATCTTATCGCCCGGCTCAAGGATAGCAAAGTAAACAGCGGTGTTTGCCTGAGCACCGGAGTGCGGCTGAACATTAACGTGCTCAGCGCCGAAGAGCTTCTTAGCTCTCTCGATAGCCAGAGACTCAACGATATCTACGTACTCGCATCCGCCGTAATATCTCTTTCCCGGGTATCCCTCTGCATACTTGTTTGTTAACGGGGAACCGGCAGCCTCAAGAACTGCTTCAGTTACGAAGTTCTCAGATGCAATCAGCTCGATCTTATTGCGCTGACGCTCAACTTCCTGTGTTATCGCCTGAAATACCTCAGGATCTTCCGCTTTGATATGTTCAAACATGGGATACCTCCAACAATGTGATACAAAATTACCTTAATATGATAAACAAATTCTCGTCTTGCGTAAAGAGAAAAACGAAGTGAAACTGCACAAAAAGAAGACTTTAAACAAAGAAAGAAAAAGATTTCGACACGCCTCCGCAGGCCAACGGCCGAGGACCAGCGCGAGAAACTTTTTCTTTCTTGATATAATCTTACTTTTTCTCGATTACACCCATTATTTTATTGCCGCAGGTCTGGCAGATGTAATCTTCGTCAACTGCTCCGGTGATCGGGGTGGCGCAGGACGGGCATGTGTCTTTGACGATTTTCTTGGCAAGGGAGACTTTGAGTTCTTCGTCATGCATTTCCAGTGTACAATGGGCAAGGTAACCATTTCTCAGCGCACCTCTTACGCGATGCATCTTCTTCTCACCATTTGCCTTGATCGACGGAATATCCGATGCCGGAATGAAAGGCTTTTCAGACTTTGAGAAGCTTACAGCGCACGATTCCGCCTCATTAACGAAGAACACCTTAAAGAAACGTCTGACTGCAAGAATAATGAAAATCAGACCGAGGATCGATCCCCATACGATAAGATGAAGAAGATCAGCTCTTACCATAGAAAAGGATGACAGGTGTTTCGAAGGATCCATAATCTGTTTCACCAGATAGTCATGGTCATTGTACTTCGCGATACTGTCTGCAACCATAAACAGGCAGAGTGCAGCGACACCCAGTCCGACAATACAAAAACTGATGAACAGATTTTTCTTCACATCCAGATTAGCTTTCTGATAATATGCCGGTTTATTGTGACCTTTCTGGACTTCATTGGAAATACTGTAGAAACGGTCACCGGATAAGACTTTGGCAAATAGGTCTGAGCTTCCGCAGTAACTGCAGGTTCCGGTAAAGTAGATCCTCTTATCGATCGGAGCGCCGCAGTTCTTGCACTCGCAGAGCGTTTTTTTACTGTACAGTTCAATGATCTTATTTCCTTCGACTGTCACAAAAGAATACTTTTTCATATAAATGAATTTGAACAGCGAGAGTTCAATAATGACCCAGAATACAGGCTTACCTGTCACCTTTGAGAGTTCTTTAAACGTAATACGTCCTTCCAGCGATCCTTCAAAATAACTGGAATAGAATCTTGCGTCACCCATCAGTTTTCTGGAGACTGTCGCGCCCAGGAAAGAACAGACCGAGAAGATAACGGCACGGATCGCACCCGGCATGGACTTGGCGTGAAGCGCTGTATCAATATCATCTCGGTAATATGTCAGAAGATCAATAATGAGATACGCTCCGAAGAACATGAAGAAAACACCTGCGATGATCAGCAGGACATTCTTCACTTTCAGAACTTTAAGCACACGCTCTCGTAAATACATAAACACTTCTCCAAGATCACATTTTATAGAGTTCATCCGTCTGCGGCGGAAGGAATTCGATTTCCTTTCCGTCAACATCCGTAAGAGTAAATTCCTTTTCCGTAAAAGCACCGATCACGCAGGCCGGTACTCCCTTTTCATCCATAGCCTTGATCGTTCCTTTCGGATCATCTGTAGCCACAAGTATCGAACCGGAGGAGATCAGGCGGTAAGGATCGATATCCATTGCTTCACAGATGGCCTTCGTGCAGGCAGCTACAGGCACTTTCGAGAGGTCCACGGAAACTCCGATACCGGAAAAATCGGCCATCTCGTAGGCTGCGCCGAGAACTCCGCCTTCGGTTACATCGTGCATTAGATGTGTAGAGCTGTAAGTAATTCCGCGTGGACTTACCTCGCCGTTCTTATCCGGCAGCGAGCACGCAGTAACACCATCTTCAACAACGCTGATCTTATCGATGAATGTCTTTGCTTCGGAAAGAAGTTCTTCGGATACCTTTCCGACCAGAGCATCCTCATGCTCCATCGCGGCAATCCATGTTCCCTCAATACCCGCCGTCTTCGTCATGATCAGAGAATCACCCGGCTTTGCAATACCGCGCGGAACAGGCGCATTCTTATCAGCAATACCGAATGCGGTCGTGATCACGATAAAACGGTTGACACTGTCACTTACCTCGGTATGACCACCGACGATATCAACGCCGAGTGCTTTTGCCGTAGAAGAAGCCTGCTCCACGATATGAATAACATCTTCCTTTGTACAGTCCGGAGGTGCGATCAGAACCGTCAGGATCGCGGACGGACGGATACCGCATGCAGCGATATCATTACAGGATACGTGAATAGACAGAGCACCCGACTGCATTCCACCGGCCGTAATCGGATCAGATGAGGTTACAAGAAGCTTGTCTCCGAGGTCGAGCCATGCACAATCCGCACCTATATTGGCACCGATCAGCGTTCGCTCCGAAAGCTTCGGCAGACGCGAAAGAACAATGTCTTTAAGTTCTTCATTGGTTAACTTGCCAATACGCATAGGATCTCTCCTTTCAGGCAGAAATCAGGACTTGGAGGTGCGCTCGATCTTATATGTCTCGATACCTTCGACACCCTGCTGTACAAGAGCGTCGATATCGAGGTTCGCCTCCGCCTCCACGATATGCTTTTTCTGCGGATGAGTCTTCGGATGCTTCGCCACAAAAACTGTGCAGCAGTCCTCATACGGAAGTATCGATGTTTCAAAAGCACCGATACGGCGGGAGATATTGCAGGTCTCCTCTTTGTCGAGTCCGATAAGCGGACGGAATACAGGCATAGTCTTGACTACTTCATTCGTGATCTGGATCGCCTCAATGGTCTGGCTTGCGACCTGACCAAGAGATTCACCTGTGATCAGGCACTTACAGCCCTGCTTATTGGCAAGTTCTTCGGCGATCTCAAACATGATGCGTCTCATCGTGATCGTAAGCATATCCTGCGGGCTGTTCTTATAAAGATTCAGCTGGATATCCGTGAAGTTACATACATGCAGAAGGATAGTTCCGGAATACTGGGAAACGATTCTCGCAAGATCCTTAACCTTCTCAAGAGCACGCTCGCTGGTATAAGGATACGAATGGAAATAGATCGCTTCAAGCTGCATTCCGCGGGAAGCCATCATGTAACCTGCAACCGGGCTGTCGATACCGCCGGAAAGAAGGAGCATACCCTTACCAGCTGTTCCGACCGGAAGACCTCTATGGCCTTCAACCTTGCCGCTATATACATAAAGATCCTCACGCACCTCGATATAGATCGTAAAATCCGGGTTATGTACGTCAACTGTAAGTTCCGGATGCGCATCAAGGATCACCTCTCCGACATCCATACAGATCTCAGGAGATGCCAGCGGGAAACGCTTGTTACCGCGCTTACTCTCTACCTTAAATGTCTTGTAATCGTGCTCGGCAAGGATATCACCAGTCAGCTGAACCGCCTGCTTCTTGATATCTTCCATATCACCGTTGAAACGGCGGACGAGGCTGGCAGATACCAGACCGAATACCTGGGTAACTGCATTTAATACCTGCTCTGCGGTCTCCTTATCTTCGAGAAGATCCGGATTACTGTCCTTCGGCTCGATCCAGATTCGGGACTGGCTCTGTACGATGGAAAAAGCACCGTACTCCTTGAGTCTCCATCTCATATTATCCATGAGCTGGCGCTCGAACTTACCTCTATTCAGGC
The DNA here is from genome assembly GCA_947302815.1 of uncultured Clostridia bacterium. GTDB lineage: Bacteria > Bacillota > Clostridia > Saccharofermentanales > Saccharofermentanaceae > Scatonaster. Next base: position 4,035 of record CAMYWO010000030.1, on the reverse strand, counting down.
CCTTAAGCGCAATCTCGCCCATTCTTGCAAGTAGAATTGTCCGATAAGAATTCTCCATTCTTCTCTCTCCTGTCTTTCTCCAATCTTATAAGTATAAGGAATTGTCCTGATCAGACCTTGTATCTGTCGTATATCTCTCTGATCGATGATATCGTCTGATCCATCTCCTCTTTGGTGTTGAACCTCGAGAAGCTGAAACGGACGGCATTCTGCGCGATTTCACGTCTTATGCCCATCTCCGATAACACATAGCTGACTGCCTTTGTTTTACTGGAACATGCAGACACTGTCGAGACATAGATTCCTTTTTCCTCTAAACAGTGTAACATGGTTTCGGACTGAAAGGACGGAAAAGATACATTTAATACATAAGGAAGTGCATCCGAAGGAGAAAGGATCTCCGCACCGAGTCCCTTTAAGTCTTCTGAAAAGCCGTCACGAAGTTCTGTCATCTTCGAAAGATTCTCATCGATAGTCTCATACGCTTTTTCTAATGCTAAGGCAAAAGCACTCGCAAGGTAAGGACTCTGCGTTCCCGATCTCATTCCCTTCTGCTGTCCGCCGCCGATGATAAGTGGCTGCACGCGCACACCGCTCTTAATGAACAGAAGGCCGAATCCCTTCAGCGCATGGATCTTATGACCGGAAAAAGATGCCATATCAATGCCCATGCGGGACAGAGCGATCGGAAGCTTACCGAGAGACTGCACGCAGTCCAGATGGATCTTCGTATTTCTGTTCTTCTTATTTCTGATCGCAACGATATCCGAAAGCGGCAAGATGCTTCCGGATTCATTATTGACGTGTGTAAAAGTGATCAGGGCCGTATTCTCATCCAGTGCTTTTTCCAGAGCATCGAGATCAGGCTTACCATCTGCACATACAGGAATATAGCAGACTTCATAGCCTTCCTTCTCCAGACGCGCCAGAGACTCGAGAGAAGCTTTATGCTCTGTCTTCGTAGAGATGATCTTCTTTCCGGCTCTCGGATTCTGGTGGACATAGCCCATGATGGCCGTGTTTACAGACTCTGAACCGCACGAAGTAAAGATAAGCTCTTCCTTCTTGCAGGAAAGGAGTTTACTGATCTTATCGAGACTTTCATTCAGGTCTCTTTCCGCAAGCACACCAAGACGGTGAAGCGATCCGGGATTACCGAAAGACTCTTCACCGCTCAGGGTTTCATATACCAAACGAGCCACTTCGGGAAGTGGCTTCGTGGTCGCACTATTGTCAAAATAAATGCTCATAGACTATCTTTGCAGATCCTCCGAAAGAATCAGACATTCAGTTCCGGCTCATCCATATCCAGCTCGGAAGCATACATCTTCAGTACGGGCTCAACATCGTTCTTCAGGAAAGATGTGACCTGCTCAGGGCAGCGGCCGATATAGAGCTTCGGATCCAGAAGTGTATCCAGGGAATCCTTATCCAGACCGAATGCCGGGTCATCTGCGATACGTGTCAGAAGATCGTTCGGAAGGCCCTCTTCCTTAACTACCTTACCGGCAGCCATGGAGTGAACACGGATCTTCTCGTGAAGTTCCTGACGGTCACCGCCGCGCTTAACTGCTTCCATCATGATGTTCTCAGTTGCCATGAAAGGCAGCTCGTTCATGATGTGGTTGTGGATCATCTTCGGATATACAACCAGTCCGGAGGCAACGTTGAGGTAGATGCTCAGGATCGCGTCAACTGCGAGGAAAGCTTCCGGAACGGAGATACGCTTATTCGCAGAGTCATCGAGTGTTCTCTCGAACCACTGCTCGGAAGCGGTCATTGCCGGATTCAGAGCATTTGCGATGACATAACGGGACAGAGAGCAGATACGCTCGGATCTCATCGGGTTTCTCTTATAAGCCATAGCGGAAGAACCGATCTGTGTCTTTTCGAAAGGCTCCTCGATCTCCTTCAGGTGTTGCAGGAGACGGATGTCATTGCTGAACTTATGAGCGGATGTCGCAATACCGGAAAGAGTATTCAAAACCTTCGCATCAAGCTTTCTGGTATATGTCTGACCGGATACGGAGATGGATGCTTCAAAGCCCATCTTCTCTGCGATCATCTGATCAAGTTTTTCGACTTTTTCGTGGTCACCCTGGAAAAGATCCAGGAAGCTGGCCTGTGTACCTGTAGTACCCTTGCAGCCCAGAGGCTTAAGGCAGGAAAGTGTGTAATCCAGTTCATCAAGGTCGATCAGGAGATCCTGGAGCCACAGTGTCGCACGCTTACCGACTGTAACGAGCTGTGCCGGCTGGAAGTGTGTGAAACCAAGTGTCGGCATCGCCTTATACTCATCAGCGAATTTCGCAAGTTTCTCGATAACTGCAAGAAGTCTCTTACGGGTAAGGATCAGAGCCTCACGCATAAGAAGGATATCTGTATTATCGCCAACGTAGCAGGAAGTAGCACCGAGGTGGATGATTCCCTTTGCCTTCGGGCACTGCTCACCATATGCATGTACATGAGCCATTACATCATGACGGACAAGCTTCTCTTCTCTTGCAGCAACATCATAATTGATATCTTCCTTGGAAGCTTCAAGCTCGGCGATCTGCTCATCAGTAATGTTCAGGCCGAGTTCTTTTTCACAGGAAGCCAGATAGATCCAGAGCTGTCTCCAGGTCTTAAACTTATGATCAGGCGAGAAGATCGCCTTCATTTCCTTACTGGAATAACGGGAATTCAGCGGGCTTTCGTAGATATCCTTCATGTCTTACTCCTCCAAAAGTTTTCTTACAGCTGCTAGTTTAGCACAAACAGAGAAAACTGTAACGGCTGTTTCGATATCTTCTACCTTCGGGAAGCTCGGAGCGATACGCAGGTTGCTGTCCGCCGGATCTTTCTTATAGGGGTAAGTCGCGCCGGCAGGTGTAAAGGCTACGCCGCACTCCTTGGCAAGACGTACAGTCTCCTTAGCTGTTCCGTCAAGGAGATAGATGGAAACGAAATATCCGCCCAGTGGAGAATTCCAGTGTGCGATACCACTTCCCATGAACTCATCACTCAGGACCTTAAGTACCATCTCGAACTTCGGACGGAGGATATCCGCCTGCTTGGACATAACCTTCTTCACTGCTTCAAGGTTCGGGATATACTTTGCGTGCATCAGCTGAACGATCTTGTTCGGACCGATGGACTGAACGCCGAGATACTTTCTTGCACGCTCGGTGTTCTCTTCATTTGCAGCCATGCATGCGATACCGGAACCGGCAAAAGTGATCTTACTTGTGGAAGCAAACTCATATACACGATTCGGGTTACCGGCCTCACGGCAGAGCTTGAGGATATCCGGGAGAGTTCCCTGCTTAGCCGGATCATCGTAGAGGTGATGTACGACATAAGCATTGTCCCAAAGGATTCGGAAATCCGGAGCGGCGGTCTTCATGGAAGCCAGACGCTTGCAGACTTCTTCAGAGTAGATATATCCATCCGGGTTGCTGTAAAGAGGCATTGCCCACATACCGAGAATCGAAGCATCCTCAGCAACGAGCTTTTCAACCATATCCATGTCCGGGCCGTCTTCGTTCAGCGGAACCGGGATCAGTTCAAAACCGAGAGTCTCAGTTACGAGGAAATGTCTGTCGTAACCCGGAACCGGGCAGAGCCACTTGCGGTCAGCGATCTGACCCCACGGCTTTTCAGAATCGATCTCACCAAAGATCAGCGAACGGGAAAGAGTATCATACATCAGCTGAAGGCTGGAATTGTTGCCAACAGTAACGAGAGACGGATCGATACCGAGGATCTCGCCAAAGAGGTTTCTGGACTCCTTCAGACCGAACGGTACACCATAGTTACGGCAGTCAGAACCATCCTCTGCCTTCAGATTATCGATATCCATAAGAGTCGGCATCTCATTGGCAATGTCGAGCTGGTCCGGACTCGGCTTACCTCGCGTCATATCCAGAGCCAGATTCCGGGATTTCAGTTCGTTATAACGCATCTCCAAAATCTTGAGAGTATCCTTCAACTCTGCTTTACTCAGTTCAAGATAAGTCTTCATGACATTGGCCTCCTTGCCATAACTTGTAT
>CAMYWO010000029.1:0-24233 GCA_947302815.1 uncultured Clostridia bacterium | reverse complement strand
ATCAGAGCAATCAGAGTGATCAATCGAACAGTGATCAGTCAAACAGTGATCAGAGCGATACCTCCAATGGTGATCCGAGCGATGGATCCTCGTCTGATCCGAGTGACGGTTCCGGTAATGGCAGCAGCGAAACCACAATGAGTGATGAGGAAAAGAGACAGTCTGAATCACTCGAAAAGCGCCAGAGCCAGATTGAAGACGAGATGGAAAGACGCATGTCCGACTCGAACGATAAGCGTCAGTCTGACCGCAAGAAGAGCCTCGAAGATATGGATGATTGGAACTGGGATTATGATGAAGTTCCTGTATGGTGATTTCGGACAAGTGCTTTTCTGAAAAAACAGAAAACAATCGTCGAATTATCGGTTGCCATTTTCGAAGTGTTGGATTATTATCTTAACAGCGTATCCTTTAAGTCCGTTCCATGAGAGATCGGGAAGGTCGTATGTTGAAAATGTATTATCGCGTCCTTTAGGGATGCTTATATATGGAAGACCGGCTTTTGAAGGATACCTGAAGGTATTTTCAGAGTCGGTTTTTTGTACTCTGGCATCATGGAAGGAGTGGTATTTTTGAAAGAGTATCTTGAGAAAACAGTCCTTATGGATGATCAGGCTGTGCATCGTGCATTGATCCGTATCGCGCATGAGATCATCGAAAAGAACAAAGGCCTCGATAATGTTGCTCTCGTAGGCATCCAGAGAAGAGGCGTACCAATGGCTGACAGAATCGCCAAGGTTATGGAAGATGTAGAAGGAATTAGGCCGGATGTCGGCGTTCTGGACATTACATTCTACCGCGATGATCTGTCCACATTAGCTGCCCATCCCGTAGTAAACGGTACGGCGATCCACTTTAATATCAATGATAAGAAAATCGTCCTGATCGACGATGTCCTGTTCACCGGAAGAACGGTAAGGGCCGCGATCGAGGCGATTTTTGATATGGGAAGACCTGCCTGCATCCAGCTGGCAACTCTTGTAGACAGAGGCCACAGACAGCTTCCGATCCGTTCTGACTATGTCGGAAAGAATGTACCGACATCTCTCTCCGAGATGATTTCAGTACAGTTAAGCGAGATCGACGGACAGGACAAAGTCGTTCTCTGTGAAGAGGTGAAATAATGGGACTAAGAAACAAAGACCTGCTTGGATTAAAGCAATTGACTGCAGAAGAGATCATGGAGATCCTCGATACCGCAAAAATGATGAAAATGGTGCTGACCTCCGGAAATAAGAAGACATCTCATCTTCAGGGAAAATCGGTCGTCACTCTCTTTTATGAGAACAGTACGAGAACCAGACTGTCTTTCGAACTGGCTTCGAAATACATGGGTTCGGCAAGTGCGAATATTACGACATCCGGAAGCTCGGTAAACAAGGGTGAATCTCTTCTGGATACTGCGAGAACGATCGATATGATGGCGACGGATATCATCATCATGCGCCACAGTCAGTCCGGAGCTCCTCACTATCTGGCACCACGCGTAAAGGCATCAATCGTAAATGCCGGTGACGGAATGAATGAGCATCCGACACAGGCTCTTCTGGATATGTTTACACTCTACGAGAAATACGGTCATATTGATGGTCTGAAAGTCGCGATCTGCGGTGACCTTTACCATAGCCGTGTAGTACGAAGCAATGTGATCGGTCTCACCAAACTCGGTGCAACAGTTAGTGTTGCAGGACCGCGTACGATGGTTCCGGTCGGACTCGATAAGATGGGCTGCACAGTCTGCAAGTCTGTATCCGAAGCCGTCAAGGACGCCGATGCGGTTATGGGCCTCCGCGTACAGCTGGAGCGCCAGCAGAAGTCTCTGTTCCCCTCGGTAGCGGAATACTCAAAATTCTACTCCATCTCCGAGGATGTTCTGAAGCTTGCCAAGCCGGGTGCTTATCTGCTTCACCCAGGTCCGTGTAATCACGGTGTTGAGCTTCCGACATGTGTATATGACTGCGATCAGTCCGTGATCAATGAACAGGTCACCAATGGTGTAGCAGTCCGAATGGCAGTCTTATACTTACTGATGGCAAGGAGAAACCAGAATGAAACGAATTGAGATTAAGAATGCGAAGCACTTTGCTTCAGGAGAAAAAGTAACCGTATATATTGAGAATGGTGTCTTTACTGATTCTCTTTCAGGTGAAGCGGATGAGGTGATCGACGCTGAAGGCCTTACAGTCTTCCCGGGTCTTATTGATATGCACTGTCACCTCCGTGAGCCTGGCTTCGAGTACAGAGAAGACATTAAGACAGGTACTAAGAGTGCGGCGAAGGGCGGTTTTACCAGTGTATGCTGCATGCCGAATACAAAACCGGTATGTGATAACGCTGCAGTAGTTGAAGGTATCTTAAGAAAAGCCGAGCAGGTCGGTTCCTGTAATGTATTCCCGATCGGCGCCGCAAGTAAAGGCCTTGAGGGAAAAGAGATCTCTGAGATGGGTCTCATGAAGGAAGCCGGTATCGTGGCTGTTTCTGATGACGGTAAGCCGATTGCTACAGCCAACCTTCTGAAGAAGGTCCTGGAATATGCTTCGGACTTTGATATCCCTGTACTGAATCACTGCGAAGTAATGTCGATCTCCGAGGGGGCTATGAACGAGGGTGCGATCTCCACATCACTCGGTCTTCGCGGAATCCCTGCGATTGCAGAGGAGATCATGATCTCCAGAGATATTCTGACAGCAGAATACCTGGATATGCCGATCCACATCTGCCATGTCAGCACAAGAAAGGGCATCGATATTATCCGCCAGGCGAAGAAGCGCGGCGTAAAGGTCACCTGTGAGACCTGCCCGCATTACTTCTCACTGACTGAAGAATGCTGCCAGACCTACGATACAAACTTCAAAATGAATCCGCCGCTTCGTACCGAGGATGACCGAATTGCTGTCATCGAGGGCCTGAAGGACGGAACGATCGACTGTATCGTTACTGATCACGCACCGCATCATATCGATGAGAAGGACATAGAGTTCTCACTGGCCAATAATGGTATCATCGGCTTTGAAACAGCCTTCGCAGTCGGATATACTTATCTGGTAAAGACCGGAAAGCTTTCACTTACTGAGATGGTTAAGACCATGACCACGAATCCTTCGAATATCCTTAAACTCGGAAGAGGTACAATGGATAAGGGTATGCCGGCGGATGTCATGCTCGCGGATCTTAATGAAAACTTCGTATACACGAAGGAAGAGATCCTCAGCAAAGCGGCAAACTCGCCTTATATCGGAAGCGAACTGACCGGCCGCGTTAAACTTACAATCGTAGGAGGAAGTATCACATATGACGAACTTCGCTGACAGACTGACCCAAAGAATTGAAGAGTGCAATAACCCGACGGTTATGGGTCTTGACCCGAAACTTGATTATCTCCCGTCTGAAATGATTGAGGAATGGCTCAAGGAAGCCAAAGAGCACGAAGAGAAGAGCGGTCAGCCTGCGAATATGCAGATGGCAACTGGTATGGCGATCTTCGACTATAACCGTCTTCTGATCGACGCAGTATATGATATCATCCCTGCAATTAAGCCTCAGTTTGCCTACTATGAGATGTACGGTATTCACGGAATCATGGCTCTTCGAAAGACAATCCATTATGCTCATGACAAGGGTATGCTGGTAATCGCAGACGCCAAGAGAAATGATATCGGCACAACTGCAACGGCATATGCAAATGCAATCATCGGTGAGACAAAGATCATCAATGATACGACCGCCTGTATGTTTGACTGCGACTGTATCACAGTCAACGGATATCTCGGCATCGACGGCATCAAGCCTTTCATGGATGTAGCAAAAGAGAAGGGTAAGGGACTTTATGTACTTGTAAGAACTTCGAATCCTTCTGCAGGAGATCTTCAGGATCTTAAGCTCGAGGACGGCCGTCAGGTATTTGAAGCCATGGCTGAAAATGTAGAAAAATGGGGTCAGGATCTGATCGGTGAATCCGGTTTCTCCTCTGTCGGTGCCGTAGTCGGCGCTACATGGCCGGAGCAGGCTGTAAAGGCACGTGAGATCATGCCTCACGCACTGATCCTTGTACCCGGGTATGGCGCACAGGGCGGTTCCGGTAAAGATGCAGTGGCATCTTTCGTCAATGGTAAGGGTGGTATCGTAAATGCTTCCAGAAGCCTGATGTGTGCTTGGAAGAAGCGTGACGATATTGAGCCTATGGAACTCACACAGATGCACGGACCTTCCGGCGCACCGCTTCTCGGCTTCCAGAGAGCCACAAGGGAAGAAGCGCTGCGTATGCGTGAAGATCTGAATAATGCAATCAAAGAATCGATGAAAGCTTGATTTCAAGAGGATGATGAAAATGAAAGAAGAATATAGCATTCGTCTGGTAAAGAAAGAGCTTCTTGGAGAGACTTGCGCTGTTCTGACATTTTACTGCCCGGAAATCGCGGAGACTGCGCGTCCGGGACAGTTTGTGAATCTGTCCTGCGCATACTTTCTGAAGCGTCCTTTCGGAATCATGTCCGTAAACAAAGCAGAGAAGACTTTCAGTGTCGGTGTTCGCAAAGTCGGAAAAGGAACAGAAAAGATCATCTCCACAAATGAGGGAGAAGCATTTACTGTTCTTGGACCTTTGGGCAATGGTTTCCCCTTTGACGAAGTTAATAAGTTACTTCTTATCGGTGGAGGAACAGGTATCTTCCCGATTTTCTTCGCAACTGAATATGCCCGTGAAAACGGAATTCCCTGCGAAGTAGTTAACGGATACCGCTGCAAGAACGATGCATTCCTTTATGACCGATTTGCATGTGCCTGCAGTGCTTTTCACGCAACAACAGATGCAGGTGATCTTGGTGTAAAGGGAACAGTCATGGCTTATCTGGAGCAAATGAAGGATGAGGATCTGAACGGAACGACAGTTATGGTCGTCGGCCCCGGCATCATGATGAGAAAAGTATCTGAATGGGCACAGTCCAAGGGTCTTACATGCTATGTGTCGCTCGAACAGCGTATGGCATGTGGTATCGGTGCCTGCCTTGTCTGTGTATGCAAGATCAAAGCAGAACAGGAAGGCAAAGAATTTGTACATAAAAGATGCTGCAAAGACGGTCCGGTCTTTAAGGCAGAGGAGGTGATCTGGTGAGTATTGCCGTAAAAGTAGGTCAGGTAGACCTGAAAAACCCGATCATTCTTGCTTCCGGAACATGTGGTTTCGGACGTGAACTCTCCGAATATATGGATCTGAGCAAGCTTGGAGCTCTTTCATCTAAGGGACTGACACTTCTTCCCAGAGATGGAAATCAGGGCGTTCGTGTGGCGGAAACTCCTTCCGGCATGCTGAACTGTGTCGGTCTTCAGAATCCCGGCGTGGATGCATTCCTTGCTACTGAACTGGATTACATGGTCGAAAGCGGAGCCGGCGTAGTTGTAAATGTTGCCGGTCATTCGAACGAAGATTATATCGCTATGGTCGAAAAGCTCGATCCTTTTAAAGATAAGATCGATGCGCTCGAACTGAATTTCTCCTGCCCGAATGTTAAGGAAGGATGCATGGTCATCGGATCATCACCGAAAGCGATCGAGGCACTTGTTAAAGATCTGCGCAAGAGAACAGATCTTCCGATGTGGATCAAGCTGACTCCAAATGTCACATCTATCGCGGAGACAGCTAAGGGTGCAGAAGCAGGCGGTGCAGATGCGATCGTTGCAATCAATACTATGCTGGGTATGGCGATCGACATCCGAACAAGAAGACCTTTGCTTCATAACAATACCGGCGGACTGTCCGGCCCCTGTGTGAAGCCTGTCGCTCTCCGCATGGTGCATGACATCTATGATGCGGTGAAGATCCCTGTCGTTGGATGTGGCGGCGTATCTACTTATGAAGATGTCCTGGAGTTCATGATTGCAGGTGCTTCGGCAGTTGAGCTCGGAACGATTACTCTCGTTCATCCGACAAGACCTGTTGAGATCGTTGATGATCTTGAAAAATACTGTGAACAGAACAATATTGATGAACTGTCTACATTGACGGGAACTCTTGAATTGTGGAGGTAAAACATGAAGAGTATTGCAGATTATCTTTTTGAAACAAATGCCGTAAGAGTAAGTGATCCGGAAAAACCGTTCTGGTATGCATCCGGAACACTTGGCCCTTTCTATGTAAATACCCACTTCCTGATTGAATCAGAAGATAAGGCAAACCAGCTGCTCGCACTGATCGAAGAAGCCGCTGCAGGAGACAGAACCAAGTTTCTCAGCACGATCCTTTCTTTTGTGAAGAACCAGTATGAGACTTCGGAATCCTATAAGAAGGTCATTGACCTGATCGTTTCCAAAGCAAAAGAACTGGATTTTGACATCATCTCCGGTGGTGAAAGAAGAGACTTTTTCTTCTCCCTGATGCCTGCATATCTGCTCGGCAAGCCGCATCTTTCCATCTTCAAGGATGGTGAGACCTATTATTCCGAAAATGTGGAAGAAACAGCCACCAAGGTAGGTGAAGGTGATTTGTCCGGAAAAGTATCCCTTCACATTGCCGATCTGATAACTGAAGCATCTTCTTATACAAACGCCTGGATCCCGTCGATCCGCGGAGCCGGTGCGACGATCAATGATACGATCGCTGTAATCGACCGTCTTCAGGGCGGTGAAGCCAACCTTGCTAAAGAAGGTGTAAACATGTATACCTTTGCCAAGATCGAGCTGTCGCTCTTTGACGAAGGCGTAGAGAAAGGTATCCTGACACAGGCTCAGCGTGATATGGTAGCCCACTTCATGGAGAATCCGATCGATTACATGAAAGCTTTCCTTTCCGCTCATCCAGATTTCATCGATGAGCAGATCGCTCTCGGAGGCAAGCCGAAGCAGCGTGCCGAGATGGCAATTGCCAGAGGTTATGTACCTGGAAGAAGCTGATCGTGGCAGCATCCGAAAGTAAAACGACCCGAGAATACATCACATCCGGTCATCGCATCCCGGTGACGATCTCCTATGGAAAACGCAGGAGATTGAAGATCTCACTGGATGACGACGGGCGGGTGTGTGCTTTTGCGCCGAAATATATGACGCTGAAGGATATCGACCGTTTTGTCGAAGCCAATACTGACTGGATCGAAAAGCACCGCGCCAAGCTTGATGAGAAGATCTCTCTTCCGCAGATCGAGCCATCTGAGCAAAGAAGGATCGCCAGGATCATTAAGGCAAGGGCAAGTGCTTTTCTAGCCGTATATGACGGAAAGAAACCTGCCCGCATATCAGTCAGGAACATGACATCCCGATGGGGCTCCTGTTCCTCAAACGGGAACATATCTCTGAATATCCATCTTCTGGATGTTGAGCCGGAATTATTTGAATATGTGCTGATCCATGAGCTCTCGCACCTTTATCATATGAATCATTCTGCGGCGTTCTGGACCCAGGTAGGGAAGTACTGTCCGGATTATAAGAACTGCAGGGCCGCACTCCGAAAATACAAGATCCCGAAAAAGACGTAAAAAACCTGACGTTCTTTAGGAATTCTTCTCTATCGGTTGAATAAAAAAGGACAATTCGATATACTGAAATTGTCGAATTTCATTGATTTGACGGCATCTTATGAAACGAGAGGACCGTTTGCATGAAGAACATTCCACTTTATGAAGTACGTCATATTGAAGATCTCCGTGACATGCTCAAACAGAGCGTCGATCTGTACGGGGATCTTCCGCTTTTCTATTATAAGAAAGTCAAAGGCGGAGACTACGAGTATTATACTTTTAACGAGTATAACAAAGCGGTACAGGCGATGGGAACAGGATTGTCCCATCTCTGCGGACTTGGTTCCAGAATCGCGATCCTTGCGGAAACCAGATATGAATGGTATGTTTCTTATCTTGCTACTACGAATGGAACAGGTATTGTGGTTCCGCTTGATAAAGAACTGCCCGGTGACGAAGTTGCCAGCTGTCTGAATCGCGCGGAAGTCAACTGTGTCATCTATTCTTCGTCTAAGCAGAATGTTTTAAACGAGATCAAGGACCAGATCCCCGGCGTAAAATACTTTATCTGCATGGATAAGACCGATAAAGAAGGGGTCGAGTATTTCTATGATGTCTTGGATAAAGGCCAGAAGCTTCTTGATCAAGGTGATCGTCTTTTCCTGGATGCTCCGCTCGACAGAGAAGCCATGACAGTGCTTCTTTTTACCAGCGGCACCACAGCGCAGAGTAAAGCAGTTATGCTCAGTCAGAAGAATATCTGCAAGAATCTTGAAGGCATGTGCTCCATGTGCTATATCGATCAGAATGATATGTTCCTTTCGGTCCTGCCATTACATCATACATATGAGTGCACCTGCGGCTTCCTCTGTCAGGTCTACCGCGGTTCGCATATCGCGATCTGTGAAGGTCTCCGTTATATCGTTCCGAATATGCAGCAGTCCAAAGTGTCCATTATTCTTGTTGTTCCGCTTATGCTGGAAAAGTTCCATAAGAGTATCATGTCTAAGGCAAAAGCTACGAAGAAGATGGCAAGAAAGTTCGAATTCGGACGCAAGCTCTGCAAATTCCTGCTGTTCTTCGGTATAGATAAAAGAAAGAAGATCTTTAAGCAGGTTCACGAGACCTTTGGCGGTAATCTCCGCCTGATCATCTGCGGCGGTGCCGCAATTGATCCTCAGATCCTTCAGGATATGCAGGATATGGGTTTCCCGTGCATTCAGGGATATGGTCTTACGGAATGTGCCCCTATCCTTGCGCTGAACCGTGACTGTGACTTTAATAACCGTGCTGCCGGTCTTCCGCTTCCGGACGTGGATGTCCAGGTCATTGATAAGGATGAGAACGGAATCGGTGAGTTTATCGCTAAAGGCGATAACATTATGATGGGTTACTACAAGAATGAAGAAGCAACCAAAGAAGCTCTGGATGAGAATGGTTATTATCACACCGGTGATCTCGGTTATATCGATAAAGACGGCTTCTGCATCATCACAGGCCGAAAGAAGAACGTTATTATCGCCAAGAACGGCAAGAACGTTTTCCCTGAAGAGATCGAGACGATGCTCTGCATGTCCGATTATATTGAGGAGTGTGTCGTTTCCGGTGATGAAGAGAATGACGATGTCATTATTACGGCAACGATCTTCCCGTGCATGGAAGAAGTCAAGAAGTATCTCGGTGAGAAGCCGGATGATGATGCAGTTCAGAACCTGATTGAAAATGAAGTGGCTAAGGTCAATAAGAATCTTGTGAACTATAAGCACATTAAGCGTGTAGTTCTCAGAGACACCGAGTTTGAGAAGACCACAAGTAAGAAGATCAGAAGACAGTATAAGAAATAACGACAGATAAACAGGAGACAGTTTTCTAAAAATGTTAAGTCAGACAAGTATCGAAAGGATCCTCTCGGCGGCGCTTTCCAAGGGAGGAGACTTTTCCGAGGTTTATATTGAGAGAAGTAAGATATCTTCTGTCTCACTTCTTAACGGTGTTGTCGAAAATGCAGGTTCCAGTCTTGATATGGGCATCGGAATCCGTATTCTTGAGGGTGATAAGTGCGTATACGTTTATTCCAATGATATTTATCACGAAGATAAGCTGATCCGTATGGCTCAAAATGCTTCCGCATCACTCTCGGATGCACCAAATAACAAAGTGATCTATCTTACCCCGCAGATCGAGTATTTTTCCCAGAAGTACGAGATTGCACCAACATCAGTTTCCAAATCCGACAAGGTCTATAAACTCCGTAAGGCAGGGGAGAGGGCAACAGCATTCTCCACTCTTATTACTCAGACGGCCGCATCTTCGTCAGATCTGGAAAGAGAAGTCTGGATCGCGAATTCCGAAGGATTATATGTTAAGGATAACCGTTGCCGCACAAGAGTATCCATTCAGGCCATCGCAAGTTCTGAGGAGGATAAGCAGCAGGGTCATTTTGCTCCGGGAAGTGGTGAAGGATACGAATTCTTTGAAAAAGTAGATTTGGATGAACTTGCTGAAAAAGCAGCGAAGATCGCTGTTACAATGATTGATGCTAAGCCGTGTCCCTCCGGTAAGATGCCGGTAGTTATCGGCAATGGTTTCGGCGGAGTTATTTTCCATGAAGCATGCGGTCATGCTCTGGAAGCTACAGCTGTTGGCATTAAATCCTCTTACTTTACCGGTAAAAAAGGCCAGAAGATAGCTAATTCTATTGTGTCTGCCTATGATGATGCAAAGATCGCCAAAGAATGGGGCAGTTACGAAGTCGATGATGAAGGCACGCCTTCCCAGACAAATCTGCTGATCAAAGACGGTATTCTGAACAGTTATCTGATCGACAAGATCGGAAGCCGAAGAATGAATGAACCTTCTACCGGATGTTCGCGGCGCCAGAACTATTCTTATGCGCCGACTTCCCGCATGTCGAATACTTTCATTGCAAATGGTGAATCTAAGCCGGAAGATATCATTGCAGATACAGAGTATGGTATTTACGCAGCCAGCATGGGCGGTGGATCTGTAGATACGTCCACCGGAGAATTCAACTTTGCTGTCAATGAAGCTTATATGATCCGCAACGGAAAGATCTGCGAGGCCGTCAAAGGTGCAACACTGATCGGCATGGGTAATGAAGTTCTTATGAATATAGACAGAGTCGGAAATGATCTGAAGCTTGCCCAGGGCGTGTGTGGTTCCGTCAGCGGCAACATTCCGGTAGATGTCGGTCAGCCTACGATAAGAGTATCCGAGATCACCGTCGGCGGTCAGGCATGATATTTTCTTTAGTATAAGCAGTCAGGAGATAACATGGATAAGAAGATACGTGAATATATAGATGAACTCTTAGCACAGGCTTTAAAAGAAGGCTTTACAGAAGCAGAAGTATTCTACGGATCAGATAACTCGATTTCCGTATCTGCAAGAGAAGGAAAGATCGTTCAGTTCGAAAACTCCGATACATGCGGAATCTCTTTCAGAGGCCTTTATAACGGACAGATGGGAAATGCAGAAACTGAAGATATCCAGCCGGATATGATCCCGTTTCTGATCAACCAGGCGAAGGACAACTGCGGCGTACTCGAAGTAAAGGAAAAGATCACATGCTTTGAGGGTGAAAAAGAATACCCGGAGTTCAACGGCTTTTCCGATGATCTTGCCCAAATCGATTATCAGATGCTTGCCGAAGCCGCGCTTACTATGGAAAAAGAACTGCTTGCATATGATTCCAGAATAGAAGCAGTAGATGAATCAAATGCCGGATATTCCAGCAACATCATGTATATGCAGAATACGAAGGGTATGGTCTGCGAATCCGTTACCAATGATTTCGGTGTCTACCTCGGATGCCGTGCAAAAGACGGAAAAGATGTACAAACCTACGGAAAATCCTGGTCGTTTGGAAAAAAATCGGAATTTGAAGCCGGAGAATGCGCTAAGATCGTTGGTAAAAATGTAATTGCCAAACTCGGCGCAAAGCCGGTCAAATCTTTAAAGACACCCATCGTCCTTGACAGATTTGCCGCAAACAGCCTGCTCGCAGTATTTTCGAGTGCTTTTTCCGCAGAAGCGATTCAGAAAGGTCTGTCCCGTCTGGTCGGAAAAATCGGAGAGAAGATCGCCAATGAGAATATTACGCTGGTCGACGAAGGCATGATCGACGGAAGCCGTCTTTCCTGTCCTTTTGACGGAGAAGGCGTCGCAACGAAGCGTACGGTGCTTATTGACAAGGGAGTCTTCAATTCAGCTCTGCATAACAGAAAAACGGCACTGGTCGATGGTATTGAGAGTACAGGAAATGCTTCCCGCGGATCAAGAGGACCGATTGGCATATCGCCGAACAACCTTCACTTCGAAAACGGGAAGTTTACTCAGAAGGATCTTTTCGAGAAGATGGGAAATGGCATATATATTACGGCAATCTATGGCCTCCATGCCGGAATCAACCCTATTTCCGGAGATTTCTCTCTGATGTCCGAAGGCTTTGTCATTCGCGACGGAAAAGTGGCTGAACCGGTAAATCAGATTACGATTGCGGACAACTTCTTTGATGTGCTTATGAAAGTTGAATCACTTGGAAATGACGTTGAATACACATCGCCGGAAGCATCGCATATCCAGTCTCCCAGCCTACTGATCCCGGATGTATCAGTTGCAGGTGAGTGATCAGAGTATCGTCGGATTTCTGTGATTCTTCAGGAATTTTCTCCTTCTGATCATTTTGATCAGGAAAAAGACGGCAAATCCGAGAGCAATGAAAAGACACACACCCACAATTACAGGAATGATCTTAATCTTCGTTTCTTTCTTAACGGGTTCTTCCGTTTTTTCGGTTTCTTCCGCCTTTTGAGCCGGATCGGAAATCACAACTTTGAGATATCCGATACAATATGACTTGTCATTCGAGAAACGGCGCATTACCGGCAGCTTGAATACCTGTTCTTCGGAAGAAGGCGCAATCACCATTTCGGAAAGATCGATCTCGTTACTGTATCCGCTGTTTGCCAGCGCAGTCGGAATAGAATAGCAATCAAGCAGCTTAAGTTCATAAGATTGAATGGATAGATTCGATCCGTTGAGTGCCTGTTCAATCTGGGAAATCGAGTTCTGAGCCGTCACTTTTACTTCGGCATTATCGACCATTGTAGTCGTATAATTTGCATAGCAGTATTCAAAAAGATCAATCAGGGACTGATACCTTTTTTCAGCATCGGAAGCGCCCATCAGAATACCGATCAGCTGCCTTCCGTCTTTGTTTGCTCCTGCGATGATCGTGTAAGAAGCTTCGGCCGAATATCCCGTTTTACCGCCAATATACCCCTCGTATGCCGTAGCCGGATTGGATACGAAACGGTTAGCATTATTCAACACGCGTCTGTCATTATACGTATTCGTCGGCTCGATAGTGAAAGAAGAGGTGGTCGAAATCGTAATGAAATCAGGGTGCCTCAGGGCTTCTTTCATGATCAGGGCCATATCCTGACAAGTTGTCCGATGATCGCTGTCTGCTAATCCGTACGGATTGGTGAAATGAGTAGAAGTGCAGCCAAGGCTTTTGGCCCGCTGATTCATCTTTTCTACAAAGGCTTTTTCACTTCCGCTGAGGGTTATTGCCAAAGCCATGCAGGCATCGTTAGCCGACTTCAGAAGACAGGCATAGAGACACTGTTCCACTGTGACAACTTCCCCCTCGGTAAAACCGATACGAACATATTCATCCGGAATCGATTCATACATTTCTTTTGTAATCGTAATCGTATCGGACAATTCAAGTTCTTCAAGGGCGAGAAGAATCGTCATGATCTGTGTAATCGCAGCAGGAGCGCGCAAAAGATCATATTGATAACCGATCAGTTTGGTATCTGAAGATGCATCATAAATCAGATAGGAATCCGATCCGACGATAGGCAGATTAGCAGGGGATGGGTCAAGAAGACCTTCAGCCGGATTGGAAAACTCTATATCCTCTCCGGAGCTCTCATCCGTATTGTCTTTGGCAAAAACCGAAGCAGAGA
Source organism: uncultured Clostridia bacterium (assembly GCA_947302815.1). GTDB lineage: Bacteria > Bacillota > Clostridia > Saccharofermentanales > Saccharofermentanaceae > Scatonaster. The sequence continues at coordinate 10,789 of CAMYWO010000029.1, read as the reverse complement.
ATATGGAGAAGATGATGGAAATTGAGAGAAAGACTGATATTATCCTTCTGAATCGTCCTGCTCTCTGCATAAGTCTCTCTCCCTAAATAAAAAACTTCCCGATATCGTTCACAAAATCACGTTGTTCATGTATCATTAAAGAGTCAAAAACAACGAAATAAATCGAAATAGAAATCGAGGTCATTTACGTGTCAACTGTTATTGTATCGCAAGATGAGTTATCGCGCTATAACTCTCTTATTCCGTCGCTGAAAAAGCGAATTTCCGAAGCGGGGATCGACCGCGGACAGCCGCTTACTTATCGTGTAAAGACATATGGCTGTCAGCTCAATGAATCCGATAGTGAGAAGATCGAGGGTATCCTTCAGAATATCGGTCTTATCGAAGCATCAGAAGAACAGTCTCCGGATTTTCTTATCTTCAATACATGTACGATCCGTGAGAACGCAGATATCCGTTTGTTTGGCAACCTGGGTGCTTATAAGGCACAGAAGAAGCAGAATCGTGATATGTTTATCGCTGTCTGCGGCTGCATGATGAAGCAGCAGGAGAATATAGACCGCATAAAAAAGAGTTTCCCATACGTAGATGCTTGTTTCGGTCCTGCCGATATACATATGCTTCCTGCGATCCTGGATAAGAAACTCAATCAGAGAAAACGCGTTTTCGCCGTATCCGACGAGGATTATCTCGTAGATGACGTCGATGTTCCCGTACTCCACAAGAGAAAGTTTAGAGCCCTGGTCCCGATCATGTACGGCTGCAACAATTTCTGTACATACTGCGTTGTTCCGTATACCAGAGGACGCGAGCGTTCCAGATCGTCTGAACAAATCCTTACCCAACTCAGGGAACTGGCTGCTTCCGGCTATAAGGAAGTCATGCTTCTCGGCCAGAATGTAAATTCCTATGGAAATGACAGGGAAGATGAGATATCTTTTGCCAAGCTTCTGGAAGAGACTGCAAAGATTCCGGGCTTTTCACGTATCCGTTTTATGACATCCCATCCGAAAGATATTTCGGAAGAGGTTATCTATACCATGAAGAAATACCCGAATATCGAGCGGCATCTCCATCTTCCGATGCAGTCGGGTTCGAGCAGTATTCTTAAGCGTATGAACCGTCATTACGATCAGGAGCAGTATCTGAAAACAGCGCTTCTTTTCAGAAAAGAACTCCCTGATGCGACGCTGACGACAGATATTATTGTCGGATTCCCCGGTGAGACGGAAGAAGATTTTCAGGAGACACTGGATGTTGTTGCAAAATGCAAGTTTGATAGTGCTTTTACCTTCCAGTACAGCCGACGCCCGGGAACAAAAGCCGCGGATTACCCGGACCAGATCCCGCAGGATGTTGTAACTGAGCGCTTCGGCAGACTTCTTGACCTGCAGAATGCTCTCACATTCGAGTCCAATGAGTCAGTTGTCGGAAGAACTGAAGAGATCCTGATTGAAGGAAAAAGCGCAACGGCTCCGGATGTGCTTACAGGAAGAACGAACTCGAACCGCCTGGTAAACTTCCGTATTCCTTCTGGAATCAAGTTTAACGGGAAAGAAATCGATAGCAGCGCTTCTGATTTTGACGCGGATGAGTTCGAAGGAATGCTGGCAATGGTCAGGATCACACGTGCCAAGCCGTATTCAGTAGAAGGAGAATTGGAGAGTTTTGTCGATGAATAATAATGATGATCTTCTTACATATGCATCCATTGACGTATCGACGCTCTCTCCGATGATGCGTCAGTATTTCGAGATGAAAAAACTCGCGGGTGACGCGATCCTGATGTTCCGTCTTGGTGACTTCTATGAGATGTTTTTTGATGATGCGATCCTTGTATCGCGAATCCTTGAACTTACCCTGACTTCCCGAGACTGTGGTCTTGAGAAGCGCGCACCGATGTGCGGTGTACCGCATCACTCTGCATCCTCTTATATGCAGCGACTGATCACACAGGGATATAAGGTGGCAATATGCGAACAGATGGAGGATCCTGCGCTTGCCAAGGGCCTCGTAAAGCGCTCGATCACCCGTGTACTCACCCCGGGCACAGTAATTGATACAAATGGCCTGGATGAGAAGAAAAACAACTATCTGGTATGTGTTTTCAAAGTCGGCATGCAGTATGGTCTGGCCGCTGCGGATATCACGACCGGAACAATGGAAGCAACCCAGCTGATCACCGGAAATACGGCACAGCATCTGGTTAACCTTCTTTCGAAATACAGAGCTTCCGAGCTGATTTTCAACGAGGATTTCAGCAAAGACGAACTTTTCAATTATGTATGTGATAATCTTGTCGGCTCTGTCACACTTCGACCGAACGCAGATTTTTCCTCCGGCGTATCCGAGAGAGTTCTTCCGGACGAGTATAAGAAAGATAAAAACGGAAAGAAGAAGGGGAAGAGTTCTTTTGCCGAAGAAACAAAGAATATCCTTCTGACATCCGCTATCGACGCGATTCTTGCTTATCTCGATGAGACGCAGCAGGCTCAGGTCACGCATTTCTCGACAGCGCGCATCTATGAAGTAACAGACACCATGGAACTCGATGTGGCAACAAGAACCAACCTTGAGATCACATCTACGATCCGATCCAAGTCAAAGAAGGGAAGTCTCCTCTGGGCAATCGATATGACACAGACTTCCATGGGCGGAAGACGTCTGCGCGAGTATATTGAGGAACCGCTGATCGATGTTGCTTCGATTACGGAAAGACTCGATGCTGTTGAACAGGCGAAAGAAGACTTCATTCACCGTCAGGAGCTTCGTGAAGCTCTTCTCGGTGTACATGATATGGAAAGACTTGCTTCGCGTATCGCGCTTTCTTCCGTAAATGCAAGAGATCTTCTAAATCTGAGGAACACGCTTTCCAAGCTTCCGTACATCCGAGAGTGTGCTTCGCATTTCCAGGCGGGCGTTCTTAAGAATACTGTCTCTGATCTTGAGGATCTTTCGGATATCTATGAACTCCTTGAAGCCGCACTATGTGAAGATCCGCCGATTTCCGTAAAAGAAGGCGGCATGATCAAGGACGGATATCACGAGGAAGCAGACAGGCTCCGCCGCGCGAGCAGAGACGGTAAGTCGATCATCCTTGAGATGGAAGCCAAGGAAAAAGAACTTACCGGCATCAAGAACCTTAAAATCAGTTATAACAAGGTCTTCGGCTATTATATCGAGGTATCAAAAGGTAATGTTCCGCTTGTCCCGGAAAGATATATCCGTAAGCAGACGCTTACGACGGGCGAGCGCTATATCACCGAAGAATTAAAGAGCATTGAAGATACGATCGTAGGTTCTACCGCAAAACTTGTTCAGCTCGAATATGAACTCTTCTGTGATCTTCGCGAGAAGATTGCCTCTCAAGTCCATCGTCTTTACCGTGTCGCATCCGCGCTGTCTGTTCTCGATGTTGTTATGTCACTCGGAGAACTTGCAGAGCGGAATAATTACTGCCGTCCGAAGGTAGACGATACAACGGCACTTGTTATCGAAGACGGACGTCATCCGGTAGTAGAGAAGATGCTGAAAGAAGGCGAATTTGTTCCGAACGGCATTTCGATGGATGAGGAGAAGAACCGTATCATGATCCTGACCGGACCGAATATGGCCGGTAAATCCACATATATGCGCCAGACCGCACTGATCGTTCTGCTTGCGCAGATCGGATCTTTCGTCCCTGCGTCCTTTGCACATATTGGCATCGTTGACCGTATCTTTACAAGAATCGGTGCATCAGACGATATTTCGCTCGGCCAATCCACTTTTATGGTCGAAATGAACGAAGTATCCGGAATCCTTCGTAACGGCACATATAAGAGCCTGCTGCTTCTGGATGAAGTAGGACGCGGTACAAGCACATATGACGGCTTAGCGATCGCGTGGGCAATCATAGAATTCATTGCGAACCGTTCGATCATGTTTGCAAGAACGATCTTCGCTACACATTATCACGAACTCAACCAGCTCGAAAAGACTCTTGGCGGAGTATACAACGCGCATGTTGAGGTAGAAGAGAAGAATAAAGAAGTCAAATTCCTGCATAAGATTTCCACAGGCGGAACATCTGACAGTTATGGTATCGAAGTTGCAAGACTTGCGGGTGTCCCGACAGAGGTTGTAGAGAGAGCCAATGTGATCCTCTCTGAACTCGACAAGAAAAAGATGCAGATCAATTATACCGATGGTGAAGGTGAATCATATGAGGGCCCCATCTCCGGGCAGATTCCTCTTTTCGCACCGAACCGGACAGCACCTGCCGATTCCCACTCACTGAGAGCCGAGCTGGTCAATATGGACATATCCCGAATTACGCCACTTGAGGCGATGAATATACTTTATTCACTCATTGAAAAAGCAAAAGGAGACGAATAGTTATGTCAAGAATCCATATTCTCGATGCAGCCACCTCCAATGCAATCGCCGCAGGTGAAGTCATTGAGAGGCCTATGTCTATTGTAAAAGAACTGATGGAGAATTCCATCGATGCGGGTGCAACCCAGATTAACGTAGAGATCCAGGATGGCGGTATCCGTCTGATCCGCGTGCGCGATAACGGATGCGGAATGGACGAAGAAGATGCAAAGACAGCTTTTATCTGTCACGCCACAAGTAAGATCCAATCCCTGGATGAGTTGTTTTCACTGCATTCCATGGGGTTCAGAGGTGAGGCTCTGGCAAGTATTGCCGCGGCTTCCCGTGTAACTCTTTCAACAAAAGAACCTCTGGCAGAGAAGGGAACATGCGTAAAGTATGAGGGCGGTCAGTTTATCTCATGTGAACCGGTCGGCATGCCTTCCGGAACGACAGTGGAAGTAAGAGATCTTTTCTATAATCTTCCGGCCCGCTTCAAATTCCTGAAGAAAGATCAGACGGAAGCCAATTATATCCAGGTCCTTGTAGAACGTTTTATACTTTGCCATACCGATGTTTCCTTCAAGTTCATCAAGAACGGGAAGACGGTTCTTCAGAGTCCGGGTAACTGCGATGCTTCGTCCGCTTTATACAGTGTTTACGGTAAGGATATCGTCAGTGCCTGCCGCCCGATCGAAGCAAACATCGATGGTATCACAGTAAAAGGATTTGCAGGGCTTCCGAAGATCTCCAGAGCTTCAAGATCTGAACAGATCTTCTTTGTGAATCAGCGACTGATCCGTAGCAAGACGATCACCTCTGCAGTTGATGCCGCCTATACGAATATGCTCATGAAAGGAAAATATGCTTTCGTTATACTCGACATCTATATTCCTTCACAGGACCTTGATGTTAACGTTCATCCGCAGAAAGCAGAAGTGCGATTCAGCAACGAATCCATGATCTACCGCGCAGTCTATCACGCTTTGGTAAATACGCTTTCAGCCGAAGTAATGAGCGTTGATTATTCTTTTGGATCTGACACATCTGCAAAAGCACTTCCGAAGGATGTTCCCGCGACTCCGGCTGTTTCCGCACCAGACATCAATAAGCCTTCGGTCCCCGCTGTGAAAGCAGAACCGAAAACCATTGATTATTCGAAGAGTATCGGTTTTCAGAACCATTACTTTAATGAACCGAAGCCGTCATACACCCCTACCGAAGTTAAGAGGGAAGAACCGGTCTATACTCCTGCGGAATCTGAAACAAAGATGCCTGAACTTCCTGATGTGACAGAGAGTGCAGCACCCGCTGAGATCCCTGAAGCACCTGAAGCAACGGTTAAGGAACCGGCACAGGAAGTGATTCCGGAAGTGCAGGAGATCGTTATGCAGACTCGTGAAGAGAGTTTGCATGAACTGGTTTCATCCCGTGTTATCGGAACACTCTTTGACACCTACATTCTTATGGAGAGCAGGGATCGCACTTTGATCATGGTCGACCAGCACGCTGCACATGAGAAGGTGCTGTATGAAAAACTGGTGAGAATGGAAATGGAGAAAAAGGTTGTATCCCAGCCACTGCTAGCTCCTGCCGTTGTTTCCCTGTCCCGGTCCGATATCAGTTTTATCGAAGAGCATGAACAGGAATTGAGTGATCTCGGCTTTGAAATCTCCTCTCTGGGCGACAATGAACTGGCCATCAGATCTGTTCCTGCACAAATCGATCCGCAGAATGTTTCCAGTGCTTTTATCGATATGGTCGATGAATGGATGAGTGCCAGCAAGACCAGAAAAGACGCGCTTATTCTTTCATTGGCGACATCAGCATGTAAAGCCGCCGTCAAGGGCCACGACAAGCTTCACGACATCGAAATTAAGGGGCTTTTGGAAGACCTTTCCCAATTAAATGATCCGTATCACTGTCCTCATGGACGACCGATCGTGATCCGTCTGTCGGAAAAGGAAATCGAAAAAGAGTTCAAGAGAATCGTCTGATTTCGGGAGAACTGTATGGATGCTTCTGTTCTAAAACAACTGGAAAAGACCGGATTTAAGGCGATCCCGATCATCTGCGGCCCTACAGCCAGCGGAAAAACATCGCTTTCAATCCGTGTCGCACAAGAGTTTCATGGTGAGATCTGCTGCTGTGACTCTATGCAGATCTATAAGCATCTGACAGTTGGCACGGCCAAGCCGACAGAAGAAGAGAAGAGGGCGGTACCCCATCACCTGATCGACATGGTCGAGCCCAGCACTCCGTTTAATGTAGCGTCTTATCTTGATGCCGCCTACGAAAAGATCGAAGAACTGCTTTCAAAATGTGTTCTCCCGGTATTCTGCGGCGGTACGGGTCAATATGTGCAGGCTCTGCAGAAAGGTTTTGATTTTGAGGGAGCTCCTATCGACAGAAGCAGGGAAGAGGCTCTTCGAAAAGAGTTCGAAGAACATGGAATTGATGGCATCTACAGCCGTCTTATCGCGCTTGATCCCGAATGTAAGGAAAAGATCCATCCGAACAATACCAAGCGTGTGATCCATACTCTCGCACTTCTGGAGACCGTGTCCGGAACTACGAAAGATATAAGAGAAGCTTCCACGAAAAACGGACCGAGATATCCGTTTGTTTTGTTTGCCATTGACTGGCCGAGAGATGAATTATATAAAAGGATCGACCTTCGTGTGGACATCATGATGAAAGAGGGGATCCTGGAAGAAGCAGAGTGGCTTTTGAAACAGGATCTCCCGTCTGATTGCACAGCAATGCAGGCCATCGGTTACAAAGAACTTTTTCCGTATCTTAACGGGCAGGATACTCTTGAAAACTGTGTGGCATTACTGAAGCAGCATTCGAGAAATTATGCCAAAAGACAGCTTACCTGGTTCCGTCATATGGACGATGTTCACTGGATCTCTTCTGATAACCTGAATGATTATAATTTTGCCTTATGTATTTCATAATCGATATAAGTGAAACGTATAAAATATCGCTTATAAAATACAGATATTAATTGTCAAAAATGATATAGTTTGTACACATAGAAAAACAGGAGGTACAAACTATGATCCGAGAACAAACAAACGAACCTAAAAGAAACCCGATCAAAGCCATTGATTATTTCCTGAACAAGTGCAGAAAAGAATATACTTCTGTAGAAATCATGACGAATTCAGGAGAAATCATCGAGGGCGTAATAGACTGCTATGACCACGATACCATAGTTGTCCATAACGATATATCACAGATCGTTATCTTTAAGCACTCGATCTGCTACATTTCCCCAAGAAACGGACAAAGAGTTCTTTCTCCGGAAAAGACAAAATGGGAATATGATCCTTCAAACAGTGCGACGATCGTACTGGCTGCAGGGAAACTCAATTAACGTTAGTTCTGAAAACTCCGTCTACAACGCCTAGGATCCTGCAGTCATCATCCTCGAACGGGATCGGTGAATATGCCGGATTCTCAGGCAGAAGGATGGCATGGCCTTTGCGGTAGGTGAGACGCTTAACGGTAGCTTCATTACCGATCATAGCCACAATGATCTGTCCCATATTGGCCATATTATCTCGACGGACGATAACAAAATCACCGTCACAAATATGCGCATTGATCATGCTGTCGCCACGGACCTTAAGCATAAAGTACTCTGCTGAATTGAAATACTCGGCAGGGAAGGGCATATAGTGATCAATATTCTCCTCGGCAAGGATCGGAACACCGGCGGTAACCGTTCCTACAAGAGGAATGTCCTTAGGTACGGATGCTTCATCATTAAAGGTTTCCTTGATCATGATCGCGCGGCGCTTGCCGGGTATATATTCGATCTTACCTTCGTCCTGAAGACGGCGAAGATGAGCATGTACAGTAGAGGTAGACTTGATGCCGACTCCCTGACAGATCTCACGTACAGACGGCGGGTAGCCCTCTCTCTTAACGTATGCAACAATAAAGGCGTAGATGATCTCTAAAGTCTCTTTCAGATTACTCTTTGTAAACCTGTATGTAGCCATAAAGCTCTCCTCCGTACGTTATTTGCATTTATCTTACCATTCTATAATATCAGTGTCAAACGATTGTTCGCATTTGTGCATTAGTAGAAGTGTGCTATAATTTGAGGGACAAAGGAAGAGTATTTATGGACGAAGAACATATCAATTACGAAGAAACAGCTGAAGAAGCATATGATGAATCCTTAGAGGAAGCCTACGAGGACGAATCTGCAGCTTCCGACGGTGCATTGCACACTGTCGGTGGTTTCTTTGCGTTCTTAGGACGTACAACAGTCCGATATTTTAAGAAACTTCCGGATTCGATCAGAAATAAGGTAAAAGCCAAGATTGCAGAACGCAGAAGAATGCCGAAAAGAAAATCGATCCATAAGGTCTATGTGCTGGTAGGATATACCACTAAAGAATATGTAGACAGGAAGTATAGGAAAGAAAGAGCTTTATTGATCACCAGGAAAATTCTGATTGCAGGAATTGTTATTCTGGTATTGATCATGACGTACCGCTGGATAACTCCTAAGATCGATTATAACGAATACAAACAGATGGTCGGTATCGATAAATTCAACGAATTAACACAGAGCGATCCGTTCGCCACAGAGACAACGATCGTTGCAATCGCTCCTGATGTTCAGAACGTTACTCCAATCCCGTCGAACACAACAGAAACCAAAGAAACACAAGATCAGACATAAAGGATCATCACAGTATGATCCTTTTTTATTGTGTGCAGAAGAGGCTGGATTTTGATTTTTCATATTAGAGAGAAGTCGGATTTCTTATACATACAATTAAACAAAATCACGGTTTTGTTTAATTGAGAAGAAGTAAAAACAGAAAAACACCCCTGAAAGACCATTTTTATAATGACCGCTCAGGAGCGTTTTATTTTCTTTTAAATGATAGATTGGTACTTAACGGATCATTCTATTTAATGCGCATACGACTGCTCGCAGCGAAGATTTGGTTACGGAACTCGAAATTCCTGCTCCCAGATGCAGCTCTCCGTCTTTATCAGCAATCTGTACGTAAGTTATAGCTGCTGAATCTGATCCACTCTTTATCGCGTGCTCATTATACATTCTGATCGACAGTTTAATGTCCAGCGTTTTTTCTATACCTTTACAGAACGCATCGAGTAAACCAATACCATCTCCGTTAACAACAATAAGCTCTTCACCGAATTTCAGATTAACAGTTACGTGAGCTTTTTTATCTCCGAGAGATTCTTCACGATAACCAACCATATGATATGGTGTCATAACATTTACATAAACCTCATCAAACAATTCGAAAAGTTCCTGAGGCATCAACTCACTGTGACGATTCTCAGATTCGGCTGTAACGATCTGCATAAAGTCTTTCTGGAACGATTTCGGCAGATGCAGGCCATAATTACGTTCCATAATATATGCAAGGCCGTTTTTACCGGACTGGCTGTTGATCCTGATGATCGGATCATAATTGCGTCCGACATCCTTCGGATCGATTGGCAGATACGGCACATACCAATTATTTATTTTTTTGACATTTTCCATACCTTTCTGGATCGCATTCTGATGAGTGCCCGAAAACGCCGTAAATACAAGCCTTCCAGCCCATGGCTGACGGTCTCCGATACGCATTCCGGTACATCCTTCATACATATCAATAGCTTCATCAATATTCGAAAAATCAAGTTTCGGGTCCACGCCCTGCATGAACATATTCATTGCAATCGTTACAATATCGGCGTTTCCGGTTCTTTCACCATTGCCGAAAAGCGTTCCCTCAACGCGGTCAGCACCTGCAAGCAATGCCATTTCCGACGATGCTACACCGGTTCCGCGGTCATTATGCGTATGTACGGAGATAATGATGGAATCTCTGTACTTTGTATGAGTCGCAAAATACTCGACCTGGTCGGCAAACACGTTAGGATACGTCATTTCAACGGTTTCAGGGAGATTAATAATGACTTTGTTTTCCGGTGTAGGTTTCCATACGTCCAGAACAGCATCAATAATCTCAACCGCAAACTCAGGCTCGGTTTCGGAGAAGTTTTCTGGAGAGTATTCAAGATGCCAGTGAGTATTACTTGCATCCGAATCGATCTCTGCCTGGATCAGCTTCGCACCCTTAACTGCCAGTGCTTTACACTGCTCCTTATCAAAACCGAAAACAACCTCACGCTGAAGTTTCGATGTCGAATTATAAAGATGGACGATTGCAGATCTTGCGCCTTTGGCAGCATCAAATGTCTTCTTGATGACATCTTCTCGCGCCATCGTTAACACCTGAACCGTAACATCTTTCGGAATCAGATCATTGTCGATCAAATAACGGGTAAACTCATATTCGGTATCCGACGCAGCCGGATAACCGATCTCGATCTCTTTAAAACCGAGCTTTACAAGGTAATCGAAAAACTGGACTTTCTGATT
>CAMYWO010000028.1:0-25347 GCA_947302815.1 uncultured Clostridia bacterium | reverse complement strand
GAAACAATATTTTATAAGCGATGTTTTGTAAACAATCACGCAATTCGGGAAAACCATTTTCCCATAGGCAATTCTTATATAATGCGGCCACTCGATCGGGATTGATATAAACAGGCTGAAAATGGTGATCTTATATCAATGATTTACCGGCTCGATTGATATAAACTCGCGAAAAATAGTATTTTTATATCAATTTTCAGGTCTTCCATTGATATAAAAGCACTTGTACTCGGGGTTTTATATCAACGCCCGGGCACTTCCGGCGGTCAAAACTGATATAAAACTATCCACTTTAGCATTCTTATATCAATGAAGGGGTGAATTCATTGATATAAGAAAACGCAAAATCACGATTTTATATCAATCCGCTCCCCCTGTCCGTCATCAGAACAAAAAAGAGCTGTCTCTTTTGGTCGAGACAGCTCCCTCGGAGTTGCTTAAAACTTTACCTTATCTTAATCTCTGCGGTGTGCCATGGAGATCAGGCGCATAAGAGTCAGGATTGCGGAGAGTGCAGCTGCAACATAGGTCATCGCCGCGGCTGTAAGTACGCTTTTGGCACCGGCCAGTTCATCTCCGGCGAGAAGCCCGTCATTATTCAATATCTTCAGGGCTCTTCTTGATGCATCGAGCTCTACCGGAAGTGTTACCAGATAGAAAAGCACTGCCAGCGAGAAGATCACGATTCCGGCAAAGAAGATCGTGTAGCCGAGTCCGCCTCTCTCTCCGCCGGTTCCGTCGGAGTACTGGAGGTAACCCATCATCATGACACCGACGATCGCGAGAATAGGTCCGAAACGGGATCCGATGTTCGCGCCGGGAACAAGTGCCGAACGGATCTTGTTCGGAACAAATCCTACGTTGTGCTGGATCGCATGACCGCACTCGTGCGCCGCAACGCCGATAGCTGCGATCGAAGGATTCGCGAATACCGAATCGGAAAGATTCAGAGTCTTATCCTTCGGATTGTAGTTGTCGGTAAGATCACCGCTGATGTGCTGGATCGTGACATCGTTGACGCCATAGGCGCTGAGGATGCGCTGTGCCGCATCCGCACCAGTCATGCCGTTTCTTGCCATGACCTTCGAATACTTATTAAATGCACGCTTACAGTTCGCACTGCAGATCAAGCTGACGACCGTCATAAGGATGGCCAGAGCGAAACCGAAGTAATATATGATATCCCAGAAGCCCATATCTTCACTCCTTTTTCTTTTTCATTACTGCCCGCATGTAACGGCGCTTCCGGAAAAGCACCTGCCCTGCGGATCTCTTTACGTTCTCCCCCATTATAGCATGAAAAGAAAGGACTGACTCCCTTTCGGAAATCAGTCCTTAGTAGAAACTATATCAGTTCTTATGGCAATGGATTACTTAGCAGCGTTGCAGATAACGGAGAAGTCCTGAGCCTTCAGGGAAGCACCGCCGACGAGACCGCCGTTGATGTCAGCCTGAGCGAAGAGACCTGCAGCATTACCGGCGTTGCAGGATCCGCCATACTGGATCGTGATCGCCTCAGCGCACTTCTCGCAGTAGAGCTCAGCGATGACGCCACGGATGAACTTGCAAACTTCCTCAGCCTGCTCGTCTGTAGCTGTCTTGCCTGTTCCGATAGCCCAGATCGGCTCGTAAGCGATGGTGATCTGGCAGAGCTTGGAAGCCGGGATATCCTTGAAAGCGCCGACGATCTGACCCTTGATCCAGTCAAATGTCTCGCCTGCCTCACGCTGAGCCAGGGACTCACCGCAGCAGATGATCGGCTTAACGCCGTACTTCAGAAGAGCCAGAGCCTTCTTGTTAACTGTCTCGTCTGTCTCAGCGTTGTACTCACGACGCTCGGAGTGACCGATGATGCAGTATGTGACGCCCATCTTCGCCAGCCAGAGCGGAGAGATCTCGCCTGTGAAAGCACCCTTCTCTTCGAAGTGGCAGTTCTGGGCAGCGATCTTGATGTTGGTGTAAGCTGTAGCCTCAACAGCAGCTGCAAGAGCAGTAGCCGGAACGCCGAGAGCGATCTTCGCTGTAGCGTCCTTAACGAGCGGCTTCAGTTCTTCGATGAGCTTAACAGCATCCGCCGGGATACCGCAGTTCATCTTCCAGTTACCAGCTGCGAATGTTCTGCCGATCTCCTTATCGTTCAGGCAATCAATACCCGGGAGGACCTTACCTTCGATGAACTCGAGGGAAGCACCACCACCTGTGGAGATGTGTGTTACCTTGTCAGCATAGCCGAGCTTCTCAACAGCAGCAGCAGAGTCACCACCACCGATGATGGAGATTGCAGAGGACTCAGCGATTGCCTGAGCAAGAGCCTTTGTACCAACTGCGAACTTCTCGAACTCGAATACGCCTGCAGGACCATTCCAGATAACAGTCTTAGCAGCCTTGATCTCAGCAGAGAACATCTCGATGGTCTTCGGTCCGATATCCAGTCCCATCCAGCCATCCGGGATAGCCATGGTATCAACTACCTGGGAGTTAGCGTTTGCATCAAAAGCATCAGCAGCAACTGTATCAACAGGTGTCAGGAGCTTAACGCCCTTAGCCTCAGCCTTAGCGATCAGTTCTTTTGCCAGATCGAACTTGTCCGGCTCACAGAGGGAGTTACCGATGGAACCGCCCTGAGCAGCTGCGAATGTGTAAGCCATACCACCGCCGATGATGATGGTGTCAGCCTTGTCGATGAGGTTCTCGATTACGCCGATCTTGTCGGAAACCTTGGAACCGCCGAGGATTGCAACGAAAGGACGCTCCGGATTAGCGAGGGCACCGCCGATGAACTTGATCTCCTTCTCGATCAGGTAACCGGAAGCAGACGGCAGGAAGTTAGCCAGACCAGCTGTGGAAGCATGTGCACGGTGAGCTGTACCGAAAGCATCGTTGACATAGAGGTCAGCCATGGAAGCAAGCTCAGCTGCGAACTTCGGATCATTCTTTGTTTCTTCTTTGTGGAAACGGACGTTCTCGAGCATGAGGATCTCGCCATCCTGGAGAGCAGCAGCCTTAGCCTTAGCATCTTCACCGATAACGTCAGCTGCCAGTGTTACCGGCTTGCCGATGAGCTCAGCGAGACGGTCAGCAGCAGGCTTCATGGAGAATGCCGGCTCCGGTCCATTCTTCGGGCGACCGAGGTGGGAAACGAGGATTACCTTCGCACCATTATCTACGAGATACTTGATCGTCGGGAGAGCACCCTTGATTCTCTTATCGTCTGTAATTTCACCTGTCTTCTTGTCGAGCGGTACGTTAAAGTCCACACGAACGATTACTCTTTTGCCGGAAACGTTTAAATCTTCGACATTTTTCTTCTGAACCATTGCCATAATGTTCACACTCCTTAAGAAAATTACTTGTTGTTCAAGCCCTACTATTATACTCGCATCCGCGCGCGGTTTCAATTTATATTTATAAGAAAAGCAGCGCATCTGGAGGGGGTGATGCGCTGCCTGTATATAACCTAAGAAAGGTTTCCTTTCTCCTCGGAAAGCTTGATTTTGCAGGTGTTTCTGCCGGCACCTGCGGGGACCGTATCTTAGTCGATGCTCATCGGAGCCGGAGCTTCACTCGGCTGGACGAGGTCGAAGTCGGCCATGGAATCTACGGTTCCATCAGGAAGGACGAAGACCATCGTATATCTGCCGGACGGCATATCCTTCGGAAGCATGCCATTGATCCAGTAGGTATGGATCGTGTTGTACTCCTGATCGACGATCGCATTGACCGGCGAACCTATGATCTTCGCATAGGCATCTTCCGTATTCCATTCATAGCAGGAATCATAGGCAAACACATACATGGTGATCTCCTGCGGAGCATTTGTCTCATAAGCATCGCTGATGATCGCTTCGACTGTGAATTCCGAGCCGGATACGATCTTGCTGTACATCTCATAATTGATGACCGAGTACGCGCTTCTCAGATCTTTAATGACCGGTTCAGCAGTTTCGGAAGAAGGCATAACGCCCTTCATGGAGATCTTGCTTTTATCCGGCTTTCCTGCCAGGTCCGGTGCTTTTCGGGCGACCAGTACTTCCGTTCCGTTCTCACTTGAAGTGATCTCACTGCCCAGTTTTCCATCGGCTCTTGTTTTCTGCTTAGCGCATCCGGTCGCGCTGACCAGAAGTGCTGCGGTCAGAAGCGCGGTTAACATGATCTTATTTGCATTTTTCATTTTATCTTCTCCTCGATTGTACGTTTTCTTTTTCGATTTCAGTTTTGCGATTTATCCGGATGAGGCTTCGCTTTTCGCCTTCGTGAAATAAGACGAAGCAAAATCCGGATCTGTTGCAAAACTTGTCCGAACTTTTTTAGGATTCTTGAAAAGCACCTGTATTCGCAGTACATTTCTTTAGGGAGGAAATATCATGGAAAACGAAGTGCAGGGCATCGTCATGCCCGATTATTCGATCGGATTTCAGTGTATCGCGGGAAAGTGCCGCCACAGCTGCTGCATCGGCTGGGAGATCGACATCGACGACGATACATATGAGATGTATAAGACCGTAAAAGGCCCTCTCGGGGAGAAACTTAAGGCCTGTATCTGCCCGCCTTCCGAAGAGGAACCTCTCCCCCATTTCATCATGGCGGAAAACGAGCGCTGCCCGTTTCTTAATTCCAAGAACCTCTGCGAGCTGATCCTGGGGCTCGGCGAAGATTCTCTCAGCGAGATCTGTACTGAGCATCCTAGATTCTACAAGGACTATTCCGAACATATGGAGATGGGATACGGCCTCTGCTGCGAAGAGGCTGCCCGCATGCTTCTTTCCCACAGCGACCCCGTCCGCCTGATCGGTCTTCCTGAAACAGACGATACCCGATCAAAGATCTTCGCTCTTCTTCAGGACCGGACAAAATCCCTGGATGCACGTATCGCTGATATCTTTGAATACCTCGCCGCACCGAAGACCGCGCTCCCGAAGACTCCGGCTCATTATTCCCACTGGGGCGGTTTTCTCGGCAGTCTCGAAAGACTCGATCCTGCATGGAATATCGAGATCAGAAGGCTGACATCCGTATCTCTTTCCAAAGAGGATCTGGATTCATTTGAAAAGCACATGGAAAAAGAAGGCCGCGCCTTCGAATATGAAAATATCGTCTGGTACCTGATCTACCGTCACCTCGGCGAATCGCCGTTTGAGGATGAAGCCGCTCTTTGTGTGGAATTCGCATCTCTCAGCATGAGGCTTCTCCGCTACATCGGCGCATGTAAGTATAAGGGGACGGGTGCTTTTACCAGAGAAGATCAGGTCGAGCTGTCACGAATGTTTTCTTCGGAAATCGAATACTCGGATGAGAACATCGATCTCATCTACGATCACATCTTAGAACTTCATGAATCCTTCTGATCCTTCATCGCCATGACGATGCTCTGGATCTCATAGAGGCGCTGGCGGTTTTCCGGAACATAGCGGTATGCGCCTTCCTTCGGCTCGAAAAGCTCTACGAACTTGCCGTAGTCCATCAGCATGCCCTTCATGCCCGCAATCGGATAGGTCTTCGTCACCTGCTTCGCGGATGCGAAAATATCCCTGTCCTTGTACTTACTGACCGGCTTTCCTTTCTTATAGAGGATGCCGTCCTCCGGCGCGCACTCCGTACCTTCGTATGTGATCGTGCCGTCTTTCACCGTAAGAACTCCCTCGCCGACCTTCGCGTGATAGCGCTCGCCACAGAGCTTAAAGAGAGAGACTTTCTCCGTCAGCACAAAGCCTTCTTTTTCGGCTTCGCTCTCGTAGATCTTCTTTTCCCACTTGGCCCACTCGTGAAGATCCGGGAAATACTTATCCTCCGGTCCTGCCGGCTCGAAAAAGCCGCGGGCGTTCATGATGACTCTGTTCCCGCATGCGCTGCATACGATAAGGTTCTGCTTTTTCCTTGCTTCCTTCGGGAGAGTGCTGTCTCCTTTTCCGTCGGCGATCCGGGTCGTGTTGATCTTCTGACAGCGCGGGCAGATGTTCGCGATATTCTGGATGCCGGCCGCCGGAGCCTTTGACTTAAAGACCTGCGGGTGATCGGCAAAATACTCGTATTCGTTATAGTCGAGTCTCTCGCTCATAAAGCGGTGGATCTCTTCGACGCTCATTTCCTGTACTTTTTCCTTCGGGAGAACGTCCGTAAACTCGGCTGTGATCCGCCCCCTTCTCCAGGAACTCTGACTCCATCTCGGCCACGTCATATACGCGCCGTGCGATCGGAAGATCACCACGGTCGCACCGGCCTTCTTGACGATCGATGCCAGACCGGATTCAAAGCGGATGGAGCGCCCGTCCGTGAAGCGTGTTCCCTCCGGGAAGATCCCCAGGACGCCGCCTCTTCCGAGCACTCGCATCATCGCGCGGACCGTGCGGAGGTCATTTCGGAACTGCGCCTTCGGGATGCATCCGCCCTTCATGATAATGCGTCCGAATATGGGTTTTCTGAACAGAAAATCACCCGCCACGAAGTTGATCGGGCGGCCTTTCAGCTTGATGCCCATGATGGCGGGGTCGATAAATGACGGGTGGTTACCGACAATGACCAGCGGTCCGGGAAGTTCTTTTATCTTCTTATCTGTCTTGAACTTCATGCCGAAGGCGGGACGGAGAATACTTGCAGCGAGCACTCCACCGAAGAAAGAATACCAGAACTTACTCGGTACGCAGCCGTAATCCGGCTGCTTCTCCGGCCTTTTTTTCTTATCTTTTTCCTTCAGGGAAGCCTTGTCTTCGCCCACTTTTTCGCCCTTTCGGCCGAATCGTGAAAGAAATTTGTCAAATAAATCACGTTTCGACATAAATTGATAACATCTATCCAGTATTATACATTACTAGTTGGGGCGTGTGTAGTCGAAACGCCTGCGAATACGGGGTAAAACCCTCAGATTATCTTGAGCAGCAAAGGGCAAAAAGAGATATCTTATGGCAAAAACCTGTTTTTATTGTGGAAAAGAACTCGCCCCGGGACAGAGATGCTCCTGCCGAGGATCATCTTCTACCGGAACCGGAACTTCCGGTTCTGCCATTATGTCCGGATCTTCTGATGCAGCTTCCTCTACCGGAACGGCATCGACGCCTCCGGACTATTCCTCATGCAGTGCAGATCCGAACCAGTATACGAAGAAAGCAAAGAAGACAAAGCAGGTATGGAATCACGCGGATTCCGCATCCGGCAATTCCAAGGACGGATTTTCATTTTCCAGATTCATTGATCAGGTCCGTTCCCGCTTCCCGTCTCTGTCGAAGCTCCTGCGGCCTGTCATGAACTATATCTGGCATCCGGTCACCACGATACAGAACCGCCCGCAGCGTGTTTCCATTCCGAAAGTATTGATCATCAACACGATCTTCGCGACATTCACTTCCCTGATGGTGCTTTTCACGTATCAGAGCAATTCTCCGTTCCTGGGGATGCTGATCGACCTGATGTTCGGTAATACGGATCTTTTCTCGGATCATCCGTTCCTCGCTTTCGTAACAACGTCCGCGATCCTCTGGGCGAGCGTGATCATTCTCGCCCTGTGCTTCGTCATGATGTCGAGGTTTGCCAACCGCAAGCTTTCGTTCCTTCGGGCACTGGATACGATCTCAATGTCGTCAATTTATATGTGCTTTGCCGACATACTGATCTTCTTCTCCGTCCTGCTCGGCACACAGGGCGCGTTTACACTGATCTTCGTCGCACTGGTCATCATGGGATTCACGCACTATGTTTCCATCAAGAACGACCTTATGCTTACGGACAATGCCACATTCAACATGCTGGCGGTAAGCTACCTTCTTTTCTACCTTTTCGCACAGCTCGGCATCGTCGTTATCATCCATATCGCTAACGCGTTCTGACAGGTGCCTTCCGATTCGGGAGGAGTGCTTTTCTAAATTCAACACGCATAAAAAGGAGCCCCGCGAATTCATCGCAGGGCTTCCGTTTTTTCATTTCGTGTTCAGGAATTAAAGAAGATTAACTCCGTGCGCAGCCGCTTTCTCGACTACGTCCTCCGGCCAGATCGATGACTGAACTTCACCGATGTGAGCTCTCTGCAGGAAGAACATGCAGATACGGGACTGACCGATACCACCGCCGATGGTGTACGGAACCTTGCAGGAAAGAACGTCCTTCTGGAAAGGAAGCTCAGCTCTCTCTTCGCATCCTGCGATCTTGAGCTGTCTGGCCATCGCATCTTCGTCTACGCGGATGCCCATGGAGGAAAGCTCGAGCGAGCATCCCAGTACCGGATAGTAAACGAGGATATCGCCGTTCAGGGACCAGTCATCGTAGTCCGGAGCACGGCCGTCATGCGGCTTTCCGGATTTCAGCGCGCCGCCGATCTGCATAAGGAATACGGCACCGTACTGTTTCGTAATGAGGTTCTCTCTTTCCTTCGGTGTCTTGTCCGGATACATGTCCTCGAGTTCCTGTGTGGTAATGAAGTGGATCTCGTTCGGCAGGAACGGGTCCATGAAGTGATACTTGCCGCACATATAGTACTCGGTCTGCTTGATCGCCATGTAGATGCGGAAGACCGTCTCTTTCAGAGTCTCGACATTTCTCTGCTCTTTCGTGATGATCTTCTCCCAGTCCCACTGGTCAACATAGATCGAGTGGAGGTTGTCGGTATCTTCATCACGACGGATCGCCGTCATGTCGGTATAGAGGCCCTCGCCCGGATGGAAACCGTACTTGCACAGCGCCATTCTCTTCCACTTCGCGAGAGAGTGGACGATCTCGACTTCCTTCTCATTCAGTTCTTTTATTCCAAAAGCAACCGGTCTTTCTACGCCGTTGAGGTTGTCATTGAGTCCTGTCTCCGGCTTAACGAAAAGCGGCGCCGACACACGTGTCAGGTTCAGCGCATCCGAGAGCGCCCGCTCAAAATAGTCCTTAACTTCCTTGATCGCAACTTCCGTTTCACGAATCGTTTGCGGGCTCTTGTACCCGTCCGGAATAATGATCGTACCCATTTTTCAACTCTCCTTTATTATCTTTTTCTTATGCAAAAGCACTTGTCCTCGGGAGACATTCCGTTATTACAGTTCGCAGTTGTTGACCGTTCTCGGGAACGGGATGACGTCACGGATGTTCGATACACCTGTGAGGTACATGACGCAGCGCTCAAATCCGAGACCGAAGCCTGCGTGTCTTGCGGAACCGAACTTTCTGAGATCCATGTAGAATCCGTAATCCTCCGGCTTCATGCCGAGCTCCGTGATACGGGCAGCAAGCTTGTCGTAATCATCCTCACGCTGGGATCCGCCGATGATCTCGCCGATGCCCGGAACAAGGCAGTCCATCGCGGCAACGGTCTTTCCGTCCTCGTTGAGCTTCATGTAGAAAGCCTTGATTTCCTTCGGATAATCCGTAACGAAAACCGGCTTCTTGAAGACTTCCTCGGTGAGGTATCTCTCATGCTCGGTCTGAAGATCGCATCCCCAGGATACCTTGTACTCGAACTTGTCGTTTACCTTCTCGAGGATCTCGATCGCCTCGGTGTATGTAACGTGACCGAAGTCGGAAGAAGCAACGTGCTTGAGTCTTTCGATCAGGCCCTTATCTACGAAATCGTTGAAGAACTTCATCTCTTCCGGAGCATTCTCAAGTACGAAGTTGATGATGTACTTGATCATGGACTCGGCAAGGAGCATGTCGTCCTTCAGGTCTGCAAATGCGATCTCCGGCTCGATCATCCAGAACTCTGCCGCATGACGTGTGGTGTTACTGTTCTCGGCACGGAATGTCGGTCCGAATGTGTAGATGTTCTTAAATGCCATCGCGAAGGTCTCGCCGTTCAGCTGTCCGGATACCGTAAGGTTCGTCGGCTTGTTGAAGAAGTCCTGACTGTAGTCGATGGAACCGTCCTCAAGCTTCGGGATGTTGTTGAGATCCAGAGTCGTTACCTGGAACATCTCACCGGCACCCTCACAGTCGGAACCTGTGATCAGCGGAGTATGTACATATACGAAATCTCTCTCCTGGAAGAATCTGTGGATCGCGTATGCGCAGAGGGATCTTACTCTGAAGACCGCCTGGAACAGGTTCGTTCTCGGACGCAGATGTGTGATCGTTCTTAAGTACTCGATGCTGTGACGCTTCTTCTGCAGCGGATAATCCGGTGTGGAATCGCCTTCCAGAACAACTTCCGTCGCCTGGATCTCGAAGGGCTGCTTGGCCTCCGGGGTAGCTACCAGCGTACCGGTAACGATCAGGGCCGCACCGACATTGGTCTTGCAGATCTTGTCGAAATTATCGAGTTTATCGTGATATACGATCTGGATCGGCTCAAAGAATGTACCGTCATGAAGTACGATAAATCCGAAAGTCTTGGAATCACGTACTGATCTGACCCATCCGCCGACTGTCACTTCTTTACCGAGATACTGATCTCTGTTTCTGAAGATCTCTCTTACATCTAAAATGTCCATCTTCTTTTCCTCCTTTGCCGTGCACCTTCTGCTGTGCGCTGCTCTTCCGATAAGTGCTTTTCGAAAAGTCCGGGGAAACAAAAACGCCCCGAAGCAATCCTTCTGCTTCAGGACGATCAATAATCGCGGTACCACCTGAATTGCTGTCTCAAAAACAGCCACCTCATCCGGGTTCTGTCAAACCCTGCCGCCTGACGCGCGGCTGATCGGCTTCCACTACTCTGCGTCTGCGGCTCTAATAATTCCCGCCGCCTTCGGCATTTCATTTTGCAGCTCGGAAGTGTTATTCATCGGAGTTCACTCTGCAGGGCTCCCACCGTCCCCCGCTCGCTGTGAGCGATAAGACCGACTACTTCTCTTCGTCATCGCTTTTCATATTTAATTTGTCGTTAGATTACTCTGCATGGAAACGTTTGTCAACCCCAAAGACGCAAGTTGGACCGGCGGCACATCATGTGACGTATCTGACGAGACTGTAACAGCTTCGGAACATCGGCGAAAGTGACGAATGTGTTATAATATTGAAAGCATATATACATTGACACGCCTTATGGGGGCTGTATACTACTTATCGAGTGTTTCTCCCGCGGGGATCATCCGGGAGACAAGGTTTACCACAGGAGCAGAAGCTATGGAAAAAAAAGAAATTGAAATTAAGATGACGGATCTTTTCGCATCTTTCTTAAAGTCGATCGTCCTCATCGTTCTCATTACGGGTTTCTTT
The DNA here is from genome assembly GCA_947302815.1 of uncultured Clostridia bacterium. Classification (GTDB taxonomy): domain Bacteria; phylum Bacillota; class Clostridia; order Saccharofermentanales; family Saccharofermentanaceae; genus Scatonaster. The sequence continues at coordinate 14,229 of CAMYWO010000028.1, read as the reverse complement.
ACCGCACTTCTCGGCGGTTATGGATACTACAAGGCGAAGAAGACCAAGATCAGCAGCAACTATCAGGAAACGATCGATACCGTCTCGAATTCCATCGCTGCCAAGGAGCTCACGATCAAGAACCTTGAACAGAAGAATGATTCGATCACCAATATCAGCATCCCTTACTATAAGCGCAAGATCGAGAGAGATTCCGCGCTCAACGAGAGAAGAAGAGCGTATCTCGAGAACAGTATCTACTACACGATCGATCCGTTTAACTGCGGTACCGCACGTATCACTTTTGCCGTTGACGCTCCGATCCCGGAGGGTGCAACCGAAGAATATGCCAACTACAGACAGAACGAGCAGCGCCGCATCGTTAACGCCTGCGCCGCGATGTCTCCGTTCTCTGATGAAGTACTCAATCACGTCCGCGACATTCTCGGTTCCAATGCCGAGAAGCGCTACATCGAGGAACTGATCACCATAACAAATGTTGAAGACCAGCTCGTCCGCCTGGATGTATACTACTCCGATCCTGATCTTGCGAAGAAGGCAGCAGACTATCTCTTCGGTGAGATGAAGAAGACTCTTAACGATCTGGATCCGTCATACAAGGTCAGTATCGTAAACACCTTTAACGGGTTTGAAGTCAACCGCGAGATGTACGAAGACCGTACCGAGTACGAAGACAGTCTCCTTCTTTCCGAGCGCGCGCTGACCACGGATACCGACGCGTTGAACAACTTGAACAAAGCATTTGAGGATAACACCAACAATCTGAACGTGGCCAAGGATGACCTTGCGAAGCTCAAGCATGACCTCGATTCCGCAAAGAGTGGTCTGGCCAATGCCAATAAGGCCCGTTCCCCGAAGCGGAGCACCCTCAAGTTCGGTATCGTCGGTTTCGTACTCGGACTTGTTCTGGCTCTCGGTTTCGTCTATGTCAGAGATGTTTTCTCCGGCAAGATCCGTTCCAGAAACAATCTCCTGTCCCGCTTCTCCTACCCGCTCCTCGGTGTGGCTCCTGCCTCGAAGAGACTCTTCTTCGATAAGACCATCAAGAAGCTCGAAGGCGATCCGGTCTATGACAACAAGGCTGTTGTGGAGGCAACTGCCGCCAACACTCTGGCGATTGCTTCCGTTGACGGATCTAACTGCACTATGATCGGCACGATCGATCCTTCTGATCCGGCACTCAAGCAGCTCAAGGATTCCATGAAGGATAAGATCTCCTTCTCCGGCAACATCCTCGCAGACGCCAAGACAGTCAAGACGATCGAGAAGTTCAACTCCGTGATCCTCGTTGAGAAGAGAGGATCCTCCCGTGCAGATTCTATCTCTGAAGAGATCACGAAGATCAAGTCCCTTCAGAAAGAGGTCCTCGGAATCATCCTGATCTGATCCCGGACTGAGTTTCACATATCGGCATACAGCAGGGCTGCCTCCGGAAAACCGGACGGCAGCCCTTTTCATACCGCATATATTCTGTTCTTTTATCCGTCTTCTTCTGCTCTTTTATGCCACAGTGTGGAACAGGTTGATCAGGAAGATCCATGCGCATCCGTAGTAGGTAACTACAGCGACCAGATCGTTCACGGTCGTGATAAGCGGACCGGACGCAACCGCAGGGTCAACTTTGATCTTATGGAAGAACATCGGAACGAGAGTTCCGACCAGACTGCTGACGATCATGGCGAGCCACAGCGAGCCGCCGACACATGCCGCGACGGCAAAGGAGAAGCCGGGCGAATAGTGCTTAAAGAGCATGACATAAAGTCCGATCCCGGCAAAAGCAAGTGTTCCGAGGAGCATGCCGTTAAAGAATCCGACACGCATCTCCTTCAGCGTAAACTTTACTTTCTCACTGGTCTTAAGGTGCTCATCCATGAGTACGCGAATGGTAACAGCAAGTGACTGTGTACCGACGTTTCCGGCCATGTCCAGAATGAGGCTCTGGAAACACACGACGATCGCCAGTTCCGATACGACCGTCTCAAAAAGACCGACGACCGTGGATACGAAAAGGCCGAGGATCAGAAGCGTGACCAGCCAGGGCAGGCGCTTCTTCATGCTCTCCGGAAGAGTCTCCTTCAGATCCTCCTCCGCAGTAAGACCGGCCAGCTTAGCGTAGTCATCACCCATCTCATCATCTACGACTTCGATGATGTCCTGCGATGTGATAACACCCAGTATCTCGTCATTATCATTCAGTACCGGGATAGAATCCTCGGCGTAGTCCTTGATCTTCTCGATGGATTCGTCGAGTTTCTCATGGTCATTTACATACGGGTAAGAGGTAACGATCAGTGACTCGAGTTTCGAATAGTCTCTGGCGCGGATCAGGTCCTTCAGATCGATCACGCCGTAAAATTTATCATTCTCATCGACGACATAGATCGTCGAGATATTATCGTTCTCATCCGCCTGGCGGATCAGTTCCTTCATGGCCTGCTTGATCGACAGGTCATTCTTGATCACGACGAAGTTCGTGGTCATCTTCGATCCGATCTCATCATCCTCATAGGACTGAATAAGCTTGATGTCCTGGGAACTCTCATCGTCCATGAGGGAGATGATCTTCTCCTGAGTCTCCTCATCGACTTCTTCGAGTACGTCAACAGCATCGTCGGCGTCCATGTTCTCGATGATCTTCGCGGCAGACCATACGTCGAGTTCGCTGATGAACTCTTCCGGATCTTCGAGGTATGCGAAAATATCGGATGCCTTCTCGGCGCCGAGGATGTGGTATAACTTCTTACGTTCTTCTTTGGTGATCTGCTCGATCGCGTCCGCGATGTCGCTTTCGTGGTAGTCTTCGAGTTTCGCACGGAGTTCACCGTCCGACTTGTCGGCCCGGATCAGTTCCAGGATCTCTTCCACTACATTTCTGGTATCACTTTTGTTTTCACCTTTGGTTTCATTTACGATCTCATTTTTGATCTCATTCTCATCCATATGAAACCCGCCTCCTTTTGCTGAATTTCAGGCATTTTCATGCCGTCAAAAAGGGAAGCTACTGTGAAAAACAGTTCAGATCAAAATCGAAGTTTCTTCTTCGGAAAAGCACCTGTCCCGTGACTTGCGGTCAGGCATCCATATCGTGACGAAGATGTGTCCGTATGTGATTCTCATCTGAATCGTTTTTCTCAAAACAGCCACGCCTTCGATAACTGCCATCACAACTATCCACCTTCGTCACCTCCTTGTTTTTGGGAATACCTATTGAAATTATGAACGCCTGAAAAGCAAAAGTCAACGCCGTTTTAGTGCTTTTCGCGCCGAATTTTAAATACTGTGTTTTTCCATAAAAACCTTTGCTTCCGATCTTCAGAATTTGGGTTTTACTATCGGGTGATTTCTGTTATTATATTTCCAGCAAATTTCCGTTTAGAGTTAGATAGGATATTTAATTTATTAAAGCGAGGAAGAGACCATGCCCAAGAAAGACGACATTAACAAGATCCTGATCATCGGCTCCGGCCCGATCATCATCGGCCAGGCATGTGAGTTTGACTACTCCGGTACTCAGGCTTGCAAAGCACTGAAGAAGCTCGGCTACCAGATCGTTCTGGTAAACAGTAACCCGGCTACGATCATGACCGACCCGGATGTAGCGGATATCACTTACATCGAGCCGCTGAATCTGGCAAGACTTACACAGATCATCGAGAAAGAGCGCCCGGATGCTCTCCTCCCGAACCTCGGCGGACAGTCCGGACTGAACCTCTGCTCCGAGCTTTCCGAGGCAGGTGTCCTCGAGAAATACGGCGTAAAGGTTATCGGTGTTCAGGTCGATGCCATCGAGCGTGGTGAAGACAGAATCGAGTTTAAGAATACGATGACCAGCCTCGGCATCGAGATGCCGAGATCCAGAGTTGCCTACTCTGTAGATGAAGCGGTCAAGATCGCTGAAGAACTGAAGTACCCGGTCGTTCTCCGACCTGCCTATACGATGGGCGGTGCCGGCGGCGGCCTTGTTTATAATGTGGATGAACTGAAGGTCGTCTGCGAGAGAGGTCTTCAGGCTTCTCTGGTCGGACAGGTTCTTGTTGAGGAGTGCATCGCCGGCTGGGAAGAGCTCGAGCTCGAGGTCGTACGTGACTCCAAGGACAACGTTATCACCGTATGCTTCATCGAGAATATTGACCCGATCGGTGTTCACACCGGTGACTCCTTCTGCTCTGCCCCGATGCTTACCATCTCCGAGGATGTACAGCAGAAGCTTCAGGAATACTCCTACAAGATCGTACGCGCGATCGAGGTTATCGGCGGATGCAACTGCCAGTTCGCACACGATCCGGTCAGCGGACGTATCGTTGTTATCGAGATCAACCCGAGAACATCGCGTTCTTCCGCTCTCGCTTCCAAGGCAACGGGCTTCCCGATCGCTCTCGTATCCGCGATGCTCGCCTGCGGTCTGACACTTGACGAGATCCCGTGTGGCAAGTACGGCACACTCGATAAGTACGTACCGGATGGAGACTATGTAGTAATCAAGTTTGCCCGCTGGGCATTCGAGAAGTTCAAGGGTGCTTCCGACAAGCTCGGTACACAGATGCGTGCCGTTGGTGAGGTAATGTCCATCGGCAAGACCTATAAGGAAGCTTTCCAGAAGGCGATCCGCAGCCTTGAGACAGGACGTTACGGTCTCGGCTATGCGAAGAACTACCACGACCTTTCCAAGGAAGAGCTGATGCAGATGCTGGCTTACCCGACATCCGACAGACAGTTCATCCTCTATGAGGCACTTCGTAAGGGCGCTACCGTTGAGGAGCTCTACCAGCTGACCAAGATCAAGCACTGGTTCTTAGAGCAGATGCTCGAGCTCGTCGAGGAAGAAGAAGCCCTCCTCAAGCTCAAGGGTTCTGTTCCGGAAGAGGCAACACTCAAGCAGGCGAAGTTGGACGGTTTCTCCGACCGCTACCTCAGCAAGCTCCTCGAGGTCCCGGAAGAGGATATCAGAAACGCACGTTACCAGTACAACATCCGTGAGGCTTGGGAAGGCGTACACGTAAGCGGTACACAGGACGCAGCTTACTACTACTCCACATATCACCTCTCCGAGGATAAGAGTCCTTCTTCCGACAAGAAGAAGATCATGATTTTAGGCGGCGGCCCGAACCGTATCGGTCAGGGTATCGAGTTCGACTACTGCTGCGTACACGCGGCTCTCGCGCTCAAGAAGATGGGATTCGAGTCCATCATCGTTAACTGCAACCCTGAGACAGTTTCCACCGACTATGACACTTCCGACAAGCTCTACTTCGAGCCGCTCACACTGGAAGATGTTCTTGCTATCCACGATAAGGAAAAGCCGCTCGGCGTTATCGCCCAGTTCGGCGGTCAGACACCTCTGAACCTGGCAGCAGACCTGAAGAAGAACGGCGTTAACATTCTCGGTACCACACCGGAGACGATCGACCTCGCAGAGGACAGAGATCACTTCCGCGCTATGATGGACCGTCTCGGCATCCCGATGCCGGAAGCAGGCATGGCCGTTACCGTCGACGATGCTCTTACGATCGCCAACAAGATCGGTTATCCGGTCATGGTACGTCCTTCCTACGTTCTCGGCGGACGCGGCATGGAAGTCGTACACGACGACGAGATGATGCGCGTTTACATGAACGCTGCTGTAGGTGTTACACCTGACCGTCCGATCCTCATCGACCGCTTCCTGCACCACGCAACAGAGTGCGAGGCAGATGCGATCTCCGACGGACAGAACTGCTTCGTTCCGGCTGTCATGGAGCACATCGAGCTTGCCGGCGTTCACTCCGGTGACTCCGCCTGCATCCTGCCTTCCAAGAACCTCACAGAGAAGCAGATCGCGACCATCAAGGATTACACCAGAAAGATTGCGATCGAGATGAACGTACGTGGTCTCATGAACATGCAGTACGCGATCGAGGATGACGTAGTTTACGTTCTCGAAGCGAACCCGCGTGCTTCCCGTACCGTACCGCTCGTATCCAAGGTCTGCGCAATCAACATGGTTAAGGTTGCCACCGAGATCATGACATCCGAGCTGACCGGCAAGCCGTCCCCGGTACCGGAGCTCAAGGATAGAACTATCAACCACTACGGCGTTAAGGAAGCTGTCTTCCCGTTCAATATGTTCCAGGAAGTTGACCCGGTACTCGGACCGGAGATGAGATCCACCGGTGAAGTACTCGGTATCTCCTCTGACTTCGGCGAGGCATACTTCAAGGCTCAGGAAGCAACTCAGACAAGACTTCCGTCTGAGGGTAACGTTCTCCTTTCCGTTTGTGACCGTGATAAGGACGAACTCATCGACATCGCTAAGGCATTTGACGAGCTCGGATTCCATATCCTGGCTACAGGCAAGTCCTATGAGATGATCAAGGAAGCCGGCATCGACGCAGAGCTCGTTAAGAAGCTCTACGAGGGCCGCCCGAACATCACAGATAAGATCACCAACGGTGAGATCCAGCTGATCATCAACACTCCTGCCGGAAAGACATCTGTCCACAACGACAGCTACATCCGTAAGGAAGCGATCCGCCACAGAGTACCGTACATCACCACAATGGCGGCTGCGAAGGCAAGCGCTGAGGGTATCAAGGCGTATAAGAACAACCCGAACTTCGCCGTGAAGTCTCTGCAGGATCACCACAAGGACATCATCTGATCCTTCGCGATAAAACTGACAACATCTGAAAAGGGGCTGCCTCAAAAAAGAGACAGCCCCTTTCCTTGTTCTCTCTTTTGTTGGCGCAAACAGAGCAGATTCGCCAACAAAAGATGCAACATTCACTGAAAAAGGTCATATTGTCGCAAGTGTTGACTTTTCAGGGGCAGATTCGACAACAAAAGATACAACAGGGCACAGAACAGGGATTTTTCGCGACATTCGACAGATTAAGGAGCGGATAAATGACTTTAAAGTTATTTTAATGTTGACGGGCTAGAGTATACTACAAGGTAGATGAAGCGTTTACCTTGCAAGGAAAGGAGACGATGTATGTCTATGAATAACGATAATAACTTCACCAATACATATGGAACCACTTCTGTTCCCGAGGGAAGCGCGCCGATGCGCCCCGGCTCTGAGTTCAAAACAGCCGGACAGTCCATGCAGCCGCCGATCCTCTCGCCATCAACGATCAACAGATCACCTGTGCTTCAGCCGGAAAACCCTTACCGGCTGGCATCTCCGTATACTTCGCACGCTGCTGCACCGCAGCTTAACCCGGGCACCTTTGCTTCTGCCACGCCGGCTCCGGCTGTAGCTCCGGTGGAAGCTCCCGGCAAGAAGAAGAAAAAAGAGAAAGCGGAGAAAAGCACCTCTTCTTCCGGGAAAAGACGTATCGCGGCAGCTGCCGTTGCTTTCTGTCTTCTCGGCGCAGGCCTCGGTGTCTGCGGAACTGTAGCGTATGGTCTGCACTGGGCAGATCAGGTGAAATCTGACGCAGTTGCTGCAGCGAAGAAGTCAGCACAGAAAGATTCTTCCAAAGTAAAATCGAAGGACTCCTCTACCGTTCTTCAGGGCGACCGCGACTATACTGTTCTGAATACGAACAGTGTTGATACCAGCCAGCAGCATACTGCGGCGGAGATCTATGCCGCAAATGTAAACTCGACCGTCGGTGTATCGACATCGATCGACTATAACTACTACGGTTATAAGACGACCGCTGCGGCAACCGGTTCCGGTTTTATCCTGACTGAGGACGGCTACATCGTGACGAACTATCACGTCATCGAAGACGCAAAAGAGGTCAAGGTAACCACTTACGACAATACTACTTACGCGGCAACCATTATCGGCTACGACGAGAGCAACGATATCGCCGTTCTGAAGATCGATGCTAAGGGTCTTACCCCGGTCATCCTCGGCGACTCCGACAAGATGAATGTCGGTGACGATGTCGTCGCGATCGGTAACCCGCTCGGCGAGCTGACCTTCTCCCTGACAAAGGGCTGCATCAGCGCCTTGAACCGTGCAGTCACGATCAACGGCACATCGATGAACCTGATCCAGACAGACTGCGCCATCAACTCCGGTAACTCCGGCGGCGCACTCTTCAACATGTACGGAGAGGTCATCGGCATTACCAATGCCAAGTATTCGAACAATGGTGCCGCCGACGCATCGATCGAGAGCATCTGCTTCGCGATCCCGATCAACAGCGTACGCGACATCATCGAGAGTCTCGTTGAACAGGGATACGTTGAGAAGCCGTACATCGGTGTATATGCTGAGACGATCACCGCTCAGAACCAGTCGACATACAATGTGGACGAGGGTGTCGGTATTCATGACATCATTCCCGACAGCCCGGCAGAGAGAGCCGGCATCAAAGCCGGAGACGTCATCATCGAGATCGATGGCGAAAAGATCACGGATATGTCCGAACTGAAAAGCCATATCAACGATGCCGGCATCGGCGGAAAACTCAAGCTGACGATCATCCGTAACGGGAAAGAGATGCAGATCGTTGTTGATGTAGAAGCAAATCAGACGTCCTGATAAAGGACCGGGATCTTCTCCGAGAAGAACCCGAGGTCATCTCTTCCGATACGAAGCACGAACGGAAAGATGTCCTGCTGGATGCACATATAGTAATCCTTCTCCGGGAAGTGCTCGGAGAGAGAGGGGTCGAAGAACCTCTTGCCATCCAGGAATTTCAGATCCTGCCGCCTTTGTTCAAAAGACGGCGGGATCTCTTTTTCATTTACATAAGCTTCGATATATTCCGCGCAGAGTTCATCCTCGGCAGCGGGAACCTTTGCCGAAGTACCCATCGCAACAATCGACACGGGGCGGGAACCGCCGCCTGCATGTTCACGGATATACTGCGCAACAGCACGCGCGTTTACAAGGCTTCCCGTAAGGATCTCGTCTGCCGATCCTGCGTTGATGATTCCCTGCGTGCCTGCACTGGTCGTATGAATCACGACACGTCCCCTGATTCTCTCGGCAGCCGCCTCGACCTGGGACGGCGAATTACCGAAATCGAACCCCTCGATCTTAATCCCGTGACGCTCGCCGATCAGGACGGAACCCGGTATCTTCTCGTGTAGTGAAAACGCATCCTCGACCGATCCGACAGGGCGCACCAGCGATGCGCCGAGATCGTAAAGATAGCACTCGAGGGAAAACGCACGGAATACGTCAATGATCACAGTCAGGCCTTTCGCCTGACGTGCTCCGTCCAGAAGATGAAGAATCGTGCAGTCGATCATTTCTTCTCCTTTATCAGATACAGTACCGACTGGAAATCACCATACATGCACGGGATCACAAGTCCCGCATTCATCAGCGTGCTGCCATAAGCTTCCGCGACCGGAGATGCCTCTTCTTCGCCGTCCTTGATCTCGCTGGTGCTGACCTTCGTGACCTCATAACGCTTGTCCGGATCGAGCCCGCGAAGGAAGATCAGACGGTTCGGCCGGCACGGCTGGTTCATCATATGAACAAACGTCATGAGCATCTCCGACTTATCCTTCGAGATGACGCCGTAGCAGTCATACAGGCCATTCTCGCGATAGGACGCGATACGGTAGTAATCGCCGTTTCTTATAAGGTCATTATACGTATGGAAAAGCACTACCTGGCGGGAGATCAGTTTTCTCTCCTCATCGGTCAGTTTGGTTATATCCAGTTCATATCCGAAGGTGCCGGCAAGCGCTACATGACCTCTGGTCATAAAGGGCACCGTTCTTCCCGTCACATGATTCGGGCAGATCGATACATGCGCACCGAGACAGGAAAGCGGATAAAGCGTCTCCGCGCCCTCCTGGATGCGGACTCTTTCAAATGCATCGGTATCATCGGAAGTCCAGATCTGCGGGCTGTAGTAGAGCATGCCGGCGTCAAATCTCGCGCCGCCGCTGCTGCAGTTCTCAAGAAGCAGATCCGGAAAAGCCTGAAGCAGCCGCTCCTGAAGATCGTATACACCGAGTACGAAACGGTGCAGCAGCTCACCCTGCCTACCGGCAGGAAGGTCCGCACTGTAAAGGTCAGAAAGATGGCGGTTCATATCCCACTTCACGTAAGCGACATTCGCCGTCTTTATAACATCGGAAATCATGGAGATCAGGTAGTCGCGGACATCCTGTCTCGATACATCCAGCACGAGCTGGTTACGGCTTCTGGAAGGATCTCTTCCCGGAATGCTGATCGCCCAGTCCGGATGCGCACGATAGAGGTCGGAATCCGGCGAGACCATCTCCGGCTCAAACCAGACACCAAGCTTCATGCCCATTTCCGAGAGTCTGTCGCTCAGGAACTTAAGGCCTCCGGGCAGTTTCTCCTCGTTGACGGTCCAGTCACCGAGACTCGTATTCGGATCATTTCTTCTTCCGAACCAGCCGTCGTCGACAACCAGCATCTCGATGCCGCACTCAGCCGCCTGCTTCGCAATCGAAAGAAGCTTATCCATATCAAAGTCGAAGTACGTCGCTTCCCAGTTGTTGATCAGGATCGGACGCTTCATATTTCTGTACTTGCCGCGGATCAGATGTTCGCGGAAAAGATCGTGGAAGGAGCGGGTCATCCTGCCCAGGCCCTGATCGGAATACGTCATGACGACCTCCGGCGAGTAGAAAACCTCGCCCGGCTTCAGGTTCCAGGTGAACTCCTCCGGATGGATACCCATCGATACGCGGATCTCATCATTCGGGCTCTTCTCGACCATCGAGCTGAAGTTGCCGGAATAAAGAAGATGCATGCCGAACACTTCACCGCTGTCCTGCGTGATGTCAGGCGATACGAGTCCGAGGAAACTCTGGGCACGGTTGCCGGTCTTGCCGCAGATTGACGCGACGCCGGTCCTTCCAAACCCGATCGGGCGGATCTCTCTTGTAAACTCTCTTGCCCATGTCCCGTGGAACGTCAGAAGGTCGAAGGGTCTTCCCTTCCGGTCATTCGCGTGCATATCCATCGTCGCCGAAAGCACTCTCTGAAGGACTGTGTCAGTCGTACCTTCGTTCCTTACTTCCACTCTTCTCGCTATCACGTCGCATGCGTAAAAAGCACTGTAGTAGAGCGATACTTTAAGTCCTGTAAGCGGATCTTTCAGATCGATCTTAAGCGTAGAGATCTCCTCTTCCCCGGCAAACGTAGAAGGAAGCCCGGGCACAGGTGCTTTTCCCGACAAAATCTCATAGCCCTGATACCTAAGATCGACACAGGAAGTACCATCCGGGAAAAGTGCTTTTAGCGCACCCTCACGCGAATCGCCCTTGCCCCAGCCCGGATACTCGAAGCGGGAGCAGTCCATGAAGACGACCATCTCGGGTTCATGCTCCCGAAGTGCGTTCTCGGGCGCGAAAGCCGTCCGGTAGGAAAGGTCGAGGTCGCGGATTCGCGGACCATAATAGAAATGGCCTAAATATAGGCCATCTTTAACTGCGATTACATAACTCGTGTTCTCGGTATCGATGCGGAAGAACTTCTCTCCCGCACTTACCGAAATATTACAATCTGTTGTTTTCATCTTCGATCATCCCGTTCACATAAGTATCGTTGATCATGTCCATGTCCTTGCAGAACGGAAGGGCATTGCTGATCTTCCAGCTGGATCCGGACCGGCTCATCGTCATCTGGCAGAAGAAAGAATTCGTATTTCTCTCGAACTTGAGCGTGATGCGGTATTCGATCTCCGTCTCGTACGTCACCGGATCGGTATACACCATCGTGACCTCGATGTTCGCATCTTTGTAAAGACGGGTGTCCATATTCGAAATGATGGGCTCGACCTTGGACTGTTCATCCTTGCTGATGTACTTCTTCACCGAAGCGTAATCGGCAATGAAAATACGGCGGATCAGATAATTACTGAGTTCCGTAGCTTCATTCTGAAAATCATCCTTCGTTCTTGTATCTTTTTTGCAGCCGCAAAGACCTGCAGTAACCGCCAGCAGCAGGAGAATTGCCACCAGCCGGATAACTCTCTTTGACCCTCTCATTTTTCCTCCATATTCCATTCAGACAACCAATCTGTAAACTTCTTTTAACCCTAGGTTAAATTATACACCATATAATACAAACGTAAATATACCTAAAGTTGGAACGATTGTGAAAAAAAAGTGTTGACAAAGGATTTTTCGAGGATTATTATCACCTCATGAAAAAGCGATGACGAAGAAGGTCGTGACCATTTCGCCTCACAGAGAGCCGGCGCACTGCTGAAAGCCGGTATCCGGGATGATCCAGATGACTATCGCTTCCGAGCTGGTACACCGAATGAGTCTTATGACTTGAGTAGACTGTACACGTAAGAGCCGCGTTAAGGCAACGGGTTTGATAGAACCTATTAAGTGGCGAAAGTATTTCGCAAATTGAGTGGTACCGCGGTAAATAGCCGTCTCAATGTCCGAAGGTGGACGTTGGGGCGTTTTTTATTGCTCCGGAAACCGGGCGGACAAAGACCGGACGTTTCACACGGACGGGCTCGAAAAGCGAAGGAAAGACGCAGCTTGTAGGGAGCTTATGGAGGAATTGGAAAATGAGCGAACTAGAAAAGAACGAAACATTATTGAGAAACGGCGATCAGGGCGGTCTTCTTGAGCAGAAGATCTCGGAAGTAGCCAGCCGTATCAAAGCACTGCGTCTGGACATGGGACTTTCCACCAAGGATATGGCCGAGAAAGTCGAGATCACTGAGGAAGAGTACGTGAAATACGAAGAAGGCCAGGAAGACTTCAGCTTCACCTTCGTATATAAAGTTGCCAATCTCTGCGGCGTCGAGATCTCCGAACTTATGGAAGGTACGACACCGGCACTTCGTGAATATGCCGTAACCAGAAAGGGCGAAGGTCTTCCGATCACCCGCCGTGCCGGATACAAATACATGCGTCTGGGCCACCTTTTCAGAAACAAACTGTGTGAGCCTTTTGAGGTCACCATTCCTTATTCCGAGGAAGCCCTGAACCCGCCGTATAAACTTGTCACCCACTCCGGCCAGGAGCTCAACATCGTTACCAAGGGCTGCCTGAAAGTCATGCTCCGTGACCACTCCGAGATCCTGTATCCCGGCGACTCCATCTTCTTCGACAGTAGAACACCGCATAACGAGTATGCGATCGGCGGCGAAGACTGCACCTTCTATGCGATCGTCCTCAATCCGGAGAAGTGGACCCAGGGCGCGACCTACGAGAAGACCGTCCAGACTTCTTATGTTGAAGATAACAAGACCAACTTCGATCTGGCTGCAGTACCGAATCCGGTATACAGAAAGTATGTTACCGATACACTCGATGCAAATAATAAACTGACATCGATCACCTACACACCGGAAGCAGATAAGTTCAACTTTGCTTTCGATCTTGTAGATGCGATGGCAGATAAAGACCCGAACAAGACATCCATGATGTGGGTCGCAAAAGACGGAAAGACCGATCACCGCTTCACATTTGAAGAGATGAAGAAGTTCACGGCGATGACCGCGAACTACTTCGAGAGCCTCGGCATCAAACACGGCGACCGAGTCATGCTCGTCCTGAAGCGTCACTACCAGTTCTGGTTCTCGATCCTCGCACTTCACAAGATCGGTGCGATCGCGATCCCGGCCACGAACCTTCTGAAAGAGCACGACTTCGATTACCGCTTCAAGTCCGCAGGCGTATCCGCGATCGTCATCACCGGTAACGGCGACACGGCACTCGAAGCACAGAAAGCAGCTGAGAATGCAGGTCTGGATATCACCCTCGTAATGGCCAACGGTGCCGATGACGAAGCGGGTGTCAACCTCCTCAAGGTCTTAGAAGGAAAAGCTTCCGTTGACGAAGCAGGACTGAAGAGCGAACCGGTGCTTTTCGCGGAGGGCGCAAACGGCTTCCTCCCGATGGAAGGCATGAGCGGAAAATGGCATAACTTCAACTATGAGATGCCGGCTTTCAGCGACGTATATGAGCGTCCGGCAAATGCGACCCAGGGCGACGATCCGATGGTCATGTTCTTCACTTCCGGTACGACCGGATATCCGAAGATTGCGGCTCACTCCCACAAGTATTCTCTCGGTCATTTCGCGACCGCGAAGTACTGGCACAACGTCGATCCGAACGGCCTGCACTTCACGATCTCCGATACCGGCTGGGGTAAGTCCCTCTGGGGTAAACTCTACGGACAGTGGCTCTGTGAAGCACCGACATTCACCTTCGACTTCGACAGATTCCATGCCAACGAGATCCTGCCGATGTTTGCCAAGTATCACGTAACGACATTCTGCGCACCGCCGACCATGTACCGCTTCCTCGTTAAGGAAGATCTGTCCC
>CAMYWO010000027.1:0-25863 GCA_947302815.1 uncultured Clostridia bacterium | reverse complement strand
CGTGATCGTACTGGTCCATATCCTCATCGAATCTCTCGGTGCAGTCGTCATCACCTGTGATGACCGCCATCTTGATATGTGCGCTGTTGACACGGTAGACATAGTCTTTTGCCATCAGCTGGTTGGTTGCCATAACGGTAACGGCGCCGATCTTGTGAAGTGCCAGAACCGAGAACCAGAACTGGTAACCTCTCTTAAGAACCAGGAGGACGCGGTCGCCCTTCTTGATGCCCTGGCTCTTGAAGAAGTTGGCACACATATTGGAATACTTTCTTACATCACCGAAAGTAAATCTCTTCTCTTCGTTGTGTTTGCTTACCCACAGGATCGCCGGCTTGTCCGGTGTTCTCTCTGCGATCTTATCCATAACGTCATATGCAAAGTTGAACGTCTCCGGATAAGTTACTTTATAGTTTTTCTTAAGGTCATCGAGGGTAACGAAATCGTCTCTGTTTCTCCCTACAAATTCTTCGTATATTGCCACGGATCAAATATCCCCTTTCATTACGATCGCCAGGAATTTACACGGTTTTCCGTTTGTCGCCTTCATAGCATGCGGAATATCGGAATTGAAGTACACACTGTCGCCTTCGTTTAACTCATAGACGATGTCGCCGATGAAGAAAGTCATCGAACCTTCGAGTACGTAGTCGAATTCCTGACCCTCATGTGCATGCTGGGTCGGCTTCTCTATATCATTCGGTTCAACCGTTACATAAAACGGTTCCGCGATCTTTTTTCTGAATGTAAATGCTAAATGTTTATAGTTGTATGCCGCACGGCGGTCAATTTCAAATCCCTCGCCCTTGCGGACGACACACGCTATAGAGAGTTTCGGTGAATCACCGACCATAATATCGACCATGTCGACGCCCAAAATCACCGCGACGTTGTTGAGAAAAGAGACGGAAAAGTCTTTCTTTCCTTCTTCATAAAGAATGTAGTCTTCTTCGGACATTTCAAGCCTTGCAGCCATTGTCTTCACATCGATCTCTTCGATCTCACGAAGTGCCGCAATACGCTCACCGATCTGACGCAGTTGATCTGTCATATTGATCCCTCCTAAAACGTTTCGTGCCGATTTTCTACACAATTAGTCCATAATATCGGTCTTATTATAATAGTTTTCAGGGAATGAAGTGTCAACTGACAAAGTGCCTAATATAATGTATAATTAAAAAACGTTGGGTTTTATATCATTAATCTTACTTTTGTGACATATCCCCTTCGTGCATAAGACTACAATCAGTGAGTAATCTTTACCGTATCCGGAGGTAAGTATGGCAGTCAGTGAACAGACAGCGGCAGGCGCCGTTGCTTCGAAGATCATCAGCAATGTAAATCAGGTCATCGTAGGAAAAGATAAGCAGATCAAGCTTCTTATGGTCGCTCTTCTGACCGGTGGTCACGTGCTCCTCGAGGACGTTCCCGGTACAGGCAAGACCAAGACCGCGAGAGCCCTTGCCCAGTCTCTGGACCTGAAATTCAAGCGTGTCCAGTTTACGATCGACCTTCTTCCTTCCGACTTAACGGGTATCCACTACTTTGACAGATCCGCCGACAAGTTCATCTTCCGTGAAGGTCCGATCTTCACGAATATTCTTCTTGCAGACGAGATCAACCGTGCCACCGCAAGAACACAGTCTTCTCTCCTCGAGTGTATGGAAGAGAAGCAGGTCACCGTAGATGGCGAGACCCGTGTTCTCCCGCCGCCGTTCCTCGTTATCGCGACGCAGAACCCGATCGAGTCCCAGGGTACATTCTCCCTTCCGGAAGCTCAGCTCGACCGCTTTCTGCTGATGCTCTCGATGGACTATCCGACACACGAAGAGAGCATTCAGATCCTGAAGCGTTTCGCCACATCCGATCCGCTCACCACTCTCGGTTCCGTCGCTACTCCGGACGAACTTCTCGCTATGGCGAAGGAGGCCTCCGAGGTCTATGTTGCCGACTGCGTTTACGATTACGCCACCTCGGTCGTCGAGGCCACAAGATCTTCCCAGGAAGTACGTATCGGTGCGAGCCCCCGTGCTCTTCTCGCTCTTGTCGCTGCGGCAAAAGCACTGGCACTTCTTTCCGGCCGCACCTTTGTTACTCCCGATGATATCAAGGAACTGGCTGTTCCGGTCCTTGCCCACCGTCTTTCCATGCACGCCTCCGGCGCGCTCTCTAAGGACGGCGGCATCCTGACCCAGCACGACCACGCCGCATCTGTGATCCGTTCCATTCTGGAACAGGTCGCCTGCCCGACAGAGAACTTCGCGAACAAATGATACTGATCGTTTTTCTTGCCCTGCTGGCCATTCTGGCAATCGTTGAACTGATCTACTACCGCAAGCATGCGCTGGATGATCTTTCTCTTCATGTGTCGTTTTCCAAACCGGTCGCAAGTTACGGAGAAGTGATCGAAGTCATCGAGGTAGCCGAGAATAATAAGAAGCTTCCTCTTCCCTTTGTCCTTCTGAAGTTCGAGTCCCCGACATCTCTGGAATTTCTCGATATGACGAACTCCTCTCTGTCGGACCTGATCTACCGTGAAGACATGCTCACCATGAAGCCGAATTCCCGCCACACCCGCAAAATCAAGGTGAAGTGCGTCAGACGCGGCTACTATTCTTTCGTTCGTGTAAATCTCACCACTTCGGATATTCTTCTGGTTGAGAAGATCGCACGCTCTTTCGACAATAACGCCAGCATCACGATCCTTCCGGAGATGGTCCCGCTTCCGGAGATGCAGACACTTCTGTCCGTAACCTTCAGTGATGTTCTTCAGAGAAGAACTCTCCTGACAGATCCGTTCTCTTTTTCCGGCATCCGTGAATACCAGCCCTGGGATCCCATGCGTTCCATTAACTGGACAGCAACCGCCCGAGCCGGCGATTTCATGGTCAACCAGAACACTTCCACTTCCACAAGACAGGTGTCTATCTTCGTGAATCTGGAATTCTATAACATGAAGGAGTCCCTTGCTCTTCTGGAGAAGGCCATCAGTCTGGCATACTCCTATTCCGCAGAGCTTTCTGCCGCAGGCATCCCGTCACAGATCTTCACCAACGGAAGAGACGCGATCACAGGCATCCCCGTGGTGGACTCATTTGTCTCGGAAGGAGATGAAGCGATGCGCAGAGGTCTGGCTCTTGCCAGGATCGACATTTCTGCCGGAGTCGTTCCCTTTGCCGACCTCATTGATGAATATATCTCCAATACAGGTGCGAATGACTACATCGTCGTAATCTCACCGAAGTATGACAGTGCTTTCCGAACCGTACTTATTGACCTTAAGGCGAAGCGTTCTTCACTTTTGTGGGTCATGCCCTGCTTCCGGACAGCATCTCCTGTCGCCCTGGAATCGAATATTGCTTCGAACTACATGAGATGGGAGGTGAAGGGCAATGACAGATAACCCTGAGAAACAGCGTTTCGTCTCCGACTATCTCGTGATCGAGATCATGACTTCTCTGATGGCCTGCTTCACCATGATTTCTGTTGAAGTCATGTGCCTGGTATACTTCATCGTCGAGGATATGAATTATGCCCATCTCTGTCTCGGTGCGATTCCCTGCGTTGCCTTTGTCCTTATCCGGAGGCTTCGCATCTCACAGCCTCTTATGCTGGCACTTCACCTCCTTGCCGGTGTGGTTTATGTCACGGGCTTCTATTTCATCTTCCTGGAAGGCAAAGGACAGGCCATAGGCTGTACCGTTTTTATCGGTATATCTGTATTTGCCCTGTTCATGCACTCTCTGACGCACCGTTATTCGAGAAAGACACGACATGTCACGTTCGATAACCTTGTCGTTCTGCTGTCGGTCCATACGGTACTCCTTTTTATCATTACGATCATGGGCGCGCTGGACCGTAATTTCTATGTTCTGCTGGACGCGATCGTTATCGTCGGACTTCACTTTGCCGCCAGACAGCTCGATGTTTTCGATACGAAGTACTATCACAATCTTCACTCCTCGACACAGCCGATCAAGAGCATGAAGAGTCAGAATCACTACACCATCGTCCTGATCTTCGGCGGCATCGGCTTCGCACTTATCCTTCTGCTCTTTATGCCGATCGAAACCATCTCCACCGTTGTTCAGGTGGTCATCGGTGCCATTTTTACATTCTTCGGCACGATCATCGGCTGGTTCCAGAAACTGCTCGCTCCCTCCGCCGGAGAATATAACAATCAGGGCGCTGAAATGGTTCATCCGGACACCGAGGGTTACGAACCGTCAGATACTGCTATGATCATTACGGTAATCATCGTGGTTGCGCTCGCACTAGCTTTCTTCTTCATCTTCATCAGCACGCTCCGCAAACTGATCAAGCGTTTCCGTGTCGCAGAAGGGACCGAAAAAGTCGTAGAGAACAACGTGGTTATCGATATCATCGAAGATGTTCCGAAAAAGAATAAAGGGCTTCTGTCCCGCCATGACTTCGGTGAAGGTTATGAAGGAAAGATAAGGAAGAAGTACTACCACACAGTCACCCGTGCCATGAAAAACGGGATCACGGTCAAGGCGGCAACTTCTCCCCGTCAGATCGAAGAGCAGATCAAAGAGAAAGGAGATCCGTCCATCTCTGAACTGACCTCCCTCTATGAATCTGTACGTTATAACAAGAAGGATTCCTGACCTTCTTTTCCCTGTACGCCCTTATGCTTTCAGCATCTCGTCGATCATCGCAAGCGCACCGTAGAGGATCGAGTCGTCACCCAGTGCCGCAGCCTTGATCGTAACGGTATCCCTGATCGACGGCATGCAGTATCTGTCGACTTCTTTGAGCACTTTCTCGAGGAAAACACCGCCCATGGCTTCCATGACACCACCGCCAAGAACGACCATCTCCGGGCTGAATGTATTGATGAGATTGCCGATACCGATCGCCAGATAATGGCAGGCACGGTCGATCGCCTCGATCGCTACCTCATCACCTTCATCGTATGCCGCTTTCAGTGCTTTGCTCTTAAAGACGCCCTTCGAGACCGCTTTGGCCATAGAAGTATTTCTTCCTCTGGCCGCCTGCGTACGGATATAATCGGAGATTCCCTGCTTACTGGAGAAAGCCTCGAGGCATCCTCGCTGTCCGCAGTTGCACTTCGGGCCTTCCGGATCGAGCACCATATGGCCGCACTCCGCGCCCTTATCAAGGTGTCCGGTAAAGAGCTTGCCATCGACGATCAGACCTGCGCCCATACCGGTTCCTACAAAGAGTCCCACGACCTGGGTAAGCCCCTTCGCCGCACCGTACTTCCACTCACCGTAAACACCGACATTGACGTCATTTCCGATGAAGAAAGGCACCTTGAACTTCTTCTCGATCGCCTTCTTGATCTCGTAGTTTCTCCAGGGAAGATTCGGTGAGAAAAGCACTATTCCCTTTTCGATATTGATAACACCCGGAGCACCTGCCGCAATCGCCGCCACGTCCTTGATGGAAATGTTGTATTCGGAGATCAGCTGCTCCACAAGGGAAATGATCGTATTCTCGATATTCTGTGAATCGTCACCGCTGGCTTTCGTCTTTTTCTTCACACGGTACACGATCTCACGCTTGCTGTTGAAGATAACGCCCAGGACTTTAGTCCCGCCGATATCCAGACAGATATAGTACTTACTGTTTGCCATAGTCATTGCCCCTTTCGTTTTTCAAGTTCATCAATCAAAGTATACATTTTCTGTACACCGTTTTCCAAGTGGTAGTAGTGCACGATATAGGGAAAGAGCAGAACCACGATCAAGGCCAGGAGCATAAGTACGTACCATTCTCCGGACACAATGAAAATACCGAAGACGATCAGCATCGCCAGTGCGAATAACACTGTTACGATCAGATGGATCAGCCGCTCATGCTGGAAATACAGGAGCCATCTGTGCATATACGAAAGCAGGCTTTCAAGCCTGCTTCTATCACCGGTTCCGCCATTCGCGCGAACCTGATCGTATTCCGAAATAAAGCTTTCAGCTTCCTGCAGAAGCTTCTTCAGTTTTTTTGCCATAAGACATTACCTCAAATCAGGCACCTTTTTCCTCGGTCTTCTCGCTGCCGCTTCTGGATCTGGACTTTTTCGGCTTAGCGCCCTTGATCAGCTCCGGTCGGGTACCCTCGGTGACGCACTCCTTATGCACGATGCACTTGACGGCATCCTGCTGGGACGGAACGTCGTACATGATATCGAGCATGAGATCTTCAAGGATCGCACGAAGACCACGTGCACCGGTCTTTCTCTCGATGGCTTTCTTCGCGATCTCGACAACTGCGTCATCGTCGAACTCAAGCTCGACGCCATCCATCTTCAGCATCTTCCAGTACTGCTTCAGAAGCGCATTCTTCGGCTCTCTGAGGATACGGATCAGTGCTTCCTCATCAAGACCGTCAAGTGTTACGTTGATCGGTACACGGCCGATAAACTCAGGAATAAGGCCGAACTTCATGAGGTCCTGCGGTACGAGCTGCGAAAGCCATTCGCCCGCCTGCTTCTCCTGCTGGGAGACGATCTCCGCGCCGAAACCGAAGTTCTTCTTACCTACGCGCTGCTCGATGATCTTCTCGAGTCCGTCAAAAGCACCGCCGCAGATAAAGAGGATGTTGGTCGTATCGATCTGGATAAACTCCTGATGCGGGTGCTTTCTTCCGCCTTGCGGAGGAACGTTCGCGACCGTACTCTCGAGGATCTTCAGCAGTGCCTGCTGTACGCCTTCACCGCTGACGTCTCTCGTGATGGACGGGTTCTCGGACTTCTTTGTGATCTTATCGATCTCATCGATATAGATGATGCCGCGCTGGGCAGATTCTACGTTATAATCCGCTGCCTGGAGGAGCTTAAGGAGGATATTCTCGACATCCTCACCAACGTAGCCGGCCTCGGTCAGCGTGGTTGCATCAGCAATTGCAAAAGGAACATTGAGCGCACGGGCCAGTGTCTGGGCAAGAAGTGTCTTACCGCATCCCGTCGGACCGATCAGAAGGATATTACTCTTCGTAAGCTCGATATCGTCTGTGCTGCTGAACTTGGAGAAAACGCGCTTGTAGTGATTGTATACGGCAACGGACAGTGCTTTTTTCGCCTGCTCCTGACCGATGACATACTCATCGAGCGCCGCCTTCAGTTCAGACGGTGTCGGCAGGTGATCCTTAGGACCGGTGCCGCTGCCCTTGGTCGTCTTGATCCCCAGCTCATCTTCTGCCAGGATCGATTCGCAGATCATCACACACTCATTGCAGATGTAGATGCCCGGCGGGCCCGCGAGCATGCGGGATACCTCATTCTCACCCTTTCCGCAGAAAGAGCAATGGATGATTCCGTCAAAATCAAGTATGTCGTCTTTACCCATATTTACCTCTCACACCGTGGCGGATCACTGCCCGAAAAGCACTTTCCGCCTATGTATTCTTATATCATGTTAACCTAACTGCATAGGTCTTTCAATTAATCTATGTTACGAATCCTTTTCATTTTCGGATCCGGGAAAAGAAAAGGACTGCCGCCCGAAAGCGGCAGTCCCTGAAGTTCTAACTGATCGGGAAGATTACTCTTCAGTCTTCTCTTCCTTCTTCTCTTCTTCCTTCGGCTCAGTCTTAACAGCCTTCTCAGCAAGAGCATCTACTGTCTTTCTGCCGATGATGCTGTCACGGATGAACTGATCGTTATCCTTGATTCTAGCCATGAAGTCTTCTTTCTTCATGCCGTACTGAGCAGCGATCTTCTCAGCTTCTTCTTCAACATCAGCGTCAGTTGCCTCGATGTTCATCGCCTTAGCGCAAGCCTCGAGAACCAGAGAGCTCTTTACGCGTGTCTCCGCCATCGTGCGGATACCGGAACGGTACTCTTCCATGGTCTGACCCATGTACTGGAGATATGTGTTGAGGTCCAGGCCCTGGGAACGCATGCGGTAGTTCTGCTCGTCGATCATGCTGTCGATCTCGGAGTCAACCATGCACTCCGGAATATCAACCTTGGCATTCTCGCATACAGCCTTAACAACTTCATTCTCGAAGCGGTCCTGAGCTGCCTTCTCAGCCTGCTCTGTCTGTGTCTTCTTGATGTCAGCCTTGTACTCATCGAGAGTATCGAACTCGGAAACATCCTTAGCGAAATCATCATCGAGCTCCGGCAGTTCCTTTACCTTGATAGCGTGGAGCTTGATCTGGAATGTAGCTTCCTTGCCCTTGAGGTTCTCAGCGTGATAATCCTCCGGGAATGTAACTGTGATCGGGAACTCTTCGTCGATGTTATGACCGATCAGCTGCTCTTCGAAGCCCGGGATGAAAGAGTTGGAACCGATCTTCAGATCGTGACCCTCGTCCTTACCGCCATCAAAAGCAACACCATCTACGAAACCTTCGTAGTCGATCGTTACTGTATCGCCATCCTCGACTGCACGTCCCTCAACCGGAACCATACGGCCGTTTCTGTCCTGCTGACGCTTCAGCTCAGCTTCTACTGTCTCATCTGTCGGAGCATTGAGCTTGTACTCAGCCTCAACACCCTCGTACTTGCCAAGTTCAACTTCCGGCTTAACGGTTACGGAAATTGTGTACTTGATACCCTTATCTTCACCGATCTCCTGGATATCGAGCTCCGGACGGGAAACGACCTTGAGGTCATGCTCCTTGATTGCTGCGGTGTATGCAGGGTTTACGACGAAGTCGATAGCGTCATCGTAGAGGACTCCCTCACCATAGTACTGCTTAACGAGCTTGTACGGTGCTTTTCCCTTACGGAAACCCGGGATCTGAAAACGGTTCTTATTCTTGTTAAAGGACTTCTGCAGAGCGTCCTTAAATTCTTCGGCGGATGCTTCCAGTGAGATAACGACAATATTGTTATCCTTCTTCTCAACAGACGACATATCTATCTCCTCCATATATATAATATATTAAGTCACACGAACAGGTATTTTATCACAGAACTTTCCGTAATTCAATCATGTTTTCATGAGCATGTCCCGAGGCGGATCCTAAGCCTTTTGAAAAGCACTTATACTCCGCAGTAATGCAAAAGGACTGTTCCCGGGAGAACAGTCCTTCTTAATTGGCGCGCCCGGCAGAGATCGAATCCACAACCTTCTGATCCGTAGTCAGACACTCTATCCAGTTGAGCTACGGGCGCAAATAATGTTTGCCGCTTGCACAGCATGATGTATTTTAGTCCCAAGACTAAATCTTGTCAATGCTATTTTTCAATAATTCTCTCTTTTTCAGAAGCAGACTTAGGAGAGAGCGGGAGGAAAATGTCCAGAATGAACAGTTCATCCTTCACTTCCGCGGAGATCGTACCCTTCATGCGCTCGACCAGCCCCTTTGCGATAGCCAGGCCCAGGCCCGTAGATGTAGATGTTCTGGCCTTATCTCCTTTATAGAAACGGTCGAAGATCTGCTCGACATCGATGACCTCACCCGGCTTCTTATCGTTATAGCATGAGAAATGAAGCTTATCGTCTTTTTTCTCTAGTGTAAGGCCGATACGGCTCACGCCGTGGACCAGTGCATTTTTCACGATATTCTGGATCACCCGGCGCAGTGCCACTTCATTGGCAATGATCGGCAGCTCTTCTTCACAGAAGTTCACATCCGGCTCAAGACCGCGCTTTTCAAAGTCCTCGTAAAAAGCCAGGACCGTCTCACAGATACAGTGTCCGCCATCCATCGGAACGACCGCGAGCTCATAGTTCTGATCCTGCATCTTCGTGTAGGTAAAGAGTTCTTCGAGAAGTTCCTTGAGACTGGAGATACGGTTCTGGATGATCTGCAGATAATGTTCTTTTTCCTCGGAAGAATCCGACATCACGAGAAGCTGGACATAGCCGTCGAGGGATGTCAGCGGAGTTCTGATATCGTGCGAAAGGTTCGCGATCGCTTCCTTAAGGTTATTCTCATTTCTGGCAAGAATGATCTTCTCTTCCTGATAACGGTTACAGATATCATTAATGCGCTGGACAAGTTCATTTATCTCTTTATACGGAACCTCAGAGGTCAGACGCTGGTTCGAAGTATGCTTCTGCATGACATCGAGCTGATGACAGTTCTTACGGATCTGCATACGGTAATGGATCAGTGCGATCAGAAAAACGACCGAAAGTATAGTGGCCAGTATTGCCCAGTAGATCATGTTCCTTCCTCCCGAATCTTACCTTCTCGCCTGTCCTGTGATGGAAAGATAATAGTCTTCCAGCGCCTCATTCTTAACGGTGATCGAGAGAGTCTTGATACCGTTTTTCGCCAGCTCGAGAACGATCTCACCACTGTCCTCCAGCCGCTCGAAGATCTGTATGATACTCTTATCCAGCACCTTATACTCCATAATTCCCATTCCTTCGATCACGGTCGCCGCCTTTGTCGGATCACTCGGACGGATCTCGATCCTCTCTCTGCATCGGCGCATAAGCTCGCTGTGCGAGAATTCATCGATCAGCATACCGTCATGAAGGATACCGTATCTGGTCGCGATCTTGGACAGTTCCTCCAGGATATGCGACGAGATCAGGATAGTAATATTTCTTTCTTTGCTAAGCCTTGCGATCAGTTCACGGATCTCCACGATACCCTGTGGGTCAAGTCCGTTGATAGGCTCATCGAGAAGCAGAAGGTCCGGATGTCCGATCAGGGTCATCGCAATACCGAGGCGCTGCTTCATACCTAAGGAGAACTGGCGGACCTTCTTCTTTCCGACATGTTCAAGTCCGACGTCCGACAACAGTTCTTTTAGAAAACCGTCATCATTCATTCCCAGCATGAGTGCCTTGACCTTCATGTTTTCAAAGGCCGTCATCGAGGGATAGAGTCCGGGGCTCTCGATCAGGACACCGATTCTGTCACGCATATGGGATGTCTGCTCAGACGATTCTCCGAAGATCGAGAAAGTGCCCTCCGTAGGCTTCGCCAATCCCGCAAGCATCTTCAGAAGCGTCGTCTTACCGGCACCGTTTCTACCGATCAGGCCGTAGATCTCGCCCTGTTCCAGATGCATGGTCACATGATCGACCGCGGTGATCGATCCATATCTCTTTGTTATGTTTTCGGTTTCCAGTAAGTATTCCAAATTCGGCCTCCGGTTTCTCACTCACGCTTCATTATAAAGCAATCCTTCCCGAATGGAAATAGAACACGATCCTTGTCGGAAAGTGTTCTATCCCAAGCTAAGAGGGTATTATGATACGCGGGTCATACTTAGTTATTTCACGTCTCTTCTCTGCTGAAGCATCATGCTTCCGCCGAGAGCAAGAACGATGTAGATCACACTGGTCACAACAAAGATCATTGTTGTCTTAACTGCGAGATCTTCAAGATTGAAGTTAATGAATACAGCATCATAGAAGAAGTCAGTCGGCAGTACCTTCGGATCAGAAACGATCTTCTTGACCAGGAGGTCCAGGATCAGCTCAAAGAGGTTCAGGATTCCAAGGGAGATGATCAGGGAAGATACAACACCACCTACAGAATTGTTGAACAGTGTGGTAAAGAAGAAGAAGATCGCAGAGAATGTAACTGCGGAGAGATACATCAGACCGAGTGCCTTGAACATAGCGGCAACGCTGCCGAATGCGAAGTTGTCGATGAACAGAGCGGAGAGGCCGAGCATTACGGAATAACCGAGAATGATGAGGGCTGTCATACCGATGACGGCAGAGATCCATCTGGCCAGTGTCTGCTTCCACTTATGCTTCGTGATACCGATGATGTTCTTGTCAAAACCGCACTTGTGCTCTGCGTTGGTGAACATAACTACAAAGATCGCCAGGATGATAAGAACGTTCGAATTCTGAAGGAATGTAGCTACTGTACGGACACCGTTCAGGACAGTATATCCGAGCATCTGTGTTCCGGATCCGTCAAACATATTGAGCGGATCATCGAGCATCAGTTTCAGAGATGAAAACTGCATGATTCCGAAGAGAACTGCTACAATAGCCATTACCCATGTAGATACCGCACGGCTCATACGGTACAGGTTCATCTTAATCAAATTAAACATTTTCTTTTCCTCCTGTCAGCTGGAAGTAATAGTCTTCAAGTGCCTCTGTCTTAACGGCGATCTCATTGGTCTGTACATTTTCTTTTGCGAGGGCGACTGTGATCGCACCACTCTCGTTCAGACGCTCATAGATGTTGATCGCGTCATCCTTGACTTCGATCTTGGAGAATCCCATCGTATTCAGGATCTCAAGAGTCTTGCTGATATCACTTGTACGGAGTTCGAGTCTCTCGCAGCACTTGCTGAAGAGTTCCTCCTTGCTTTCTTCTTCCAGGAGTCTTCCTTCGTGGATAATACCGTACTGGGTAGCCACCTTGGAAAGCTCGTCGAGAATGTGGCTGGAGATCAGGATCGTGATCCCCTTATCGATGCAGAGGTGGTGAAGAATGTTTCTCATCTCCGCGATACCCTGCGGGTCAAGTCCGTTGATCGGCTCGTCGAGGATCAGGAGTTCCGGCTGGTTTACAAGAGCCATCGCGATACCGAGACGCTGCTTCATGCCGAGGGAAAACTGCTTTGCCTTCTTCTTGCCTGTATTCTCAAGTCCTACCTCGGAAAGCAGGCCCTTAAGGAATTTCTTATCTTTAATTCCGAGAGCGATCGCCTTTGTGGTCAGGTTCTGCATCGCTGTCATATTGGGATAAAGACCGGGGGCTTCGATCAGGATGCCGACCTTCGACATCATCTGCTCTGTTGTCTCACCGTTTCTTCCGCGGATCTCGAAGGATCCGGAAGTCGGACGGGAAAGACCGCCGATCATCTTCATAAGTGTTGTCTTACCGGCACCGTTTCTGCCGATCAGTCCGTAGATACCTCCACGCTGAACGTGGATGGATACTTCATTAGACGCATTGTACTTGCCGTACGTTTTTGTCAATTCATTTGTGGTAAGAATGTAATCCATTTTTCGCTCCTCCTTGTGCTTACAGGTTCATTGTAGAAAACAAATCCTAATCAATCGCCAAGGAGAAGTTTAGTATTGCAAAAGAAAATATAAAGAAAAGGTTAAGCGGTCAGATCTTTACATCCTTCTTATCCGACAGGAACACCGACAGTGTCAGCGCCAATGCCATATATGCCAGTGCCACGATCACAGTACGCACAGTATCTGCAGTTCCCATACCGGAGTTATAGATCTTTAATACATAATCCAGACAGTATTCCGAAAAGATAAACTTTTCAGAACCGGTGATCTTAATAATTAACAGAGTAATAAACGATTCTGCCACAATAAACATATCGGATGCGATCAGCACACCGATGACCATACCGCCGGCCGGACTCTTAAAGAGCGATGTGATCCAGAAGACCACCGTGACCAGTGAGATCAGGCAGATGTAAACGACCAGCCAGCCGAGGAAATACTCAGTGGCACTGCCGAACTCGAAAGTCTTGATAACAGCAGCACTGAGACCGAGACTTACGAAAGAATATACGATATAAGTTCCTGTTATGCAGGCCACAAGGGCGAGCCACTTGGCAAAGACCAGTGGTCTTCTCTTCTCAAACATCGAATACGTATTCTTGGCAAACCCTTTGGTAAAGTCGCAGTTCGTAAGGATAACCGCAAAGATGGTGATCAGAATAACAAAGCCGTCGTTCCCCTGAATGAAGAACTGGTGTGAATCCGAAGCGGTAAAAGTACCGAACACGCCGGTTGTTCCCATTATGGTCTGAAAATCCAGATTCAGAGGGTTGTTATATACAAGATGTGCCATTCCCAGACCAAAGATCAGGAAAGCCACCAGAAGTATGCCGATAACAAGTGTGGACGTCGCTTTAGACACGCGGTACATGTGCATGCGGAAAATATTAAACATTGCGCACACCTCCTGTAAGACGGAAGTAGTAATCCTCGAGCGAGTTGCCCTCGGTCCTCATCTCCAGCGTCTGGATACCTTTCTGCGCAAGTCTCATGGAAATCGCACCACTCTCATTGACACGCTCGCGGATCTCCACATGATCTTCGAAGATCGTGTAGTCCTCAATATCCATTTCGATCAGCGCCGCACGTGCTGCCTCATTATCCGATGTCCTCAGGAAAAGACGCGGCTTGCAGCGCGAAAGCAGTTCTTCGTTCGTTGCCTCATCAAGAAGAACACCTTCGTGGATAATACCGTAACGGTCAGCTACCTTGGAGAGTTCCTCCAGAATATGGCTGGAAATAATGACCGAGATACCTCTCTCCTTGCAGAGACGGTGGATCAGTCCTCTGACCTCCGCAATACCCTGCGGGTCCAGTCCGTTGATCGGCTCGTCAAGAAGCAGCAGTTCCGGGGAATTGACCATCGCGATCGCGATTCCCAGACGCTGACGCATTCCCAGCGAGAAGTTCTTAACGGATTTCTTGCCGACATTTGCAAGACCGACAAAGGCAAGAAGTTCTTTCAGATACTCGTCGTTCTTGATGCCCGCAGCGATGGCTTTCGCTTTCAGGTTCTGAAACGCATTCAGATTCTGGAATACGCCCGGATCCTCGATCAGGACACCGATCTTCGATCTCATCTGCGCCTGCGTCTCTCCATTGGCGCCGTGTATGGTAAAAGTACCGCTTGTCGGCTGAGCCAGATTCGCGATCATCTTCAGAAGCGTCGTCTTTCCGGCGCCGTTTCTTCCGATCAGGCCATATACCTCACCACGTTCAACATGGATGGAGACCTGATTGACCGCAGTCTTATCTTTATACATTTTCGTGATTTTATCCGTCTCAAGAATAAGGCTCATTTGACACACTCCTTATTTTGCCAGCTTGTATCCGATACCCCACACGGTTTCAATAAACTCAGTGTCCGTGAACTCCTTGAGTTTTTTACGGATATTGCTGATATGCACGTTGATCGTCTTATCTTCACCGATATAGATCTCATTCCACGCACAGTCATAGATGTCCTGCTTGGTAAACACACGCTTGGGGTGGGATACCAGAAGTGCCAGGATCTGGAATTCTCTTTTCGTCAGCTGGACTTCATTATCGTTGACCATAACCGTAAACGATGCTTCATCCAGAGTAAGCTCCTTATATGTCATTTGACCGCCAGTGGTCTCTCCGGACTTCTGGGAAACTCTTCGGATCTGTACTGCCACACGTGCCAGCAGTTCCGGGATCTCAAAAGGCTTCGTGATATAGTCCTCTGCGCCGGATGTCAGCATCTGCACCTTTGTGTCCATCTCGTCCTTGGCGGAAACGACAATGACCGGTACATCCTTGATCGCCTTCATCTTCGGGAACAGCTCATCGCCGCAAAGACCCGGAAGCATCATGTCCATCAGGACAAGATCATAATCTTCTTTCTCATAGTAAAGAAGAGCTTCTGTTCCGGAGAATGCCTGTCTGCAATCATAACCCGCTTTCTTCAGCGCGTCGGCAATCAGGTGATTGATCTCCGTATTGTCTTCGATGATTAAAATCTTCTTCATAGTATTACCCTCTAATTCCAACTTTATCTATCATACCATACTTTTCCGTTCCTTCTATCTTTATAAAGAGTAATCTGTTCAATCTATGCTATAATCCTCTGAGAAGAAAGGAAGAAAGTAATATGCAGACAGGAACAGACTCTCAGCGCATCCCGGTCCCCGGGCTTTATAATCTCCGCGATCTCGGCGGAATGAAGGCGAAGGACGGAAGAATCACTGCTTCTCACCGCCTGGTCCGTTCAGATGCACTTGACCGTCTCGACCCAAGCGGCATTTCTGCGCTTTCCGCTTATCCCGTACAGGTCGTGATCGATCTCCGTTCTGCGGAGGAGGCGGAGAATCACCCGGATACGATTTCCCGTGATCCTGCCTTTACGTATTACAATATTCCGCTTCTCCGGATCAACGCCGACGATATCAATGACGGTGTGATCACAGATACGATTTCCACTTCGCTCGGTCATCTTTACGTCTGGATGTTCGAGAACTCGAAAGCCTACTTCGCGGAGGTCCTCCGCACGATTCTGAAAGAAAAAGAAAAGACAGTGCTTTTCCATTGCGCGCACGGTAAGGACCGTACCGGCCTGATCGCCGCGATCTTCTATCTTCTTTGCGGCGTGAACAGAAAAGACATTATCGAAAACTACGCAGTTTCTTATATGTATATAAAAGAACTTGTGGCGCCGCTGATCGCCTCCACTCCGGAGAATGTGCATCACATCTACATGAGCGACGCTTCAAATCTGGAACGTCTGCTTGCACATCTGGATAAGGAATATCAGGGCAGCATTGAAAACTTTCTTTTCTCCTGCGGTCTTTCTCCGGAAGAGACAGAAGAACTCCGGCACATTCTTCTCCCTTAAGAAAAGAACTTAACCGCGTCCTTTCTGCAGGATCATGGTATCGATCGGGAAACTGCCGTCCTCGTTCGGATGCTCTTTGTCCAGCGTTACAGAGAACTGGTATTCTTCACCATCCCTTGTGATTCCGAGAACATAGCCCGTCTCATCCGCGAACGGATAGCGCATCAGGATATCGAAAGATGACTGGCTGGATTTAAGATCGGAACCGATGCCTGCTTTATCCGAATCCCAGATACGGAAACGCGTGTACGTTCCGTCCCAGTCGTTCGCAGAATGGTATACACCATATACAGTGATCGTAAATCCCTTGTAGCGGATAAGAATATTCCTCAGGCCATCTTCAGGATCATTCGAATTCGGAGACTTTTCTACTACCGGACCGCAGGTGACCGACAGCGGTGTTCCGAACAGAGGCGAAAGCTGTGACGGTGCGGCACGCTCTCCAACGCGCACTGTACGACGGCCGTTGTAATACAGATACAGATCCGCCGTCTTCAGTTCGTTCTCGATCGAGTCAACTACGGAGATCTGTCCGTTATGATCACTGAAAAAACGCACCTGACGCGAGTTGACCTGAAGCTGGCTGTCAAGCACTTCCGGCTGCAGATAGATCAGTTTGCTCGCATCGATGGAGACCACCTCGTATTCCTTATACTGGGACTTAACATTATGCGAGTAGAAGCGGATCATCTCCTTCGCTTTTTCCTTGCGGATATCTCTTGATTCCGGAAGAGGTTCCGAACTCTGCGTATAAGAAAGAAGCGAGATCACATCGGTAAGATTCTCATTCGTGTATGACTCGAAGTAGTGGTTCGAGAAGGAATAAAGATCCATACAGTCTTTTGCCCACGAGCGGCTCAGATAGACTGTACCGTCCGCCTTCGACTGCAGATAGATAATGACCGGAGCTCCGGACACTCTGCTTCCGATGATCTGTACCCGTACCGGGATACAGTGCCGGATCATGTCAGCATACTCTTCCGAAGAGTTCTCGAAGATCATGCTCTCCAGAAGGCCGGCCTTCTGATCACCCTCAACAATTTCAAAGGAAGTCGCGCGTGTCCCCGCCGGCATCATCTTCTGGAGCACGCTGATGTATTCATAGTATTCCGAAACAGTCATCTCATCCCGCTGTTCTTCCGGGATCCTGTTAAACAGTTCTTCCTTGTCATTTGTCTCTGTAAGGGAATCGACGAGGATACGCGCCATCTCCGGCGCATCGATCTTTTTGTTTCGGGAATTCTTATCTGAACAGGCTGCCAGCATTCCGCAAAAAACGCACAGAACCATCAGCGCCGACAAGTGTCGGAGGATCCGGATTCCTGACTTTTTCCGCGAGATGAGGGTCATGTTCACTTTTCCTTTCTTCGCTGTTTCACCGCTTCAAAAACGACGATACCGGCAGCAACTGCCGCGTTAAGGCTGTTTACGGATCCGGCCATCGGGATCGAGAGCAGGAAGTCACACTTCTCCCGGATATTCTTACTCATCCCTTCGCCTTCACTTCCGATGACGATCGCCATCGGACCGGACCATACATCATCGTAGTATTCGTTGGTACCTTCCGCATCCGTTCCCGCGATCCAGAATCCTTTATCCTTCAGTTCCAGGATCGTTCTGGAAAGGTTCGTCACACGGGAAACCGGCACATACTCGATCGCGCCGGCCGAGGCCTTTGCCACCATGGAATCCAATCCGATCGATCTGTGCTGCGGGATAATTACGCCGGTAACTCCGGCTGCGTCTGCGATACGCAGGATCGAGCCGAGGTTATAGGCGTCTTTTAATTCATCGAGAATGAGAAGAAGCGGTGCTTCCCCTTTTTCCGAGGCGCGTTCCAGGATCGCGTCGATCTCCATATATTCGTGACTTGCGACCTGTGCGATCACACCCTGGTGATTGTGCGTCTGGCTCATCTCATCGAGACTGATCTTAGGGACCTCCATGATGGGGATACGAAGATCCTTAGCCATATTGATGATCCGCGCCAGTGTCGGATCCGGGCGGGCATTCTCCTGTCTTGCAGCTACGTAGAGCTTATTGAAAGTTCTGCCTGCGCGCATTGCCTCAAGGACCGGATTTCTTCCCTCGATACGGTCATCCGTCGGGGTCTGGTTAGCGCCTTCGCTTCTGTTTTTGGCAAAATCACCTGCCGGCGACGGATTTCTTCTTCCTGCCGGTTTCTGATCACGAAGATCGTTTCTGTTTTGTCTTGGTCCTTTCGGTCCCGGTTTATTGGGTCGCATCCGCGCTCTCCTTACTCTTTTTCTTCCAGTATGGTGATGATCCTGCGGATCAGTTCTTCCATTCTCTCTTCTTTTCCCGACAGATACAGGTACCCGATCAGCGTCTCAAGACCCGTCGCATACTTATAGTCGGCAGGGCTGGCATTCTTCGCCATGCTTCCCTGATGTCCGTTCTTGCCTCTTCTAAAGACATTCTGCTCTTCCTCGGACAGATCATCGTGAAGAACACGGATCGCCTGTGCCTGTGCAGGAGCACTTACGTAGTGGACCGCTTTCTTATGCAGCACTCCGGACTGTCCGCCGAAACGGGCAACTATGTGCATGCGGACATATAGTTCATAGACAGCGTCGCCTACATACGCCAGTACCGAGGTCGGCACCTCACGGATATCCTCCGGCGGGATCGGAATCATCATTTCTTCGTCACCTGCGGGCCCTGCGGAGTATCCTTGATCTGGTAACCCATCTCGGATACCTGATCACGAAGTGCATCTGCCTTCGCGAAGTCCTTATTCTTCTTCGCTTCCACACGCTGGTTCACAAGATCCATGACCTCTGCCGGAATGCCGCTGTCCTTGTTAAGGATCTCACGGATCTCCAGACCGAGAACACTCATCAGCTCGCAGATCATGTCAGCAGCTGCCTTGATCGAGGACGCGGAAACATCCTTAGCCGTCAGGTGTGTGTTCAGTACACGTACCAGTTCGTAGATTGAAGTGATCGCATCTGCGGTATTCATATCATCATCCATTCTGGAGATGAAGGAAGCCTTCGCTTCGGCAACAGCGTCGGCAAGTTCTTTTTCCGCATCTGCATTCGCGGAAAGCCCTGCATCTGCCTCATGGCTTAAGATAAAGTCCGAAGTCTCAACTGCAGTCGCGATACGGTCCAGACCATTCTGTGCGGACTTCAGAAGCTCATCCGAGAAATTGATCGGCATTCTGTAGTGACCGGACAGGATGAAGAATCGGATGACTTCGTACGGGAATTTCTCAACGATATCGCGCACCGTGAAGAAGTTGCCGAGAGACTTACTCATCTTCTCGTTATCGACATTAACGAACGCGTTATGCATCCAGTAATGGGCAAACGGGCAGCCGTTTGCCGCCTCGCTCTGGGCGATCTCGTTCTCATGGTGCGGAAAGATCAGATCCTGTCCGCCGCCATGGATATCGATTGTCTTACCGAGATACTTGCGGTTCATAGCCGAGCACTCGATGTGCCAGCCCGGACGGCCCTCACCCCACGGAGAATCCCAGAAAGGTTCGCCTTCTTTCTTAAACTTCCAGATGGCGAAGTCCGCAGGATTTCTCTTGCCTTCATAGGAAGCACCGCGCTCACCTGCACCGGCAACGAGGTCTTCCAGATTGTAGTGCGAGAGCTTACCGTACTCCTTAAACTTCGGAACTTCAAAGTACACACCGTCACCCTCGATGATGTAAGCATAGCCCTTATCCATCAGGTCGGTGATCAGGGCAATGATCTCATCCATCGTCTCAGTCGCTCTCGGCTGATAGGTCGGACGCTTGATACCGAGTGCATCGGCATCCTTGTAGTACTCTGCAATATAGCGGTCTGCGATCTCCTTTACCGTGGTGCCTTCTTCGTTGGCACGCTTGATCATCTTATCGTCGATGTCGGTGAAGTTCTGGCAGAAAGTTACGTCATAGCCTCTGTACTCGAGGTAACGGCGCAGTGTATCAAATGTTACGAACGGACGGGCATTACCAAGATGGAAGTAGTTATAAACCGTCGGGCCGCAGGCATAAAGCTTAACCTTGCCTTCCTCCATCGGGACAAACTCTTCCTTCATTCTCGTCATCGTATTAAAAATCTTCATGTTTTTCCTCCTAAAAACGGTGCTTTCACGGCATAGTACCCCTTCTCTCCGTCAAAAGACTGGAAGCGATACTGAAAATACAAATCGGTGAAAGACCTGTGCAAAATTATCTATCAGGCAAATTCAGGCATACGAAAACACGTTCCCTTCGCGGAACCGCGTCTCAAAAGAATCTTTTCTCCAATCAAAAGCGCCATGTTCATTCCTGTTCTGCACAATAATAAAAGCCCAAAACCGCGCCCACTTTTGACACCTAGCGATCGCCAGGTGGGTATCCTGCGGCAGTCTAAGATCTTCCTCTCGGGAGCGCTTCCGAAGAAGCGGTAAGGCTTGATCGTCTCTGCACCGACACCGGATTCCCGATTATGTCATGAAGGTTCAAAAACATGAGCATCAGCTTTAGGTTGATTTCATTATACCAGTATATATATAAATTGTGAAGTGATAGGAATTACTAAAGTGTAACAAATAAAAGGCGAAAATGTATCAGCCTTTCTCCTTCTCCCGATGGGTCGCGGCAACAGCTCCGAAAACGCGGCTCGCCCCGGCCTGAAAAAGAGTTGCGGCAGCTTCATGCAGCGTTGATCCGGTTGTCAGGATATCATCCACCAGGAGGATATTCCACCCGCTGATGTCCCATTCTTCTCCGACGGCAAAAGCACCTTTGACATTTTCCGCTCTTTCCTGCGGTTTTGTGAACCTGCTCTGCTGATGTGTGTGCCGCGTTCTCGATAGAACATTGTTACAAACTGCGATATTCAGTTGTTTAGCGAGTCCCCCGGCCAATATTTCCGACTGATTGAATCCTCTTGTCCGAAGACGCTTTTCCGACAGCGGGATCGGGATAATTGCATCCCATTCGAAGGGAAGATCCGTCGGAAACTCTCTTCCGAGCAGTTCCCCGATCAAGTTTCCGCAAAAGATTTTCGAGTTGAACTTCATTCTCCGTAGAAGTGTCGTCACCGGCTCTTCATAGTGAAAGAGTGCCCATACGGCAAAATCCGGGATCGGATCCTGTTCATACGGATCGGAAAGACAGGGAAACCATCTTTCCGAGGACGATCTTACCGGCAGCGCAGAAAGACACGACGGACAGATCTGCAGTTTTCCGGTCGTTCTGCCGCAGTTATCTCCCTCGACAAGGACCCGTCCGCACAGCATGCAGATGTCAGGGAACAGAAAACGGATAGTTGTATTGACCGCACGGGTAAGAGCTGATTTTTCCATACTTACGACTCGATCTGGTCTTGAAGGAACGTCTTCAGCGCAGTCATTCTCGTCTCGGAATACTGCGAATCGATCATGAAGGAGATCGTCTTTCTGTCGCCTAGGATCCACAGTTCTTCTTTCGCACGGGTCACAGCCGTATAAAGAAGATTTCGGTTGAATAGAGAGCCTCTTTCCGGCGGCAGAACAAGAAGCACCTTCCGCCATTCCCCGCCCTGGGATTTATGTACGGTAAGCGCATATGCGAGTTCAAGATCCGTGACTCGTTCCGTCGGATACGAAGCCCTTCTTCCGTCATCGAAAAGAATATCGAGCGGGAATTCGGAAAGCGGCTCAATATCTCTTACAAAGCCGATATCTCCGTTAAAAACGCCCTCCCCGTCCGAGCCGTCACTCTCCTTACAGAGGAGCTTGTAGTCATTACGTATCTGGATCACGCGGTCTTCCTTGGAAAAGTATCTCGTGACTCCTTCCCTGACCCGGATCGCTGAAGGCCGGCTCCCTCTTCTGCTTGACGTCAGTTTCTGCATCATGTCATTGATCGAATCCGTACTGACCTGTCCTGATCTTCTCGGGCAGAGGATCGCCATATCCCGCCATGCATCGACGTGACAGTCCGGGTTGTTATCCCGTATCCACGAAGAAATGTAATCCATCATTTCTTTGGGCTTGGCGTAGATAAAATGGATATCCGAATCGCCCTCCGGGAACTCCATCTCTTTACCGTGAAGGATCAGCGAAGCATTCCTTACGATCATGCTGTCATGCAGCTGACGGAAGTTCTCTACCAGTGTACATACCGGCACTCTTTGTGACTTGATGAGATCTGCCAGCACACGTCCCGCGCCGACAGACGGAAGCTGATGCGAATCCCCGACCAGTATGATGATTGCATCATCATCGACCGACTCCAGAAACTTAGAGAAGATCACCGCATCGATCATGCTGGCTTCGTCAATGAGAAAGACTTTTCCGGGGTGATGGTTATCCTTCGTAAAGAAGAAGTATGTCTTTTCATCCTCCTCGTCGAAAGTCGCGCCCAGAAGGCGGTGCAGTGTCTGCGCAGGAGAATGTGTCACATCTGACATGCGCTTTGCTGCCTTTCCCGTCGGTGCGCAGCAGAAAACGCCATCCGGGAAGATATTCAGATAGTACTGGTAGATCACACGGAGGATCGTAGTTTTTCCGGTACCCGGACCGCCATCGACGATAACGAAGTTCTTACTCAGTGCCGATCGTACGACCTCTTCCTGATCCTCGGAAAGTTTAAATTTCTCTCCGATCTGCGACCACTTCAATACACGAAGCAGACAGTCTTCGTCGACCTTTCTCACTTTGCCGAATGACCGCACGCGATGCGCGATCGCTGCCTCCGCACGGATCGCCTCATTATCTGCCACCCAGATATCTTTTCCGGTCTTCACCGCGCGGTCAAACTTCTTGTAAAAGTGCAGTTTCGATTTTTCTTTATCCCAGTAACAAAGCGAAAGTATCCCCGCATCCATCTGTTCCTGAAACCAGTTGGGAACGATGCTCTGGACGAAGGTTTTCCGATACTCGAGGCACTCGGGCTTATCCTTGTACTCGCAGAAAAAGCAGGGCGTCTTAAAATCCGCGGCAAGATACGCTGCCGTAAGGATTTCCGACGCCTCTTTTTTCCAGACAGACATAGGAAGGAACGTATGTCCGTTACTTCCGAGAATCCGGTCGAATGAACGTATCAGTTCATTCGTGACAAAATGATCCAGACACATTCCTTCCATATGCTGCTCCGAAATGAATAATTCTTCAGACCTTAAAGGCCGGCCTTTGCTTTCAGGATCTCCGCCTTATCTGTCTTCTCCCACGGGAAGCCCGCGTCATTTCTTCCGAAGTGACCATAAGCTGCCGTAGCCTTGTAGATCGGGCGGCGCAGATCCAGATCACGGATGATCGCTGCCGGACGGAGATCGAATACTTCGTTTACGATCTCGGTAATTCTCTCATCGGAGATCTTACCGGAACCGAAAGTATCCACCATAACAGATACCGGACGGGCAACACCGATCGCATATGCGAACTGGATCTCGCACTCATCAGCAATGCCGGAAGCAACGATATTCTTCGCAATATAGCGTGCAGCATATGCAGCAGAACGGTCTACCTTCGTCGGGTCTTTACCGGAGAAAGCACCGCCGCCGTGACGTGCATATCCGCCGTATGTATCTACGATGATCTTTCTTCCCGTAAGGCCGCTGTCGCCCTGCGGACCGCCGACAACAAAACGTCCTGTCGGGTTGATGAAGATCTTGGTATTCTCATCAACAAACTCCTTCGGAAGAACCGGGAAGATAACCAGTTCTTTTACCTTAGCGGCAAGCTCTTCATAAGAGACGGAATCTTTATGCTGAGTAGAGATAACAACCGCTTCGATTCTCTTCGGTGTTCTGCCGTCATACTCGATCGTAACCTGGCTCTTTCCGTCCGGGCGGAGGAAATCAACCAGTCCTTCTTTTCTGACCTGGGTCAGACGACGTGTCAGCTTGTGTGCCAGAGAGATCGGAAGCGGCATCAGTTCTTCGGTGTCATTATTGGCATATCCGAACATCATACCCTGGTCACCGGCACCGGTATCCAGTTCACTTTCGTCTGTGTGTTCTCTCTTCTCAAGAGAGCAGTTAACGCCCTGCGCAATATCCGGAGACTGCTCATCGATCGATGTCAGGATCGCGCATGTCTTATAGTCAAATCCGGAATCACTTCCGTCATAGCCGATCTCCTTTACCGTATCACGCACGATCGACGGAATGTCGACATACGCGCTCGTGGTGATCTCACCCATTACGAATACCATACCTGTTGTACAAGTGGTTTCGCATGCAACACGTGCCATCGGATCATCGGTAAGGATCGCGTCGAGAACTGCATCAGAGATCTGATCACAGATCTTATCCGGATGTCCCTCCGTAACGGATTCCGATGTAAAAAGCCATTTACCCTGTCTGTTTCTGTCCATAAAAAACCTCCGTATAAAACAAAAACCTTTCCCGAATTTTCTGAGGAAAGGTTAACTTATATATCAATCCTCATCTTTCAGGTTACACCTGCTGGACTTGGCACCGCTGCTCTCCGCGGTTGCCGGACTTCATAGGGCCAGTTCCCTCCGTCACTCTTGATAAGAGATGCATTTATTCTGTTTGCGCTATGATGATACCACTGCTTACCTGACTTGGCAAGAAGTTTTCGCTAAGTTTTTCCTTATGATTTCGTAGATTTTCAAAGCACCGAAAGATATACTGAATATTGGTGGCAAACAACTATACGGAGGTATAAAAATGAGAAAAATATCAACTCTATTATTGTCCTTGGGAATTGCTTTATCGATTACCATTCCGGTAAGTGCAAATTCCGCATCTGTACTTGAATCTGTGAATCTTGGTGTTTCAAATGCTGTAAAAGCAGTGCAGGCAGCAATAACTTGGAAAGAGTGCTCGCAGACTTTTGTTCTTTACGCTCAGGAAAAAAGCAATACCTGTGGAGCCGCCTGTGTCAGAATGGTACTCAGGGTCATAAACGGTTCAGCCCCTGCTGAATCAACAGTCTTTAATTCAATTAAAGATACAGATCACCCTTCATCAGCTAACGCTAACTATATGTGCACATATATCAACAGCAGAATATCTAGTTTCAAATACAAAAAATATACCCCTAATACACTTAGCTCATTTAAGACCAATATTTATAACACAATCGTTAACAAGCATGCACCTGTGATTGTCCTCGTACAACAGAATGTTCACTCAGACAATAATTGCTGGCCGGTCTCCCGTGCACACGATAGCCACTTTGTCGTGATAAAAGCTATTTCGTCTGACAAAAATACAGTAAGGATTGCTGATCCTTATGACGGTAAGTATTATGATATGCCCACTTATAAAGTATACAATTCCATGCACAAGTATAAAGATGGCGTAAGAGCAAATTTCTGTTATCTTGCAGCCAGCTGATCTAATCAACATCTTGTTTTCTCATAACGTTTTGTAAGCAAACGGAATAAGCAGCGATGCCACCAGTTTTGAGCGGTTTTATTTCTTTCCATACATCACAAATGAGAACAGTTGATGCACTATAATTGAAACCGTCCTGATTGATCAGGGCGGTTTCTTTTTTCCCCTCGGGCAACAAGGTCTACAGATATAAAGTAGCAATCATAGTAGCTTTTGTCGTTTTTTGTCGAATCACACGGTCGTTTTTTCTGGTTTAATGAACTCACTTCACAACAAAGGAGGTTGGAAGAAAATGACACGGACAATCGCTATCATT
>CAMYWO010000026.1:0-26281 GCA_947302815.1 uncultured Clostridia bacterium | reverse complement strand
AGATGTTGGGTACAATATCGATATTCTGCAGGGCAAGATCGTTGGAGTGATAGCCACTCATATGGCTTTGGCAAAGCAACAAGGCTAATTTGATAGGTGCAAGAGCGAGTGCTTTTCGAATACATTAGACATTTAACCAAGAAAAAGATGAAAATGACCAATGACGAATAGTTGTTGGTCATTTTTGTTTTCTCTTGAACTGAAATGACTAATGAAATCACTATTAAGAGAAGAAAACCTGCGTATTGGTCAGATTGTTCGACACTTTTGAAATAATGTCAAACGATTTGACCAATAAACTGTTTTTATGCTCACACGAGTCGATCTGTTAGTCAGAATATGATGCGAGCAAGGCGAAATGACCAATGAACATGACCTGTTGGTCAAAATGGGAAACTACAGAAGACAGATGACTAATGGCATATCGCAATAACCTCGCGACTGATGAAGAAAGGGTGTTGACATATGAAAAGGGCGTTGTATAATGAAATTAGTCAAAGAAAGTCAAAGTCAAATGTCAAAGACTATAATTTGACGTTATACAGATAGAGAGTATCGGTTTGTGATGCGGGTTTTCCGCGCGATAGGAGATGAGAGGGTATGGCAAGATTAGTCGATGTGATCGAGATGATGATCAAGGAGATGCTCGATGAGAATAACGGAGCGGCGGTAATCAACCGAAGCGATCTGGCTGAGCGGGTGAACTGTGTGCCATCCCAGATCACGTATGTTATCTCGACGAGATTCACGAACGGGCAGGGCTACATCGTAGAGAGCCGTCGCGGTGGCGGCGGACAGATCCGTATCTCGCGTGTGCAGAGGATGCCGGGAACGAGCTATCTGATGCATACGATCAACTCGCTGGGTGAGACGATCTCGCAGCAGGAGGCGGAGATCTTCCTGCTGAACTTCGTGGACTACGGAGTCATGGACCAGAAGACCGCAAGACTGATCAAGGCGGCGATCTCCGACAAGGCGCTGTCGGGTATCGATTCGGATAAGAAGGCATCTGTAAGAATGGATATCTTCAAGAATATGCTGATCAGCCTGATCACGAACTAGCGGAGCCGGCCTGCGGCGGAAGAATCCTGCCGGCAGGGAAGCGGAAATACGAAAGAAAGGAAAGACCGCCGGGCAAGGAGAACCGGCTGTGAACGGGAGTATAAGAAATGAAATGTCAACGTTGTAAAGAAAGAGAAGCGAACGTGAAGATCATGAAGCAGACTGCGGGAAAAGCACCGCAGATGCTCATGCTCTGCGATGAATGTGCAAGAGAACTCGGCATAGCGATGCCGGGGAACCTCATGAACGGAGGAATCTTCGGATCAGGCCTGGGCGGCGCACTCGGCGCGATGACAAACCCGCTGGATATGCTGGCAAGTGCTTTTGAAGCACCATTCGGACTGGGACTTGAAGGACTCGAAGGAAGTGACGAAGGGGCAAGCTGCCCGACCTGCGGTATCACGCAGAGCCAGTTTACCAAGAGCGGATTCCTCGGATGTCCGGACTGCTATAAGGTTTTCGCGCAGTCGATCGACCCGATGTTCCTGAGAACGCAGATGGGCTCGAAGCACGTGGGAAGATCCCCGGGATTGTCGGATGAGATCAGTGTCCCTGCGGATATCGAGGTCCCCGGAAAAGAAGAGAACGAGGCGCCTGTCTTTACGCAGGTAGAGACGAAGGCGGACGAGCAGCCGGACGAAGAGAAGGCCAAGAGCCTCCTGATCCTTGAGAAGGAACGTCTTCTGAAGCAGGCCGTAAAAGAGGAGAACTATCTCGAGGCCGCGAAGATCAGAGATGAGATCCAGGCATTAAAGGGAGAGGAGGATGCGAAATGAGCTGGTATTTAGAAGCAGGAAATGACAGTGATATCGTTCTGTCGAGCCGCATCCGTCTGGCCAGAAACCTTAAGGGGATGCCGTTCCCGAACCGGATGAACGATATCAGCCGGAGAAAGGCACTCGAGCAGATCTCGGAGGTGCTTTTGAAGAAACCGGATACGGATCTGATGAGACTGGATATCGCATCTCTCCCCGAGACGGACAGAAGGGCGCTTATCGAGAACCATCTGATCTCCGAGGAACTGGCGAAGGGGCAGGAAGGCCAGAGCGTCTTTATCTCGAAGGACGAGAACATCAGCGTGATGGTCAACGAAGAAGACCATCTCCGCATCCAGGTCATGGCACCGGGATTTGCGCTGGAGAATACATACAAGCAGGCGGAGGAGCTGGCGATCTATCTGGAAAAAGCACTTCCGATCGCGTACTCGGATAAGTACGGATTCCTGACGGCGTATCCGAGTAACACGGGTACCGGACTTCGAGCATCCGTGATGGTGCATCTTCCGGTGATCACGAGTATCGGGAAGATGCAGAACCTCGCGGATTCTCTCTCGAAGGCGGGATATACGGTAAGAGGCGTGTACGGCGAGAACAGTAAGCCCGCCGGCAACATCTACCAGATCTCTAACACGATCACGCTGGGTATCTCGGAGAATAAGACGCTTCAGAACTTTGCGAAGATGATCAACGAGGTTATCGGCCTGGAGAGAAAACTCCGGAAGGATAACTACGAGAAGAACAAGGACCGTCTGGAAGATAAGGTGTACCGCTCGCTGGGTGAACTGACCTATGCGAGGATGCTCTCCGAGGGAGAGGCCATGAACCGCTTAAGTGATCTGAGGCTCGGCGTGGCGTGCGGCTTCATGAAGGACGTCGATGAGAGGCAGCTGATGCTTCTTCTCAATACCATAGGCGATGCGTCAGTGCAGAAACGCTGCGGACAAGTGCTTTTGCCGAAGGACATCGTCACAAAGAGAGCCGAATTCGTAAGAGAAGTGCTCTTGAAAAAAGAAGAGAAAAAGAAAGAAAATGTATAAGGAGGAAACCCTATGAACATATCGAAAAGAACAATGGAGATGCTCTCGCGTGCGCATATGTATGCGGCATCTTTTAACCTTAATTTCATCGGTACGGAACACATTCTTCTGGCGCTCTCGGATGCGAGCATGACGCCGGTCGATGAGATCCTGAGCCGTTATGGCGTCGGACAGAACGTCGTCATGGGCGAGATCGTAAAGATCACAGGCCGCGAGCCGGGTGCTTTTGTCGAGAGAGAAGGAGACCCGAACGAGATCTTCACACAGTGCACGAACCGCACCAAGAGACTTCTGTACCTCGCTGAATTCCTGACAAAGAAAACGGGAAAGAATGTAGTCGAGCCGGAGCATGTGCTTCTGGCTATCCTGAAGGACGGACAGTGCACGGCGTTCCGTATCCTGGCATATCACGACTTTGACGCGAAGGAGGCGGCAGAAGACCTGATCGATATCCTGCGTGAAAGAGCACGCGAGGAGAACGCAGACTTCGACGATGACGATGTCGATGAGGAGGATCGCGAGGACGAGGAAGAGGACGACGAGGATACAGCAGATGAAGATCCGGTCGCGAAATTCTTCGGCGGTGAAGCCGCGTCCCGTCGCGGAAGAGCTTCGGGCAAGCGTGCGGAAGGTAAGGGCAAAGGCAAGGACGGCAGCAAGACGAAAGTCCTGGATAAGTACTGCAAAGACCTGACAGCAGAGGCGAAGGAAGGCCGCATCGATCCGGTCATCGGACGTGAGGAAGAGATCTCCCGAGTCATGCAGATCCTTGTAAGAAGAACGAAGAACAATCCGGTCCTCATCGGTGAGCCGGGTGTTGGTAAGACCGCGATCGCGGAAGGACTTGCCGCCAAGATCGTCAACAACGACGTTCCGGATCTTCTTGCAGGAAAGCGTGTCATGTCGCTCGACCTGGCATCGATGGTCGCCGGAACCAAGTTCAGAGGTGAGTTTGAGGAGAGATTTAAGAAAGGCCTTGAAGAAGCAACCAAGGCCGGCGATGTGATTCTTTTCATCGACGAGCTGCACACCATCATGGGCGCAGGTAATGCCGACGGTGCAATGGATGCCGCGAATATGCTCAAGCCGCTTCTGGCAAGAGGCGAACTGCATGTCATCGGTGCAACCACACTGGATGAATATAGAAAACATATCGAGAAAGACTCCGCTCTCGAGCGCCGTTTCCAGCAGGTTCTTGTTAAGGAGCCGAGCACGACCGATACGATCCTGATCCTGAAGGGTATCCGAAGCAAGTTCGAAGAGCATCACGGCATCAAGATCCCGGACGATGCAATCGACGCGGCAGTTATCCTGAGCAGCCGTTACATCACCGACAGATTCCTGCCGGATAAGGCGATCGACCTGATCGATGAGGCGGCATCGAGACTCCGCATCAACGCTTCTACCGAGCCGGATGAGACGAAGAAGATCGGTGAACGTATCAACGAGATCATGCGCCTGAAGCAGGAAGCCGTGAATAACCAGGACTTCGAGACCGCGCAGAAACTCAGAGATGAGGAGACGGTCCTCGAGGAGAAACTCAGCACACTTCGTCAGCAGGTCGTAAGCTCCAAAAAGGATCTGGCGCTGACGCCGGATGACATCGCAGATATCGTTGCCCGCTGGACAGGCATCCCGGTCAAGAAGATCACCGAGAGTGACGCCGAGCGTCTGAAGACTCTCGAAGAGGAACTGAAGAAGCGTGTTATCGGCCAGGATGAGGCGGTTACCGCCATCTCCAAGGCGATCAGAAGAAGCCGTCTGGGTCTTAAGGATCCGAAGCGTCCTTCCGGTTCGTTCATCTTCCTCGGTACTACCGGTGTTGGTAAGACCGAGCTGGCAAAAGCACTGGCAGAGGTCATGTTCGGTAATGAGAATGCCCTGATCCGTGTTGATATGTCCGAGTATATGGAGAAGCACGACTCGGCAAAGCTTATCGGTTCGCCGCCGGGCTATGTCGGTTACGAAGAGGGCGGAC
Source organism: uncultured Clostridia bacterium (assembly GCA_947302815.1). Taxonomy (GTDB): domain Bacteria; phylum Bacillota; class Clostridia; order Saccharofermentanales; family Saccharofermentanaceae; genus Scatonaster. The sequence continues at coordinate 21,425 of CAMYWO010000026.1, read as the reverse complement.
AGCTTACAGAGAAAGTACGCCGTCAGCCGTATTCGGTAGTGCTCTTTGATGAGATCGAGAAGGCACATCCGGAGATCTTCAACTCCATGCTGCAGATCCTCGATGACGGCCGTCTGACAGATGGTCAGGGACGTGTCGTTGACTTTAAGAATACGATCATCATCATGACATCGAACATCGGTGCCAGAATGCTGACCACATCCGCAGGACGCCATATCGGATTCTCTATCCCGACAGAGAAGAAGACGGATGATCCGTTCTTCGATGAGGCGGATGCAGATAAGCTCTACGGCGGTAAGTCCTACAGCGAGGCAAAAGAACTTGTTCTCGAGGAACTGAAGAAGGCCTTCAATCCGGAGTTCATCAACCGTGTTGATGAGATCATCTTCTTCAGAATGCTCGGCAAGCAGTCGATCCTCAAGATCGTCGACCTCCTTACTGAGAGCCTCAGCAAGCGCGTCAAGGAACTCGGCATCGATATCGAGCTGACTGATGCGGCAAGAGAACTCCTTGCGAAGAAGGGCTACGACCCGCAGTACGGCGCAAGACCGCTCAAACGTGTCATCCAGTCCATGGTTGAGGATAAGTTCTCCGAGGCACTCCTCGACAGAACTGTTGAAGCCGGTTCCACCGCACTTGTCGATGTGGAGAACGATGAGATCGTGATCCGCAAGAAGGAAGCGGAAGCCAAGATCCCGGCCATGGCAGAAGCAGAAGAGTAATCTTCGGAAAGTGGTGCAGCTGTGAGTTCTGAAGCAGGTCGGATCAAATTGAAGGAAACCCCGGAGAGTCTTTCTCCGGGAAGATTCGGGATCAGTGGAAGTGTCCTGAAGTTGATCGCAGTCATTTCGATGCTGATCGATCACACGGCGGGATACTTCCTGTCCCACTACGCCTTCGCGAACAGGGTGCTCCTGGAGGTCATGGGTCATAAGATCACCCTTATGGTGATCCTTAGAAAGTTCATCGGAAGACTGGCTTTTCCGATCTTCTGCTTCCTGATCGTGGAGGGATTTCTCCACACGAGAAGCCGCCTGAAATATGCGCTGAGCCTGGGTATCTTCGCAGTGCTTTCGGAGGTCCCGTGGGATCTTCTGCATAGAGGTCAGTACTTCAACATGAAGACGCAGAATGTTCTCTTTACGCTGCTCTTCGGTCTCCTGGGCATATGGGCGCTGGAGTACTTCAAGGAAGAGAAGTGGAAGAGCATCCTGATCCTGGTCGGACTTCTTATGGTCAGCAGCTATGCGCACGCTGACTACGGTGTGAAGGGATACGGACTGGTCGTGGCTCTGTACGGACTTCGCGAAAGCAGGCTCCTGCAGGCGATCGTCGGATCCGCACTTACTTCCTGGCGTGCAGGAATCGCCTTTATCCCCATCGCTTTTTATAACGGGGAGAGAGGTTTTATCAAAGGAAGGATCGCGAAGTATTTCTTCTATGCTTTTTACCCCGCGCACATACTCGCACTGTACCTGTTGCAGAGGGCTGTGTTCTGATTTTATAACCATATGAAAACCCCGTTCTGACGAAGCCGCCGGAACGGGGTCTTTGTTTTAATGCTTAAGATCTATCAGATCTTCTTCACCGGGACGAGCTCGATGTAGCCTCGCTCACCGCGGGGCTCAAGCTGGATACGCGGATTCTTGTCATCCCAGGCATATCCGATGAACTCCGGGTTATACTTCTTCTCGGCATCCCAGATCTCTACGATGGCTTTCTCGTAGTGTTCTTCCTGGAACGGCTCGCCGCGGAAGAGAAGATAGGTGGAGGCAGGAAGATCGATGACCTCGAATCCTTCCGGGATCTTACCATCATAGTCGGGCTCGACCTCGACACCCTGGACATACTCGTTCGTGACCGGCTTTCTCAAGTGCTCCGGAAGCCACAGACAGACCGGTTCTCCGCTTAAGGACTTGATGCTCGTCAGAAGACCCCATACATCACAGCCGACTTCCTCACAGTAGCTCCAGTATTCTGTCGCCTTGATTCCTCTCTTGATGATGACCTTTCTGGCCGGCTTCTCAATTACCTGAATAAATACATTTCTGATCTCACTCATTTTATCTACGTTCCTTTCTTTCTCCATAATCAGCGAAGGAGTGAAGAGCCAGATCGGGACCGGGCTTGTGGAGTACTCTTTCGGGTTACAGCCGAATTCACGTCTGAATGCACGCTGATAACCGTCAACACTTCCGAATCCCATATCGGTGGCGACATCAAGAACGGACACATCTTCATCTCTCAGACGGAGCGCTGACTTCGACAGCTTCAAGCGCCTGATATACACTGCCGGCGTCATGTCGAGGTACTCAATAAAGAGCCTCCTCGCGTACCACGGAGAGAAAGATGAGGCCTTCGCAAGATCCGCGGGCGTGATCTCTTCGCTGAGATGCTCACTGATATAATCCTGCATGGCTCTGACCGCTTCTCTGTGTTCGTCCACTTGGCTTACCTCCTTTGTGAGCACATCTTACTCGAAAGGATCTTTTTGATTCTCGACTTTTTTTGCTCAGTATTTTTTCGGGGTCAGCTGATGTTGTTTACGATACCGACCGATACATAGTTATCTAAAATGGCGCGCAGATCCGTTCCCTCGTCGGCGTGGTCTCTGTCTACCCAGTGGATCGAGTAGCGTTTGCCGCCGCCGGGCAGTTCTTCTTCCACCCGGTATGTATCGACATAGGGTGTGTTCATGCTGACCTTGCAGTTCCAAAGGATCCCCTTGCAGTCCTCGGGCGGACAGTCCGGGAAGTTGACGTTGATCACCTGTCCGTGTTTAAGGAATGGTCTTTCCTTGGAAAAAGCACCTGCCTTTTCGGGAGTGAGAAGGGCCTTCAGGATCACGGGCAGGTATTTTTCGGTGATCCTTCTTCCGTGGCCGTTGCTTCTCGGATCATTCCGGAAGCCTTCGGAAAAAGCAATGACCGGATAGCCGCACATCGCGGCGTCAAGAGCAGCACCTACAGTGGCGGAGTACTGGATGTCCGTGCCGACATTAAAGCCGTTGTTGATCCCGCTGAAAACGATATCCGGTTTCAGCGGCATGACACAATTACTGCCGATGCGGAAACAGTCGGAAGGAAGTCCCGTGCAGGAGAAGGCATGGATATTATTCTTTTTCCAGTCTACCGGATATACATCCAGGGGCTTATCGATCGTAAGGCTGTGGGAAGCGGCGCTCCTTTGTCCGTCCGGTGCGACGACCCATACTTCTCCGTATTCCGAAGCGGCCCCGGCCAGATAGAAAAGACCGGAAGATTCGATTCCGTCGTCGTTTGTGATCAGTATCCTTAACTGCTTTTTCATCATTATTTCTCCCTATGAGAATTCTGTACACTAATTATCTCATAATAAACTTCACCTCTTTATTTCGTTTTTCTGATTTTTTGCTTTGGCATATTATTTCATTTTTACTGTCCCAATATTGGGATTGACAAAACGAATGTTCGGTCTTAAAATGCAACTTACAAAGAGAACATAAATTCGCTTATGAGGGAGGAACCGGGTATGGATACGGATTTGGAATACATCTACGACGGCACTTTTGAAGGCTTTTTATGCTGCATTTACGCGAGTTATGTCAGAAGAGAGATCCCGAAATATATCTATGTGGAAGAAGGTCTTCCGCTTCTGGGAGAGACGGCGACCTGGATCCCGACGGAGTGGGAGAAGGCGCAGAGTGTGTACCGTTCGCTGAGTCAGAAGATCGGTATGGAGGCACAGGATATCGTCCGGGATGTTTTTCTTACCCATCTTCCGGACAAAGAAATGACCCTGTTCCGGTATATCCGGCTGGGATACTGGATGGGACGGAGAATACTCTTTGAGGGGAACACCGAGGAGCGAGAATCGTACGGGAAGATTTCCGTTCCGCAGGAGGGAGAGGATCTGATCCGGCTGATCCTCGAGGCATACAGGAACTACCGTACGGAGGTGAAGAACATCGAGGGGAGACTCCGCTTCCGTTCCTTCCCGGATGTCATGATCTCCTGCATCACACCGAGAAATCTGGTACTTCCGGGGCTGGCGGACTACTTTGAGAAGAGACTGGGGGATACCAGCTTCCTTATTTACGATAAGACGCATCAGATGGCGGCTGTCCACCGGGAAGAGGGTACCATGGTGACACGGATGAGAAGCCTGCATCTTCCTGTTCTTTATGATGAGGTAAACGTATATGAGAACCTGTGGAAGCCCCGTTATGAGAACATCCATATTGATACTCCGATGAATCAGAGATATGCGCTGAATGAGATGCGTAAGAGGCTCTGGTGTGAGGTGATGGATGCGTGACAGATCCGCCCGGCAGAGAGCGTTATTCCTGAGCTTCTTCCGCTGCCTTGCGGTCAGCGATCTGCGCAGGGAGCTTGTTGTTCGACAGGGCATACAGGAAGTGGAGTGCGAAGGGGAGACTGGTCAGGCATGTCAGAATATCGCTGACCGGATAGACCGCTTCGATACCGTGGATCCCGAAGAAATAGGGGAGAAGAAGGATACACGGGATGAAGTAAACGCCCTGTCTGAGGCAGGAAAGGAAGGATGCCTTGAAGCGTTCGCCGATCGACTGGAAGGTCATGTTGCACATGACGTTGACCGTCAGCATCGGAAGGATAAATGCCTCGAGGCGGAGTGCGCGGGTACCGATGGAGATGACCTCTGCATCGTCAATGAATAGAGGAACGAGCTGCGGAGCGAAGATAAAAAGCGGGACGGCAAAGGCAAGCATGACCGCCGTGCCGAAGATCCAGGTGAAAGTGAAAGCGGTTTTCATGCGGTCCCACTTTTTGGCTCCGTAGTTGAAGCCGAGGACCGGCTGGTATCCCTGACCGATACCGAGGATGACACAGAAGATCAGCATGGTGACCTTCGAGAAGATGCCCATAGCAGAGAGCGCTGCGTCACCGGCGATCCCGCCGCCCTGAAGATTCAGGAAGATCGTGGAGATACTTGCCAGTCCCTGACGGAGCAGGGAAGGAAGACCGGTAAACCAGATGTTGCCGTGGAACGACAGATCCCTGGAGAAGTTCGAGAAACTGAGTTTGGCGATATTCTTCTTCAGAAGTACAGGGACCAGAAGCAGGCAGAATGAGATGCACTGGGAGATGAGGGTAGCGATAGCCGCACCGGCAACGCCCATGTCGAGGACGTTGATCAGAAGCGGATCCAGGAAGATATTCAGGACGCCGCCGAAGCCGATGCCGATCATGGAGAAGACGGCTTTGCCTTCCCATCTCCAGAGGTTGTTAAGAACGTAGGTGCCCATCATGATCGGGGCGCCGAAAAGAATATAGCGGGCATAGGTTTTCGCATACGGCATAGCCGTCTCTGTGGAACCGAGCATGTTCATGATCGGTTCAAGAAAGATCATACCAAGGGTCGTGATCAGGGCACCGATACCGAGTGCGGAGAAGAAACTGGTGGACAGTGCTTTTCCTGCGGTATCCTTATCCTTCGCACCGAGCGAACGGGAAATAAGGGATCCGGCACCCATGCCGAGTGTAAAGCCGATCGCCTGGATCAGGGCCATGAGTGAGAATACGACACTGACGGCACCGGACTGGCTCTTGCCGAGCTGGGATACGAAGTAGGTATCTGCGGTGTTATAGATTCCGGTTACGAGCATGCTGACCGTCGTCGGGATCGCCAGCTTTAAGATCAGGGGGCGGACCGGCGCTTCAGTCATTCTGCGGAACTGTTTCTGGTCAGATGACGATGCGGACATGATGCAGAGCCTTTCTGTCGGAATAGTGAAACTATGAAAAACACCCGTTTTCGAACAGGAAACATTATAGCAAAGGGAGGAAGAAATAGAAAATAAGATATATTGCATGAAATATCGTGATTTTTTCGTGGAGTTTCTTTTTAGACCTTCGTTTTTGAATACGAATTGATATACTAGTAGTGAGTGAATCAGACGATTCTATCGTACAGGGTGAAGGGAGGAGAGATTATGTTTGATAAAATGATCATCCTCATCGGTATGCCGGGTTGTGGCAAGACCACGATCGGCCGAATCCTTGCCCGGGAACTCGGGATCCCTTTCGTCGATACAGATGAACTGATCGCGGAAGCGGAAGGGATGCCACTGGCGAAGATCCAGCAGGAGAAGGGGATGGAGTATTTCCTCTCCGCGGAAGAGAATGCACTCTTCTCGCTGGACGACACACCGAAGGTCGTGGCGACCGGAGGAAGTGCGATCTTCTGTCAGCACGGTATGACATACTTAAGTTCCATCGCGACGATCGTCTATCTGGAAACAGATCTGAATATGCTTATGCGGCGTATGGGCGACCCGAAGAAACGAGGTGTCGTTCTGGCACCGAACCAGACGATCGTGGGTGTCTACCGCGAACGCCGCCCGCTCTATCTGCGGTATGCGGATATCCGCATCCGTACACACCGTACGCGCCCGCAGATCGTGGCACAGAGAGTCATGGCTGTACTGACCGGGCAGGGTCAGGATGAGAAGGAAGGACAGGAAGATGGCAGCTCCGGCAAAGAAGACAGTAGTAAAGAAAACGGCAGCAACTAAGAAGGCTCCGGCAGCAAAGAAAACATCTGCGGGAAAGAAAGCGGCAGCCGCGAAGAAGCAGGAAGAGATGCTTTACGATCTGGCGGACCTTTTCAAGGTGTTCGGCGATTCGACCCGCATCCGCATCCTCTATGCACTCATGAACGGTCCTCTCTGCGTAAGTGATCTTGCATCGGAGCTGGAGATGAACCAGTCTGCGGTCTCCCATCAGCTGAAGATCCTGAAGCAGAACAAGCTTGTGAAGAATACCCGCGAGGGAAAATCGATACTCTACGAACTGGCGGATGAACACGTCAAGGACATCCTCGAGATCGGTCAGGAACATATCGAGGAGCTGTAAGATCTCATGGACAGAAGACCATCTTTCAGCGCGCTCGACATTATCTCCAAAGTCATCCGTGAACATGTAAGAGAAGGCGACCTCTGCATCGACGCGACCGCCGGCCGCGGCAACGATACGGCGATGCTGTGCGAACTTGTCGGACCTTCCGGGAAGGTTATTGCCTTCGATATCCAGGAAGATGCCGTCGCAAGTACGAAGGAACTTCTTTCGGCAAAAGCACTGTCCAACCGTGCGGAAGTGCACCTGGAAAGCCACAGTGAGATGAGGAAATACGCAGAGCCCGGAACGGTGTCGTGCATCACGTTCAACTTCGGATGGCTGCCGAAGGGCGACCACAATATCTTTACGAAGAAGGAGACCAGCATCCCGGCGATCGAAGCGGGGCTTGAGCTTCTCAAAGAGGACGGCATCATGACGCTGATCCTCTACTACGGACGCGAGACCGGCTTTGAAGAAAAGGACGCTCTTCTGGAATATCTTCCTACGATCGACAGTTCGAAATATACGGTCGTCGAGATGCCTTTTGTAAACAGAAGCAACTGTCCTCCGATCCCGATACTGATCCTTAAAGGACGATGAAAAAATTGATGCTGCGGAGAGTCTAAAGAGAAAGGCAACAGAAAAGAAAGAGACACCGAAGATGAGTACACAGAAAATGATTTCCCGATCAAACCCGAGCCTTCGGATGGACTTTCCGGATCCGGATGTGATCTTCGTAGACGGAGTCTATTACATGATCTCCACCACAATGCATTTTCTTCCCGGAGGACAGATCCTGCGTTCTTATGATCTTCTGAACTGGGAGCATGCGGCCTATGTTTTTGACCGGCTGGACAGCACGGATGCGCAGAGACTCGACGATGATAAATACATCTACGGCAAGGGCATGTGGGCGGCGAGTCTTCGCTATCACAAGGGAACATTTTACGTAGTATTTGTCTGCAACGATACGTGGAAGACTTACCTTTACCGCGCGGAGAAGATCGAAGGCCCGTGGCGCAAAAGTGAGATCGAAGGATTCTATCACGACTGCTCACTTCTTTTCGATGATGACGACAGGATCTATATCGTATACGGTAACCGGCAGATCTATCTGACGGAGCTGAACAGTGAACTGACCGGGCCGAAGGAAGGCGGGCTCAACCGCCTGATCGTACAGGATTCCGAGGAGGCGAGACTGGGCTACGAAGGAGCCCACTTATATAAGATCAACGGCAGATATTATCTGTTCTTTATCCACTCTCTTGCGGAGAGATGGAGACGTGTCGAAGCATGTTTTTCCTCGGATTCGCTCGAGGGAGAATTCACGGGCGGAGACATCTTAAATGACGATATGGGATTCCGGGATTCGGGTGTCGCACAGGGCGGTATCGTCTGTGGCGTGGACGGAACATGGAACGCAGTGCTTTTCCAGGACAGCGGTGCGGTCGGAAGGATCCCTGTCGTGATTCCGGTCACGTGGGAAGAGAACCGGCCGGTGTTCGGCATTGCGGGAAAAGTACCGCATGAACTGACACTTCCCGTCTCAGATCAGGCCGATGAACCCGCATCCGAAGCAGGTCATACATATGCGCCGCTTATCGGTTCCGATGATTTTAAATACGGTTTTCCGTGGGGCGAAAAGAAGGATACCGAAGAGTTCAGAAAGAACTTCGGGACATTCGGACTCCGAAGCATCTGGCAGTTCAATCACGAGCCGGATCTTCAGCTGGTTTTCCGTGATGAGGAAGAGGGTAAACTTTGGATCAAAACAGACAAGTTAAGTCTGAATATCAACCACGCAAAGAACACACTGACACAGCGCATGATCTATCCCGGATGCACTTCGGAAGTGACGGTCGACGGATCGGAACTCCGCGATGGTGACTGCGCCGGACTCTGCGCACTTCAGGGAGATTACTGCTGGACCGGAATCGAGAAAAGAGACGGGAAATACTACGCCGTGATGTACGCGCATACGAGCACGGAAGGTCCGTGGGATCTAAGTCCGGTCAAGGGAGATCTTGTCGGCGAACGCCTGCTGGATGTGCCCGAGGAAAAAGAAGGAAAAATAGAAATACGCGTCCGCATGAAAGTGCTTTTCGAAAAGGAAAAAGACGAGGCGGAATGCGAGATCTTTACAGACGGAAAATGGGAGAAGACCGGTGCTCCGCATAAGCTCCGTTTCCGTCTGGATCACTTTGCCGGAGTAAGGTTCGGACTGTTTGTATATTCACAGAAGGAATCAGGCGGCCGTGCAGGCTTTTCGGATTTCCGTTTGGAGGAAAAATAACGATGTTTTTGATGCTGTTTGTTTTGTTTCTTACACTGCTTCTGGTAAGCCTCGGCTACCTGTTCATCCGTATCCGGTCGATCTTCCTTAAAGGCGAACCGGCCAAGACGGCATCGAAAGAGATGAAGAAAAAATCGGCACTTCTGGCTGCGGTCCCTGTCGCGATCCTGGCAGTTATCAGCGTGATCCGTCCGTATATTTTCGTGATCCCGATCTTCCATCTGGCCATCTTCTGGGCAATTTTCGACCTTATCTTCCTGCTCGTGAAGAAACTGAGAAAAGGAAAGAAACTGCCGTTCTGGCTTGCCGGAGCGCTGGCGGTTCCGATCACGATCGTCTACATGTCGGTGGCGTATTTCCTGGCGACACACATGTATAAGACAACGTATCAGGTGACAACTTCGAAGGCTGTGGCGCCGCTTCGTATCGCGCTCATCTCGGATTCACACGTCGGCGCCTGCTTCGACGGAGAAGGGTTTGCCGACCGTATTGAAACGATCGGGGAACAGCATCCGGACATGCTCGTGATCGCCGGTGATTTTGTCGATGATGACACGAAGAAAGAAGATATGATCACCTGCTGCCGTGCGCTCGGAGAAATGAAGACGACCTACGGCGTGTATTACTCGCCGGGAAACCACGATGTGGGATACAGCGATTACCGTGATTTCACTTTTGACGATCTGATCGATGAACTGGAGAAGAACGGTGTGCATGTTCTTCTTGATGAAATCGTTGCGGTCGGAGACGACTACTATATCGTCGGACGCAAGGATAAGAGCATGGTGAGAGAGCCGATCTCTGAACTGACGGAGAAGCTCGATAAGTCGAGATATATCATCGCGATCGATCACCAGCCGACGGACTATACGGCGGAAAAAGAAGCGGGATGCGATCTGGTGCTGAGCGGTCACACACACGGCGGACAGATGATCCCGATCCGGCCGCTGGGCGAGCTTTTCGGCGTGAATGATTCTACCTACGGATTGAAGACCCGCGGGGAGACATCCTTCATCGTATCTTCGGGTATTGCCAGCTGGGCGATCCCTTATAAGACGGGAACGATCTCCGAGTACTGCATTATCGATGTCACCTCCGACGGGACTGTTGTAAAGGAGACGACGGTTCCGGCAACGGAGAGCACCACGGAAGAGACTACCACCGAGACTACTACGGAAGAAACGGCCACGGAAACCACGACGGAGCCGACACTTGATCCGAATATCGACCGGACATGCTTCCCGTATGAAGAACTCGAGCTTCCGGAATTAACGGAACAGCAGCAGAAGATCTACGATGATCTGTGCGAGAAGATCTCTAACTTCGAGCCGCATTTCTATGACAGAAAAGAACTCGGTTTCGATTACATGGATGATATTCTTTATGTTACGGGGCTGGTCGAGGAGCGCCATCTTGAATTCAGAAACTACTTTGACCTGAAAGAGGTATCGGATGATGAGGGTGTTCTTTCGGGTATTCAGATCGAATACTGGTGCAAGTGGGAAGCTGAGGATCCGAGCTATGATATCAACGATGTAAAAGCCGGTCAGGAGGCATTCAATAAGAGAGTGGATGAGATCCTTTCAGGTCTCACGGATGACATGACCGCTTATGAGAAATACCTTTATCTGGCAGAGCAGATCTCGATGAACGAAGACTATGACTATGAAGGAGTTGCCTCTGTTCAGGCCGCGCCGTGGGCGGGAGTCATGGGCGGATACTCGATCTGCGCCGGATACTCCGCGGCGATGGAGTATCTTTGCAAGAAAGCGGATCTTTACTGCATAACGATCTCCGGACTCATCGACAATGTCGGGCATGCATGGAATCTCATCAAACTTCCGGAGGGGACATATCACGTCGATGTCACCTGGGCTGACGGTACCGGTGAAGTAGGGACCGCAGGCTGGTACCGATACTTCGCACTGACTCAGGAGCAGATCCAGGTCGACCATATAATCAATGACGATACGATGGCTACCGGACGGAGAAGATTCATAACGTTCTGAGTTTAAGATGTCGCCTGCCGGGCGACCATGGGGAAGAACTTTTCCTGTTTAATGTGATTGTAAGAAAGAGATGCGGCCTGGTGAAAAGCACCGGCGCCGCAGCCGTTTCCGGAAGGGTAACGGCGATACATCACAGGAGGAAAAGACCATGAAAAAAGACATGAAGAATGAGAAAGTAGTAGGAGAGTGCAGAGGCATCCCGACAATCGAAGTTAACACCACGACCGAGATCGTATTTATCCTCGACCGTTCCGGCTCGATGAGCGGACTGGAAAGCGACACCATCGGCGGATTTAACTCCATGATCGCAAAGCAGAAAAAAGAGAAAGGCGAGTGCTACGTTACCACAGTGCTTTTCGACTCGATCGTCGAGACTCTGCATGATCGTGTGAAGCTCTCCGAGATCAAGGAGATGACGGATAAGGAGTATTTCGTAAGAGGCTCTACAGCACTTCTTGATGCGATCGGATCGACCATCAAGCATATCAGCAACATCCATAAGTATGCGCGTGAAGAGGATGTGCCGGCGCACACGGTCTTCGTGATCACGACAGACGGTATGGAGAACAGCAGCCGCGAATACTCTTCCGACAAGGTCAAGAAGATGATCGAAAAGAAGAAGGGCAAGGGCTGGGAGTTTATCTTCCTCGGCGCGAATATCGATGCGGTCGAGACGGCAAGATCTTTCGGCATCGCGAAAGAAAATGCAGTGAACTACCACTGCGATGCAGCCGGAACGGCGCTGAACTTCGAATGCCTCAGCGAAGCGATCGGAAGTGTCCGAAAGGCAGGAAAGATGAAAGCATCCTGGAGGAAGGCGATCGACGAGGATTTCGAGTCGAGAGGCAACTGAATATTTTTTCACTTAAAATATCTCTGAGTGACTAAAGAGTAATGCACTTTTTCACCCACCTGTTATATTAGAACTAACAGGGGTGAAAAAGTGCTTTTACATGAGGTGTGCGATGAAAAGATTGACAGCAAAAACAGCAGCATTGGTTATGGCCTTTTGCCTCTTGATCCCGGCATCGGGATGCTCCGGGAAAAAAACGGAAAAACAGACAGGCTCAGATCAGCAGTCAGTTGCCACGAAGGCTCTTTCGGAGTCCAAGTCAGGGGACGCTTTCTATAAAGCCGAAGATATCAAGGTGAATCTCCCGGAACTGGATCCGAACATGAAAGTCCGCTACCGCGCCCTTGGAAGACCTGATCTTCTGGATAATGAGATCGTTTTCGAGTACTGGTGCGAGTATGAGATGAATCAGGACTTGAAAGACAAGGCCGATAAGTACACGATGAATCCGCAGAGTATGAATAAAGACGAAGCGGACAAACTTATGGCGGAGTACGGGAAATACGAGCAGGAAGGAAAGCTCATCTGCAATCTGGACGGGTCTGTCAGGGCACTTCTTCAGACAGAGATCGGAACCAGAAGCGTGACGACACTGTTTAACGGAAAAGACGGGAAACTCATAGCTGCTGTGGATCACTACAGCGGCACGTTAGGTGAGTGTTCAAAAGTGACGCTGGAGGAAGTCAGCGAAAAGGGCGAACTTGTAAATCCAATCCCGCTCGAAGGAACCAATGCGTATTTTAACTGGTGCCGGCAGCTCGAAAACGGCAATTTCGTATGTGTGTCTTCGGACAAGATCTGTGTATTTGATCCTCAGGGCAAGAAGCTCTCTGAGGCGACCTTTTCGGCCGGTATCCAGACGGTGCTGATGCAGGACGGAAGACTCTTTATCTCTGCTGTGGATTGGGATGTGGACGTTATCGGAACCTCTGCCTACGTTCAGGAATTCGATTTTCAGAGTGGTCAGATGAAAAAGGAACGGATCCCGATCGGTGTTACCGCAGTCAATATGGCGCAGGGAAAAGACGGTGTATATCTTACGGATAGCAAGGGACTACGGAAGATCGATCTGATCAATCAGACGTCAAAGGAAGTTCTGACGTGGCAGGATACGGATGTAAATCCGAACAGCATCACCTGCAGTAATATCCTGACTGAGGATGAATTCTATCTGCTTAGCGTGACGGAGACTTGGGACCGGTATTTCAGTCAGACCGTCGATCCGGATATCCGGCTGACTCATGTCACGAAATCACCGGACAATCCGAATGCGGGAAAGAAGATCATCCGCATGGCATGCGCAGGCGGAAATCCGCCGGATGTCCTGATGGACCAGATCGTTGCCTATAACAAGGATCCGAATAATGCCTGCCGCGTCGTCATTCAGAACTATAGCAGCGAAGAGGTGCTTTTCCCGACGAAGGATAAGGGAGAGGAATCTTCGGAGGCGGCGATCATTGACAGGGCGTATCTCGATCTGATGTCGGGCACCGGACCGGATATCCTGGTGAACTTCGGAAACTACAGCCAGTTCAACAGCGGGGAGATCCTTATGGATCTGAATACCCTGATCGACGGCGATAACGGTATCAAGAGAGACGAGTATTTTGATAATCTTTTCCGTGCCTGTGAACAGGACGGAAAACTCTACCAGATCCCGCTGTTTATCACGGCCGGCGGTGCGGTGGCAAATGAGCAGATCCTTTCCGGGAAGACTTCCTGGACCTATGATGATATCCTCTCGATCTCGGGAACGCTTCCTTCCGGAGCCTCCCCGATCCTGGAGACGTCGAAGATCGTTCTTCTTCGGGAGCTGATGGCCGGATACGGCCCGAAGCTGGTCGACTATGACAAGAAAGAAGTCCACTTCGATGACCCGGATTTCAAGAAGATGCTGGAAGTCGCCAACAAACTCGGGTCCAACAGGGATCAGGATACGATCCTTCTGGATCGTGCGAAAAACATGGATTATACGGAAGATCTCGATAAGCTGAGATCCGGCGTGACGAAGATGCACTTTGCGGATATCACCAGCCAGGTCGACTATGCCAAGGCCACGGATCTGCAGGGCGATAAGGGTATCCTGATCGGTAATCCGGGATGCGATGGCGGCCTGTCGCTGAACTATAAAATGAGCATCGCGATTCCGAAGAATTCCGGAAGCCAGAACGAAGCCTGGGAATTTATCCGATATATTCTGGAGAAAGATCAGCAAATGACCGGTGCTGCCCAGGTGTGGGCTTTCCCGGTTCGCCGCGATGCGGCGGAAGAACTCTGCCGGCAGGATATAGAGAGATATAACAGACTGGGGGGATTCAGTGATCCCACTGAGAAAGAATATTTCATGAGCCTTCCGAAGATCGACGATAATTCCGTAAAAGGTACGATGGAGATGCTCGGAAATATCCACACTATGCGCTCGATCGATGAGACGGTATTTATGATCATAGCGGAGGAAGCGCCCGCCTACTTCCTGGGGAATAAATCCCTGGACGATGTCGTCAGCTCTATCCAGAACAGAGCGGCGACGGTCGTGAAGGAAAGAAACTGATGTCTGATAGATAACCGCTAACAATCAGTATTGTTATCGAAAAGCACTGAAACGTTGCCGCTCCTGCGCTTATAAGTAGGCGAGGGGGCGGCTTCGTGCTATAATGAACCTACTTCAAAATGGGCAGGTAAAACACGAATGACACAAGAGGTAAAACCCTTGGGAATAAATAAAATCGGCATCGTCGGACTGGGTCTGATCGGAGGCTCTCTGGCCAAGGCGATCCACACCAGAACGGACATCAGGGAAATCGTTGCCGTGGATAAGGACGAACCATCCCTGAAGATGGCAGAAGATGAGGGCGTGATCACGGCATCTTCCGTGAATGATCTCAGCATCCTTTCAGGCTGTGATATCGTCATTCTCTGCGCTCCGGTCGACGTGATCAAGAATATGCAGGATGATCTTGCCAGACTTGATATCGGCATGATCACCGATGTCGGCTCGGTCAAGCAGCCGGTCGTTGATGCAATCAAACTTCCGAACTTTGTCGGCGGTCATCCGATGGCCGGATCTGAGCGTTACGGATATGCATGCAGTAACGGCTCCCTTTTTGAAAATGCACTTTATGTGATCTGTCTTCCGGAATACTCGGAAGTAACTGCGAATACACTTCAGAAATTTGAAGAACTCATCCGGGCGATCGGTGCGATCCCGATGCGTATGACCGCGAAAGAACACGACGAACGTGTCGCGGCGGTATCTCATCTTCCGCACATCGTGGCCAGCAGCCTGTCGCTGCTGATGGCAAACCGTGATGACGGTGCGCTCTCCCGTATGGCCGCCGGCGGTTTCCGTGACATCACAAGAATTGCTTCGTCCAATGCCAAGCTCTGGGCAGGCATTACAGAGAACTCGAAGGAGGCTCTCCTTCCGCTCCTCGATGACTATATCGCTACGGTGACTCTCTGGAAAGAAGCGCTTGAGAAAGGCGATTCTTCTGAACTCGAGAAGCTCTTCGCCCAGGGCGCGCTCTACAGAGATCATCTGGATATCAATCTTCGTGGCGCACTCGAAGCTTCTGCCACACTGAATGTCCATGTAGAGGATAAGCCGGGTGAGCTCGCACGCATCACCGCGATCCTCGGTAAGGGCAATATCAACATCCGAAACATCAACATCCGAAACTTCAGAACATATGAAGGCGGTCAGGTCTCGCTCCTTCTCGGTACGACGAAGGAAGCGGTCGAGGCCTATGCGCTTCTGAAGGAGGCCGGCTATGTCTGCGATTAAAGCGGGTCTGATCGGATGTCCTCTCGGACACTCGATGTCGCCGTATATTCATGAACGCATCATGGAGACCAGCGGGATCTACGGTAAGTACGAACTTTACGAGATCACTCCGGAGGAGCTTCCGAAGTATGCTCCGATCCTGATGCGCGATCTCACGGGATTCAACGTAACGATCCCGCATAAGGTCGGTATCCTTCCGTTCCTCGACGATGTTGCCCCGATGGTTAAAGAATACGGTGCGGCGAATACCATCTGCGGTAAGGTCGGCTATAACACGGATGTGGACGGTTTTTTGTCCTGCAATATTCCGATGAAAGATAAGAAAGTGCTTCTTTTAGGCGCCGGCGGTGTCGCCCGCATGATGGCCATCGAAGCGCTGAAAGCAGGTGCAGATCTTTCAATCTGGGCCCGTTCCTCTGAAAAAGCACTTGCTCTTGTGATCGAGTGCAAGGAAAAAGGATACGAGAAAGTAAGTGCAGTAGAAAGTCCGGAGGAGGGTGCTTTTGACACGGTATTAAACGGAACGCCGTGCGGCATGTGGCCGAACGTTCACGACGTCGCGCCGCATCTTTCCGCATTAAAGAAGGACGGCACGTTCTTCGATACGGTCTATAACCCGTGCCCGACGAAGTCCTGCATGCAGGTAAGAGCCAACGGCGGAACTGCTGTATCGGGCCTGAAGATGCTTCTTAACCAGGCGATTGCCGCGGAGAAAATCTGGGCACCGGATGCGCACTTCGATGACGAGAGACTCGCGGAGATCCTGCCGGATGTCCGAAAGAAACTCTGGGAGAAGAACCCGATCAAGGTCGTCTTTACAGGCTTCATGGGAGCCGGAAAGACCAGCATCGGAAGAAGACTTGCCGATGACATGAAGATCCCGTTCGTCGATCTTGATGAGAGGATCGTTCAAATTGCGGGATGCCCGATCTCGGAGATCTTCAGCAAGGACGGCGAAGAGACATTCCGAAGAATGGAGCATGATGTTCTGAAGGCCGTGCTCGAAGCTCCGGGATCCGAAGTGATCTCCCTGGGCGGCGGTGTACTGACACAGGAAGAGAACCGGAAACTCCTCGGAGAGAGCAAGGCGCTGGTCATCTATCTTCAGGCCGATGCCGATACGATCTGGGAGCGCGTCAAGGACGATACCACTCGTCCGCTTCTTCAGGCGGCAGACAAGGACACGGCGTACAAAAATATGTGCGCAAGACTTGAGAGCCGGGAAGCGTCCTACCTCGCAGGATCCGATGTGGCCGTTTCCGCTGTGGGAGAGAAAGAGGAAGTGTTCGACAGGGTGAAGAAACTGCTCCTGCCGTGATAAAATAAAAAAGTAGAAATCAGGCGCTTCTTAAGGCGCAGCAAATATGAAAAACCGGCTTTCCCAAAGGCCGGGAAACAGGAGGATAACAATATGCCGGAAATTATGGCCAACACCAATCACGGGAAATACCCGATCCTGATCAGAACAGGCGCACTTGCCCAGCTCGGTGAAGTTGCGGGAAAGACAGTTCGAAGCAGAAAGGCTTTCGTCGTCACAGACGATATCGTTGAGGGACTGTATTTTGCCGCTGCGAAAAAATCACTGGAGGCTGCCGGATTTGAGGTCGCTTCCTATACGATTCCGAATGGCGAAGCAAGCAAGTGCGAGAAGAATCTCTTTGAGATCTATACAGCGATGAACGGTTTCGGCATGGCGAGAACGGATCTCGTGATCGCGCTTGGCGGCGGTGTCGTCGGCGATCTTGCCGGCTTTGCAGCTGCGACCTATATGCGCGGATGTAACCTCATCCAGGTACCGACCACGCTTCTCGCGCAGGTAGACTCTTCCATCGGTGGCAAGACCGGAATCGATATGCCGTTCGGCAAGAACTGTGTCGGCGCTTTTTACCAGCCGAAGGCCGTCGTCATTGATCCGGGCCTTCTGAAGTCTCTGTCCAGAGCCCGCATGGCTGAGGGCATGGCGGAAGTCATCAAGTATGGATGTATCCGCGACGCGATGCTTTTCGAGGCGATCGAGAAGGGACAGGCGGACATGGAGTGGATGATCCAGCGCTGCGTAAAGATCAAGACCACGGTCGTTCAGAACGACGAGTACGATACAGGCGAGAGAATGCTTCTCAACTTCGGCCACACATGGGGCCACGCCATTGAGAAGGTCTCCGGTTATACAAGATATACACATGGCGAGGCAGTCGCGATCGGTATGGTCAAGGCGGTCGAACTCGGTGTGAAATTAGGCGAGACACCGGAGGGCATCAAGGAGAGAATCCTCTCTGTTCTCGAGAAATGGCACCTGCCGACATCGACGGATCTTCCGGTCGAGGATCTCTATAAGACGATGCTCAGCGATAAGAAGAAGCTCAACGGCAAGGTCTACTACGTCATGATCAACGATATCGGCGAGAGTAAGACCCGTCCGCTGTCCGAGCAGGAACTTCACGACCTGCTGTAATAGGATACCGGCCGCAACTTGAGGGGGAACAGGACGGCCGGTAATTAAGGAGAAACTTTGGAAAAAGAACTGGTAAAGGAAAAACTTACGGAACTCTACGCTTCCGGAATACTTGGCATCGCCCCGCAAAATCTTTCGGGCGATGTCTTTGTGCCACAGTCGAAAAGTGCGGCGCACAGAGCACTGATCCTCGCATTCTTAAGCGGGGATATCGAACTGGCGAAGATCGATGAGACACATGTCTCCGATGACATCAAGGCAACGAAGAGCGCCCTGATTAGGATGGGCGAGGCACTTGATCACGGCATCTCTGACGAGGATCCGATCGAGATCGACTGCAAGGAATCCGGATCGACACTCCGTTTTCTGATTCCGCTTGCGGCGGTACTCGGTATCCCGACGAAGTTTGTGGGATCCGGAAGACTTCCGCAGCGTCCGGTCAAAGAATACGAAGGTGTGTTTGCCGGCTCCGGTGCCGACATGATCTACCTCGATGAGACAGGCCTTTCACTGCCGCTCCTGATCAAGGGAAAGATGCAGTCCGGTGAGTATTCGCTTCCCGGAAACGTCAGCTCGCAGTATATCTCCGGACTTCTGATGGCGCTGTCCGTATCTGACGGGGCATCCCGCCTGACACTTACGACCGAACTAGAATCCCGTCCTTACGTCGACATGACATGCGAGGTCATGCGTGCTTTTGGCGTGGAAGTAGAAGAGGACAAAAACGGCTACGCACTCAGCGGTGCAGTTAAGCCGAACCGTAAAGAACCTTTCGAGGTGGAGGCCGACTATTCCCAGGCAGCATTCTGGCTGGTGGCAGACTACCTTGGCTCCGATATTAATCTGAAGAATCTTCCGAAGTCGACTGCGCAGGGCGACCGCGCAATCGTGGATCTTCTCGCCGGACTTTCTGAAGCCGGAAAGAAGAGCGATGTGGAAGGAAAGAAGACCGTCTTTGAGATGGATGCCCGCGATGTGCCGGATCTTGTGCCGGTATTTGCGATCGCTGCTGCAGCCACCAACTGTGTAACGAAGATCGTGCATGCCGAGAGATTGCGCATCAAGGAGTCCGACCGTATCGCGTCGACTGCGGCGATGCTCACCGGGCTCGGCATCAGAAATACGATTACGGAAGACGGATTAGAGATTGAAGGAAGAAGCGCTGCTGTCAGCGACGGCAAGTGCTTTTCGGGCGGAACGGTCGACAGCTGTAAGGACCATCGTCTCGTGATGGCATCAGCGGTCGCGGCCATTGCCGCCGAAGATACGGTGTGGATCAAGGACCCGGTCGCGGTCGAGAAATCCTATCCGGCATTTTTTGAGGACTATTTGAATTTAGGAGGATCGGTCTATGGGATCAACGTGGGGTAACCGCATCAGGATAAGTGTTTTCGGAGAGTCGCACGGACCGGCGATCGGCGTCGTGATCGACGGCCTCCCGGCGGGCATTCCAATCGACGAATCCCGCATCGTAAAAGAGATGCAGAGAAGAGCACCGGGCGGATCCCAGGCAGGTTCCACGCCCCGTAAGGAAGCAGATCTTCCGACGATCCTCTCCGGCATCTATAACGGAAAGACCACGGGAACTCCTCTGGCGATGGAGATCCTGAATACGAATACCCATTCTTCGGACTACGACGGATTCACCGTCACCCCGAGACCGGGACACGCAGACTACACCGCGAGACTGCGCTATAAGATGAATAACGACCCCAGAGGCGGCGGACATTTCTCCGGAAGACTCACTGCGCCTGTGCTTTTTGCGGGCGCGATCGCCAAGCAGATCCTGAAGAGTAAGTGCGGCGTGGAAGTATACGGCCACATCATCCGCATCGGCAAGGTCAATGCACAGAGCTGGGAAGAGGAAGAGATGCCGGTGATTCCGACCGAGGGAAAATTCCCGCAGGAGAACCCTTCGATCGCTTCCCGCATGAGCGCGGAGATCGAGGCGGCAAGGTTGGAGAATGACTCTGTCGGTGGTATAGTAGAGGTGATGGCGACAGGCTTTCCGGGCGGAATCGGATCCCCGATGTGGGACACCGTTGAGAGCAGTTTTGCCCAGCTGATGTTCGGCGTTCCTGCCGTAAAGGGCGTATCCTTCGGATCCGGCTTTGATGTCGCGACCCGTCGGGGATCCCAGAACAACGACCATCTGCTGTTCAAAGAGGGCAAACTCCGCATGACCACGAACCATGGCGGCGGATTTGAGGGCGGCATCAGCAACGGCATGCCGGTCCTCGCACAGGTCGCATTTAAGCCGACCCCGTCCATCGGTATGGAACAGGATACCGTGGACCTGGACGCTAAGGAAAATGTAAAGATTGAAATCAAGGGGCGCCACGATGCATGCATTGTCCCGAGAGCTCTTCCGGTTGCGGAAGGATGCCTCGCGCTGGCGCTTCTCGATGCGTATATGGCAAAAGGAGAACAAGCATGAAGACGATTCTGATCATGAACGGCCCGAACCTTTCCCAGCTGGGAAGGAGAGACCCGAAACACTATGGTTCCGGTACTCTCCAGGACCTGGAGAATGCCTGCATCAATAAGGGCATCGAACTGGGCGTGAAGGTCCAGTGCTTCCAGTCAGAATCCGAGTCGGCACTGATCAAGAAACTCCATAATTCCATGGGCGTGATCGACGGTATCGTTCTTAACGCCGGTGCATACACCCACTACAGCATCGCAATTCGTGACGCGATCGAGCTGATCAAGATCCCGGTCATCGAGGTTCACCTTTCCGATATCCATAACAGAGAATCTTTCAGAAACACTTCCGTCATCGAAGCCGTCTGCGTCGAGCAGGTCTGTGGCATGGGCGTGAAGGGTTATCTGGTCGCGATGGAAAAACTCGTGGAGAAGTACATCGCCATCGATTCCGACGTGGCAGAAGCACTCACCGCCGATACCGACCCGCTCTTTGAAGAGAGAGCGGCGCTCAACGAGATCGACAAAGAGCTGTTTGTGCTTTTCGAGCGGAGAATGAAGCATGTAGACCGTATCGCGATGATCAAGGCGCTGAAGGGTATGCCGACGCAGATCCCTTCCCGTGAAGCGGAGATCCTGGAGCGTGTCGGACAATCAGTAGAAGAACAATATAGTGATGCGGCAAAAGCACTGATGCAGGAGATCCTGCGGCTTTCCCGCGCAAGACAGCAAGAGATCAACAAGGGGATGTAA
>CAMYWO010000025.1:0-26834 GCA_947302815.1 uncultured Clostridia bacterium | reverse complement strand
ACTGTATTTCATATAAAAACCCCCGAAGTTTGTCCAACTTCAGGGGTTCACTTCAGCAACCGCTCCTTTTGTTTGATTAACTTTTCGCTTGATTATTTGTAAGTGGTCTTCTTGGCGTAGTCTGTATCTACTACACAGATATAAGACTTACCGGCGTTGACCTCGATCTCTTTTCCTGTGCTGTCGAAGCACTTGATCTGATCGTTCGGAGTCGGCTTGGTCCAGGTAATGTTCTCGAGCTTTCCGTTAGATACATAGTAGCCGGAACCGCCTTCCTCGAAGTGGATATCCTTATGACGCTCAGAACTGTAGTCATTCGGTCTTGCATTGATCGGGACGAAGAGGACGAAGACGTTTGTGAAGCTGATCTGCTTGTCAACGTTGCAGTCCATCTGCGGCTCACCGTTATACTGGCTCTTGTAATAAACACCTTCTGCGGCATTGTAGACGAAGAGACCGTCATCGTTGGTACCGGAGAAGTAAACGTTCATCTCTGTACAGTCAACGGCGTCTGTCATCTTGGCTTTACCGGTTTCGACGAAGTTAAACATCATCGGCATTTCTCCGGCAATATCGAGCTTAAACTTCTCGGTAGCCTTCATAATGAAGTCGCCACGGGTAACACCGCAGTGTTCTACACCTGTACGGTGACCCGGCTGATTCATCCATTCACGGTCACGCCAGCAGAAACGGCCTTCCGGTACTTCGTCGGCATCGTGACCGCGGAGAGAATCGTAAATGTAGTCATTCAGATCCATCCAGTCGATCTTGTTATTCTTTACATGAGCAGGAACTGCTGTGTAGTCAGCGCCCCAGCATACGAAGATCGCGCCGGTACCTGCACACATATCAGCTGCGCCCACACGGCCGCTTCTGACGGCACCGACGAGCGGGACCTTAGAGATGTCGGGATACATGCAGAGAAGACGTGTCTGGCCGCCCTCTGTCTCATACTCGAAGATAACGGATGCTTCTGTGGTACCACGCTGCGGGTTGGCTACCTTGCAGTTATTGATAGTGATACCGATGCCACGCTTTCCGACATTCTCCTTGTCCATATCGTAAAGACCGGTAAACGGGTTTACGGCAAGGTTCTCGGGCATGGTTTCGGATGTTTCTGACGTTTCTTGCTTAGTTGTTGTTTCTGAAGGTTCGGATGTTGTTTCGGATGTTGTTTCACTTCCGTCAGAGGTCCACCAAGTCTCATAACTTACTGTTTCCTGTTTTTTCTTACCGCATCCGGTAAGAGGTGATGCGAAAAGCATTAACGACATCGAGAGAGCCGCTAATTTAATGATGTGCTTTTTCATTTTCTCGCTCCTTGGTTTGTAATATGACTCTATTGTAACATAACAAGCCAAATATCAAGCACAACATTGAAAAGTATCGGGAAATCGGTTAATATGTTCCATGTTAAGAAAGGGAAAATAGTATGTCTTCTAATACAAAAGAGCGTGCGAATGCCGGTTCAAGTAAACAGGCTCCCAAGAAGAAAAAGTCTGTGGCACGGATCCTTATAAAGATCCTGTGCTTTATTCTTTGTGCCATTCTTGGTCTTGGCGGCGGAGTACTGTTCTATCTGAACAAGAATTTTAAATACGGATATCTGAAGATCCGTAAGGTCAGCAATAGTGAATATGAGACCATTGATTTTGATAATCTCGACGACATCGATCTGGATTCCGGAGATGTAGCTTCTTCATGGGCAGATGGAGGTCACACGCGTGTGTACGTCAACAAGAAATACCCGATCAAGAAAGTTGCCCAGAAGGACAGTAAAGTCGAGAATATCCTCGTTTTCGGTGTTGACTCCCGTGGAACAAATGATGTCACCTGCCGCGCGGATGCGCTCCTTGTCGTTTCTATCGACAAGAGACATGACTGCGTTAAGATGATTTCTCTTATGCGTGATACAGGTGTTAAGATCGAGGGAAGATCGAAGACTGATAAACTTACGCATGCGTATGCATATGGCGGTGTCGGTCTACTCATCAATACGATCAATGAAAATTTCGGCCTGGATATCCAGAATTTCGTTATGCTGGATTTCGGCAGCTCCTCCGCGCTGATCGACATGATCGGCGGCGTAGAGATCGATGTTACTGCAGGTGAGGTTAAGTACGCGAACCAGAATATCGCAGAAGAGAATGCCCTGCTCGGAACCAATACTCCGATGCTTACCCATGAAGGCAAGCAGACACTTACGGGTATTCAGGCGACTTCCTGGGCGAGAATCAGAAGCCTTGACTCTGACTACGTACGTTCCAGCCGTCAGAGAACTCTGGCGATTGCGCTGATGCATAAGGTAAAAGATGAATTTGATTTCTTTGAACAGGCGGCGATCCTTGAGGATTCAGCCGGTATGTTTGAGACCAACCTGACTGCTTCGGGTATTATGAGCGTCGCTCTTGATGCTCTGGATGCGCTTGGCAATGTCAAAGAGTATCGTGCTCCGGCAGACGGCATGTTTACGGTTCAGCAGAACCCGTGGATGATGCTCGTTGACTGGGACAAGCAGCTCAAGGAACTGCATGGTTTCATCTGGGAGGAGGAGTAACATGAGTAAAACTTCGTCCGCAGTTGTTTGCGAAACCAATCAGATCCTGGGCAAGAATCAGGAAAACGTATATTTCCACAGCCTGTATCGTGTTCCGGAAGAATTCGGATCTGCTTATGTCCGTTCGGCTAAGTCCACGGCACCGATCCAGATATGTGCGGTTTTCTCCGCACAGGGTGAGGATACGCTGGCTGCAATGACTCTTCAGGCTGTACTCTCCAAGATGCAGGAGATCACGGCAACGACACAGCAGATGAGTGTTCTCGACTATGAGAGTTTCACGAATCAGGTTGTAAACGTATTAAACAACACCGTTTGTAACGAATCTATCAAGCACAATGGCGCAAGTATCCGTGTCTCGATGTCGATGATCATTATCGAAGGCGATACGCTCCGCGTGATGAATATCGGTAATACCCATATCTGGATGTTCCGTCAGGGCAAGCTTATCTCTCTTACAGAGAATCAGACGGTTGCGCACCGTTATGTTCAGATGGGCGCGATCCCGAAGGAAGCTGAGTACCAGCATGAAGGTCGTAACGAACTTACCCAGTATCTGGGAAGATTCTCCCAGGATGGAGAAGTCCTTCCGGATAAGAAGGTCCATCTGAAACTGATGGATGGAGACGAGCTTGTCATGATCGGTACTGGTCTTGACCAGGAAGTTCCGATCCAGAAACTCGGTGTCGTGATTGCACGTCCCACACAGCCGGAAACAAAGGCATCTGAACTTGTCCAGTACGCGATGAATCAGGGTGTTAAGGCCGGTCTTACTGCATTGGTCGTCCGTATCGAGAGTACGCTTTTACTCCCGGGTGATGCGAAGATTGAGGAAGCTGCCGTCACGAATGATCTTTCCGTGGCACAGAAACCTGTTGTTGCAGCGGCTCCTGTTGCCCCTGTTGCAGCAGCTCAGGCAGCAAATGATGCACCTACGATCCAGTCGGATGAGCTTCGTTACCGCATGAATCAGCAATTCAACGAGCCTCCTCGTCCGCCTATCGATGTACAGCCTGATGATTTTGAAGATGATTATGAGGATGACTATGATGACGAGGA
Source organism: uncultured Clostridia bacterium (assembly GCA_947302815.1). Classification (GTDB taxonomy): domain Bacteria; phylum Bacillota; class Clostridia; order Saccharofermentanales; family Saccharofermentanaceae; genus Scatonaster. The sequence continues at coordinate 23,218 of CAMYWO010000025.1, read as the reverse complement.
AGATGAGATCGTAGCACGTCCGAAAAAAGAGAAGAAAGCGAAGAAAGATAAGAAGATGCATCCCGCTCTCAAGAATATCCTGATCGGTCTTCTGATCTTTGCGATCTGCGGAGTGATTGGTTATTTCGGCACATATGTCGTATTTAATGTAGCGCACTGGACCGGAAAGCTTAAGCCTGTTGAGACTGTAGAGCAGACTTTTGATGAAGCCAGCCGTGTCATGTATGTTCTTTACGATAATACAGCGCTGTATGTTGAGGAGTCCCTTGACAGTCAGGTGATCGATACGCTTTCCAGAGGTGAAGCTGTAACGGTTCTCGCTACGAATGATACGTTTGCGAAGGTAAGAAGAGAGAACGGCCTGATGGGTTATGTTCCGCTCGAAGTGATCTCTTCTGAAGACCCGACGATTGGTGAGAAGAGCCCGACGGAGTTTATCGACCCGACTCCGATTCCGACTGAACCTACGGAGATCACGACTAAGCCGGAGCCGACGGAAACCTCCGCGCAGCCTACTGACAGTGAGAGTTCTTCTGAGACCACGCCTTCTGAGTCCAGTTCAGAGACATCGGAAACATCTGAGTCTGAGAGTTCCTCGGAGAGTACTCCTGAATCCAGTGATACTATTCCGACAGATAAGCCGACACCGACACCCGCTGAAGAAAATACGACTCCAAGCAGCTCCTCTGAAACAGAAGCGACTGAGCCTTCTTCTGAATCTACTCCTGATGCAGGAACACCTGATGATGGAACACCCGATGATGGTAACGGTGAGGGAGCCTGATCGTCAGATAGTTTAATAAATCAGCGAAGTTCAAGTTTTGCCATTTCCTCGATTTTAAACTCGTTAGGAAGTGGCAATTCTATTTCGCTCTTTTTCAATACAGAACGATAGAAACCGAGGACCATATCAACGGCCAGATAACCGGAACGTCCGTCGGCGATCGGATTTGATCCTGTATTTATGGCACGGTACAGGTCCGTATATATGCCGTAGTGCGGGTTCTTGGCAACAGAGATCAGATAGGAAAGACCATACTGCTTGATGTATCTGCGCAGGTACTTGAAGGCCAGATTCTTTCCCTTAGGTGTTAGGATCGAGTAGGAAGGCTTTCCTTTGCGGAGCGCGATGCGGATCGCTGCTTTTTCCGCATTGATATAGAAAGAAGCTTCGTGATCCTTCGGGGAGGTTGCTGTGGTTCCTTCTACCTGACAGAGAGCGCCGTCACCGAAAGTGTATACACCCATAGCGGTGTCCTCGGCCTCCATATTGCGGAAGCGTCTGGCGATCATGCCGTTAACGGATGTGGCTTCGGAATTCATAAGGTAACACATAAGATCAAGTGCGTGAACGGTCTGGTTCATCAGTGCGCCGCCGTCGCTCTTCCATGTGCCTCTCCATGCTGCCTGCTGATAGTAGTCGTTATCATGACCCCAGCGTACAACCACGGAACCGTGTCCGACTTTGCCAAAAGCACCGCTGACCATATCTTCGTGCAGAAGGGATACGATCGGGAAATACCTGTAGATGTGGCCCATTGCAATACGAAGTCCTTTGCTTTCCGCGAGCTCATACAGTTCACGGGAGGACTTATTGCTCATGGTCATCGGTTTTTCGAGAAGAAGATTGGATCCGGATTCCAGACAATCCTTCGCGATCTGGAAGTGAAGCCCGGAAGGTACTGTAATTGCTACAATATCCGGATGAAGATCCTTAAGCATCTCCTTATAGTCGATATAGTTTCTGATACCTGCCTTTACTTCCTTATATTTCTTGATCTTTTTTCTGCAGGAAGAAAGAAGGTGGGAGGGAGCGTCCGGATTCGTGTCGACCAGTGCACAGAGTGTCATACGGTCAGAAAGTCCGCTTATGGCACGGATATGTTTCTCACTGACTCTGCCGCATCCGATGATGGCGACCTTTAACTTGTTTACAACAGTGTTGTCCGGCATAGAAAGCCCTCACTTTTCAATCATTCTATCGATATTCTAACATAACCGAAAGAGAAACCAACATAAAATGGTACAATATCAGTAGGAAGTCTCTTTAGGAGGAACTTACGCATGAATATGCTTGAATTGATCGAGAAAAAACGTGACGGCGGAGTGATCTCGCGTGATGAAATCGAATTCTTCGTCAGCGGTGTAACGGATAAATCGATTCCCGATTATCAGATATCTGCATTTCTTATGGCCGTGCTTTGGCGCGGCATGACGGATCAGGAGACGGCTGATCTTACGATTGCCATGTCCCGTTCGGGGAAGATCTGTGATCTTTCCGATATTCCAGGAATTAAGGTCGATAAGCACAGTACAGGCGGTGTGGGAGATAAAGTTACGCCGATCCTGCTTCCGATCGTATCTTCCTTCGGTATCCCCTGCGTAAAACTCAGCGGCCGCGGCCTCGGTTTTACCGGCGGTACGATCGACAAATTCGAATCTATTGAGGGATTCTGTACATCGGTTGCTCCTTCAGAGTTTAAGTCCAGGATCGAGAAGTGCGGCATGCTTCTTGGTGGTCAGACTGCCGATCTTGCTCCATGTGATAAGTATCTCTATGCGCTTCGTGATGTAACGGGTACCGTACCTTCGATCCCGCTGATTGCTTCCAGTATAATGAGTAAGAAGATCGCGGGAGGCTCTGATGCGATCGTATTAGATATCACATGCGGCAGCGGTGCTTTTATGAAAGATATTGATTCTGCCCGTGAACTGGCAAGACAGATGATCTCTATCGGAAAACTTGCCGGGAAACCGGTAACCTGTGTAATGTCTTCGATGGAACAGCCTCTGGGCATCATGGTCGGAAACATTCTCGAGATGCAGGAAGTTGTAAGCGTTCTGACCGGTAATGGCAGAGAAGACGTTAAGAACGTCGTCCTGACGATGGCATCAGAGATGCTGAAGATGACTCCGGTAGGAAAAGGCCTGGGAAATAAGGAACTTATGGCCATGTGTGAGGATAAACTCAAAAATGGCGAAGCTTTCGATAAATTCGGTGAACTGATCCTTTCGCAGGGCGGAATGCTGCAGTCGGACGGATCTCCTGTGTTTGTGGACAACCCGTGTGAAGTCATGACAGTCTATGCGGAAAGAGACGGCTATGTATCCAAGTGCGATGCGCTAATGGTCGGTGAAGCATCCTGTCTTCTCGGTGCAGGCAGAATGGAGAAGGAAGATGTGATCGATATGGGTGCCGGTATCCGCCTTTATAAGAAGATCGGAGACAAAGTATCGCGCGGGGAAGAGCTTTTCTCGCTGTATACAGGTTCTAAGAATCCGGTCGGTGATGACCGCATCGATGAGGCTCTCTTTAAGATGCAGGACGCGTATGTGATCTCTGATAATGCGACGGAAGCGCCGAAGGAAATTCTTGAAGTGATTTCCGAGTGATGGTTGCGCGTGCATAAAATGATTGCTATAATGCTAAAAGAACGAATGTTCATCTTTGTGAAAGGAGTTGTGTCATGGTCATTCTAGGCATCGATCCGGGTTATGCGATCACAGGTTTCGGAGTGGTTTCTTATGAGAAGAATCATTTTACTGTCCTTGACTACGGCGCGATCACGACGAAGGCACATACTCCCTTTGAGCAGAGGCTTCTGACACTTCACCAGCAGCTCGATGTGCTTATGGAACGGCACCATCCTGATGTGATGGCGATCGAGGAGCTTTTCTTCGAGAGAAATACGACGACGGCCATTGGTACGGCGCAGGCACGAGGCGTCGAGATCCTTGCGGCTGCAGAAGCGAATGTTCCTGTATATGAATATACACCGATGCAGATCAAGCAGGCGGTGACCGGATACGGAAGGGCAGACAAGAATCAGGTATCCCAGATGGTGAAGATGCTTCTGAATCTGAAGGAACTTCCGAAGCCTGATGACGTTACCGATGCTCTGGCTATCTGCATCTGTCAGGCTCATACAGGTGTAAATGCAGCATTTAAGGCAGTTTCCGGATATCAGTACGGACGATATGGAAAGAAGGAGTGGGACATCTAATGTACGCATATATTAAGGGCACATTTGTATCGGCACGAGGCGAGAATATCGTCATTGAGAATAACGGTATCGGCTATAAGATCTATATGCCGCTTCTGCTGCAGGGCAGGATCGGTCATATCGGAGATGAAGTGTGTGTATATACCTATCACTACGTAAGAGAGGACATTATTGCTCTTTACGGCTTCCCGGAACAGGAAGATCAGGATATGTTTGAGCTCCTGCTGACTGTAAGCGGTATCGGACCGAAGAGTGCGATCGGTGTTGTTGAAGTCCTTCGTCCGTCTGAACTCGCGATGGCGGTGCTTTCCGGGGATGTGAAGAAGATCTGTACGGTCAAGGGCCTCGGTAAGAAGTCCGCTGAGAGAATCGTTCTGGAACTGAAGGATAAGCTTAAGGGCTTTGATATGAGTTCTGTCGGAGATTCCGGAGATATGCCGGTCGCGGTATCTGCGGCAGCAAACAGCGATCTGGAAGACTGTGTCTCTGCTCTTGTAGTTCTCGGATATCCGGCTTCTGAGGCGAATAGGGCTGCCCGATCCGCATATGAAGAAGGATTAAGTGTAGACGAACTGATCAGAAGATCGCTTCGTTTACTGGCGAAGTAAGGTATAATGAGATCGGCCGTGAATGACGGCTGTATCGATGATTGGACAGGAATATTATGGAGTTTTCTGATTTTGAACAAGACGAGCGTATGATAGCGAGAGAGCGCCTTCCCGAGGATCGGGATGAGAAGAGCCTACGTCCTTTGACATGGGCAGATTATTCCGGGCAGAAACAGGTGACGGATAATCTTAAGATCTTCATCGAGGCTGCCATGCGCCGCGGTGAAGCACTTGACCACTGTCTTCTTTACGGACCGCCGGGCTTAGGTAAGACGACTCTTGCGGGTATTATTGCCAATGAGATGGGCGTGAATCTCCGTATTACCACCGGACCTGCGATTGAGAAAGCTGGTGATCTTGCGGCACTGCTTACCAGCCTCCAGGAAAGAGAAGTCCTGTTTATTGATGAGATCCACCGTTTGAACCGAAGTGTAGAAGAGGTTCTCTATCCTGCGATGGAGGATTTTGCACTGGATATTATGATCGGTAAGGGACCTGCGGCACGTTCGATCCGTCTGGATCTTCCGCGTTTTACCCTGATTGGTGCGACGACGAGAGCCGGCATGCTTTCTGCGCCGCTCCGTGACCGTTTCGGTATGGTACATCGTCTGGAGCTTTATAAGCCGGATGAACTGAAAGTTATTCTCAAGAGAGACGCGGATATCCTTGGTATCGGAATTGACGAAGAAGGTCTTGACTGTCTTGCAGGAAGATCGAGAGGTACTCCGCGAATTGCAATCCGTCTTCTCAAGCGTCTGCGTGATTTTGCAGAGGTGAGAGGTGGTGGCGTGATCAACCGTGAGATTGCTGAATTCGGACTTGATCAACTGGCCATCGATGAGATGGGTCTGGATCTTACTGACCGCCGCATTATGACGACGATTGCCGAGAAATTCCTGGGCGGTCCTGTTGGACTTGAGACGCTGGCGGCTTGCACAGGCGAGGATGCCGGAACGATTGAGGATGTTTATGAACCATTCCTGATGCAGTGTGGTTTTATTGCGAAGACTCCCCGTGGACGCGTGCTTGCCCCGCAGGGATGGAAACATCTGGGCCTTACATGCCCGGCAGATCTGGATAAGCGTCTGCACGGACTCGGCGTGTCTGCTAAGAATGACAGTAATCCCTCTCAGATTTCTATCGATGAAGTGATCGATATCGGAGGCGGAAGCAGCGATGAGTGACGGCAAGATGCTTCTTCATGCATGCTGTGCGCCGTGCGCTGAGTATCCGGTCTCTGATCTTCTGTCCCTCGGAATCCGGCCGGATGTCCTCTACTATAACCCGAATATCCATCCGAAGTTCGAATTTGACAGAAGAAGAGAACAGATCGTTAAGCTGGGAGAAATCTACGGGCTTTCCTGCCTTTATTCTGATGATTTCCGTATGGATGACTGGCTTTCGAAAGCCTGGGAAGGGAAGTATGATTCCCGTTGTGATATGTGTTATGAGATCCGCATGGACTATGTAGCACGATATGCGAAGGAAAACGGGTATGATTCTTTTGGTACGAGCCTTCTCGTCAGCCCATACCAGCAGCATGACAAGATCCGCATGATCGCCGAGCGTTGTGCGGAGAAGTATGATGTGAAGTTTTCTTACTTTGACTGGCGTCCGCATTTCCGCGAAGGACAGAGTATGGCCAGGGAACACGGGTTATACAGACAGAAGTACTGCGGATGTATCTACTCGCTTGAGGATTCTGAGTTCAAAGAGAAGATTATTGCTTCTTTTCCTGATTCCTGGGAAGCTTAGCGCTGACAAGAAGGGTGTTGTATTCTTCATAAATCACCATGCCGGGCTTTGCTTTCGGGATCTTCTTAACATGACTTACCGGACAGTAGTCGATCTCCACGCGGACGTCGTATTCAGTCTTTGATTCGGATCTTTCACCGGCAAACGGCTTGTTACTGCGTGAATAGTATGCTGCGATCGATGCGGCATCCGTGATGGCTTTGTCCGAAGGCGTTTTTCCGTTTGTTCTGAGTATGACATGGGTTCCCGGGATCTTTTTGGCATGGAACCAGATATCTTCCTTGGATGCTACATGGAAGGTGAGGTTGTCATTTTGTAGGTTGTTCCGTCCGGAAAGCACTTCAAGGCCGCCGTCAACATAATATTTTCTAGGAAGGGAAGGATCCTCATCCTTCTTTGCATTCCCTGCTTTTTTCTTTTTGTCTGCAGCTGCGCGTGCCGCCTGACGGAGTGCACGGGAAGAGGCTTTCCCGGATTTAGACCGTCCCGGGTAGTAGACCTGATTGCCGCGGTCTTTGCTGCCGGATGATTCTTTTTCGGAGGCAAGAGAAGTCTTGATCTCGTATATCAGAGCATCGAGGTCTTCAGGTTCGGTTGCTGCATCGAGCTCATGGAGAAGTGACTCAAGATAGTCGACTTCATCCTTTTCGGATTCGATAAAACGCTGAGCGGATTCTCTCCGGCTGATCTCCTTGCGGTAACGTTTCAGATAGAGCTGCCCCTGCTCAGATGGTGTCATATTCGGTTCGAGCGGAATAGTTGTGGTCTGGCCGAAGTCGGGATAATCGGGAATCGTCAGATACGTGTCTTCTGGCTTAATCAGATACTGGTAGGCAAGCACCAGTTCGCCCTGGGTCTTTTTCTTTTCGGCATCAGAGGTCTCCCGCAGATCTTCTTCATGGATCGACAGTTTTTTCGAGGCATGGTTAAATGCTGCAGTTAAGATATAGCGGATATTGCGGCGCTTCGATTCGAACCGGGCACGGAGTTCTGAAAAGATCTGTACCTGATCCATGGCAGAGGATATCGTCGGCATGGCTTTAGGAATTCCGGCATCCTTCAGGGCAAGCGCATGCCAGTCCTTCGGCTCACCGTCAATAAAGAAAACGGTGGGGTGGGCATTTCCCTGGCAGATATCGGACAGAATTCCGGAAACGACAGAAATTAGTGCACTGTTCTGATCGGTTGTAATTGATGAGAGCGGAGCGCGCGGATCGATCTTCGCCTGGAAACAGATATCGTTAGTCAGAAGCGGAGAGAATCCGAGAAGTGAATCCAGAAGTGCTTTTGCCACAGGACGGTGAAGAGAGTCGGGAAGTATCGGAAGACTGCCTTCTTTTACCATGGAAAGCGCTTCTTCAGGCGTGAGCTTTCCCTGAGCAGGAGGTGCTTCGTAGATTCTTGCCGGCATGATTTCTCGGACACGGCTTGTGCTGTTATCAACATGGACGAGTGCATCGATTATGCGGTTCTCGGAATTCAGAAAGATGATGTTACTGTATCGGCCCATCATCTCAATGACCAGTTTCTTGGTGGATGTGTCATGGAGTTCATCAGTTACTGAAACAGAGATAATGATGATTCGCTCGTACTGCGGGCATTCCACGTCAATGATGTGGGCGCCGGATAAGTGCTTCCTTAAAAGCATGCAGAAGTTCGGCGGCATCTGGGGATTTTCGCGCATCGATTCCGTGATCTGGACACGCGGACTTTGCGGATCACAGCTCAGCAGAAGCTTGCTGTTGCCGTCTTTCGTCCTTAATGTGAAGAAAATATCAAAGCGTGCGGGCTGATAGATCTTATCGATCCTGGCATCTGTCAGGCGTTCTTTCAGTTCGCTGGCAAGAAGGGCAGTAGAGATACCGTCTAGAGGCATAGATCATTCCTCTTCTTCGGCGACGGCGTCATCCGCCTGGTCTCTCTGTCTTCTGCGGTCGACAATCAGATAAACGAGCCAGCCGATCAGCATCGCGGCAATGATCTCGATTCCGAGAACAGTGAAAAACAGGTTATAGTGGTTCATGGCGATGAGAAGATCCAGTCCGATCAGGACAAGGATGCCTAAGAGAAGGTACAGTGCTTTTCCCCAGGAATAAGACCAGATTACAGAGTAAAGAGGCTCTTTCTCTTCGGGGATCTGGGGCTGCGGCTTCGGAATCGGACGGGCAGAACGGGAAGCGGCAGTTCCTTTCTTTGCGGAAGAACTGCCGGATGCGGGTTTTCTTTGATTTGTTGCAGTAGACTTCTTCTGGGCCATGAGCTAAACCTGTCAGGACTGCTGTTCTTCAGGATTCTTAAGATCGCCCTTGCTAGCGAGAAGTTTACGGATCTTCTCGGTCGGCTTGATAAGATTCGAGAGGGAAGAGTCGTGATTGATCGCATCGATAAGAAGAGCAACGAACTTGCTCATATTTACATCAGCAAACCACGGAGCTGCAAGGAGTTCCGGTCTTCTGTAGATCAGGTTCGTAGCAAATACCTTCGAGATGAGACCCTGCTCGTAAGCTTCATTGAACTTGTTGATACCCTCGGTGAAAAGACCGAAAGTGACGGCACAGTAGATATTTCTGGCTCCACGCTTCTTCATCTCGCGGGCGATATCGAGCATGGAATCACCGGAAGAGATCATGTCATCGACGATAAGGATATCGTAACCCTCAACAGACTCGCCGAGGAATTCATGTGCGATGATCGGGTTCTTGCCGTTTACGACACGTGTATAGTCTCTTCTCTTATAGAATGTACCCAGCGGAACGCCGAGAATAGAAGCAAAGTACATGGCACGGGAGATACCGCCTTCATCCGGGCTGATGACCATAAAACGGTCTTCTGTAAAGTGAAGATCCGGGATGGAACGGTACATCTCCTTGATGATCTGGTATGTTGCGGAAAGACTCTCGAAGCCGGAAGTCGGGATCGCGTTGGCAACACGCTCGTCGTGAGCATCAAAGGTAATGATGTTCTCTACGCCGAGTCCGTAGATCTCTTCGAGTGCAAAAGCACAGTCAAGGGACTCACGGGAGTTTCTCTTGTGCTGACGGCCTTCGTAAAGGAAAGGCATGATAACGTTGATACGACGGGCTTTACCGGAGCAAGCCAGGATAACTCTCTTGAGATCCTGATAGTGATCGTCCGGGCTCATGTGGTTCTCCTGACCGAACATCTTATATGTGCAGGAGAAATTGGTTACATCACTGATAATGAAGAGGTCGTGACCACGAACGGAGCTCTGGATAACGGCCTTACCTTCACCGGAAGAGAATCTCGTATTCTCAACGGCGATACGGTAATCCTTACGGTAGAATCCCGGGTATTTGCTGACGAATTCCTGCTCCTGATATTCAGATCTTCTGGTGCTTAAGTACCAGTTTACTTTGTCGGTAAACTCCACGCTGCCCTTTAACGGAACAAGAGCGATCGGACCAACCGGAGCCATCGGGTTGGCGCCGTACTGGTTATAACGGGAGTACGATCCTTCATCTGAGCCTTGCAAAATCGGTGTCATAGTTTTCTTTCCTCTTCCTTACTAGATTAACTCATCAGTTCTTCTATACGCATTTGACCGAGAAGGGAATTAAACTTCTCGATCGGTGTAATCAGTTTTCCAATCGATTCATCTACGTTGATAGCATCAATAAGACGTGCTACATACGGGTACATATTTACTTCGGCAAACCACTTCGTCTCGAAAAGCTCCTTCGGACGGTAGGTGAGGTTGGTGCAGTAGACCTGTGTGATCTCACCCCTTGCATGTGCTTCGTTAAATGGCTCAAGACCATCAGTGAAGAGTCCGAAAGGTGCAGCGCAGAAGATGTTTCTGGCACCCTTCTCATGAAGGACACGTGCGGTACGGATCATGGTGTTACCGGAATTGATCATATCGTCTACGATAAGAACGTCTTTGCCTGCCGGATCATCGCCCAGGAAACGGAACTCCTTGATCGGGTGATTACCTTCCTCGTCGACCTGCGTGTAGTCACGGTCTCTGTAGAAGAGTCCCAGCGGAACTTCAAGCATGGAAGCATAGAAGATGGCACGGGAAACGGCCATTTCATCCGGAGAGATGATCATTAGGTTGTCTTTATCGATGTGAAGCCCCGGATTCTTGGAAATCAAGGTGCTGATAATCTTATAAGCTGATGTAGGAAGCTCGATGCCCATGAGAGGTACCGCGTTGACGATACGCGGATCATGCGGATCGAAGATGATTAAGTTAGCCACACCGAGGTTGTAAAGATCTTTCAGCATCTGGGCACAGTCCAGAGATTCTCTGGAAATGCAGTGATCCTGACGGCCTTCGTAAAGGAAAGGCATGATTACGTTGATACGGCGGGCTTTGCCACTGACTGCCATAATGATTCGCAGTAGATCACGGAAGTGATCGTCCGGGCTTGCATAGTGGGGAACGCCGGAAAGCGTAAAAGTCTCTTCGTGAGAGAGTACATCGGAAATGATGAAGATATCATGACCTCTGACAGTCTGATTCAGGGTAACTTTTCCTTCACCGGTCTCAAAACGGGTGATCGTCGCTTTAATAGTAAAATCCCTACGTAAATAGCCTGCGCTGTTTACATAAGGACTATAATTCTCCTGCTGTTTCTTCAGCCTTTTTTCGAAAATAAGATCGTTTACCTGACGGACAAATGCCTCATTAGAGGTATGCGAAATGATCCCAATCGGTCCGAACGGTTCCAGTAAATAGCCACGATAATCGTTGGATTCAGTAGATTCAGTAGATCCTGTGGAGTCTGCTGTATTTACTGAAGACATGTTTTCCGGCATAGCACCCCTCCGTATAAACGATATAGCTTCGAGCCACAAAATTAGTATAACGCTATTCCTGTTTTTTTTGTACTGTAAACTTTTGAGAATTCTCTGAAAAAAAAGTACGATATATAGGTAAAATGCATATAAAAAAGATTTGCGATAATTTCCGTCATTTTTGAAAAGTACCGGGGTTGTGTTATCATGTAGAAAAATTCCGGGAGGGAAGGCATGGCTATACAGTACAGAAATACTACATTTTGGGGCGTTGCGTCCGATCTGAAGGCCTGTCCGCCCTCTGACCGTCCCGAAATCGTGTTTTCCGGGAAGTCGAATGTCGGAAAGTCATCCCTGATCAATGCACTTGCGGATAACAGAAAACTGGCACGTGTGTCCGCAACACCCGGTAAGACCCGTATGGTCGTATATTTCAATGTAGATAACAAACTGTACTTTGCTGATCTTCCGGGATACGGATATGCCAAGGCTTCCAAGGATGTAAAAGAAAAGTTTAATAAACTCTGTGACCAGTATTTCGTGTCCGGCAGAAAGTTTTCTCTGGTGCTTCATCTGATCGATATCCGTCATGACCCCTCTAAAGATGACGTCCGCATGCTTGAGTATATGAATCAGAGCGGGATCCCGTATTTCCTCGTATTTACCAAGTGCGATAAGCTTTCAAAGGCACAGATTCGCCGGCAATTGTCCGAATTCTCGAAGATCCTGGATTTCCAAGAGGATGCACGCTGTTATGCGGTTTCCGCAGATAAGAAGATCGGCCTGGATGACCTTCGGGCGGGCATAGAAGAGTATCTTAAGGATGAACTCGAATCCAATGCAGAGTGAAATTGATGACAGAACGACGAAACTTCGTCGTTTTGTCATTTTTTGTCGAAAAAACTATCCCCATGGATAAACCCATATACCATAGAATACTCTTACCATTTGTTTGGAGGAGTAATACATCATGCGACTTAGTATCTCCGGGATATGCCATGATCATTTATATCGAGGGTTTACTGTACCCAAATGGCTGAGAACGGTAGCCCGGACAAGTTTAAGAAGACCGCTTGTCTTTGTGCTTCTGATGTGTGTTTCAGGTGCGTATCTCGGGTATTACTGTGCTCCTTTTGTCGGGTGTCTGGCATCTTTTTCTATCGGGATACTGTTTTTCCTTTACGGAAGTTCAGAGGGACGGCATTTTTCGGATCTGGTGACGATGTTGGCCGGGTCTGTCGGTTTCAGTGCTTTCCTGATCGGTTTTGCCTTATACGGTAATCATGTGGAACGGCTGTCGTTTGCGGCATATTACCAGGGAAATGCCCGTATTATTTCTGTGAATGCCTCAGATGACGGCTACAAGAATATTGTTCTTCGTCTCGATGACGGCGAGAAGGTTATATTCCTTACGGATTCCACATACAGATATGGGGATATCCTCAATGTCAAAGGAAGACTTTCGCCGATCTATACCAAGGGAAACCCGGGAGATTTTGACGTGCGTTCCTACTATCTTCGCAAGGGAATTGTAAGAAAAGCAGATAATGTCAGTGTTTTCACGGTTGAACACGGCAGATCACCTGTATGTATGGGATATAATCTCGGGTCGGGAATAAGAAAGGTGTTTTATGGTATGTGGCGGAATGCGACAGATGAAGATACCGCAGCACTTCTGTCGGCACTGATCGTAGGTGATGATTCCCATCTTGCCGGGGAAGTAAAGGATTCCTTTAAAAGTAGCAATCTTTCACACATTCTCGTTGTTTCCGGTGCTCATGTAGGGTATTTTGCTGCAACGATCGGGGCTATAACTATGCTGTTATTCCGCGGGAAACACAAAATGACCATACTTACCGTGTTTTTCGTCCTTTTCGGATTTGTTACCGGATGGGGAGGCGCGGCCTTCCGAAGTATCCTGATGTATATTATTATCGGTTATCTTTCATTCGGCGCCAGATGTATTGACCGTTTGTCGGCCTGTGCCCTGAGCGGTCTGATTCTCCTGATCATCGATCCTTTCTCGGTGTTTTCTACCGGTCTGCTGCTTTCGTATTCTGCGACCTTTTCCATACTGGCTTTCCATCAAAGAGCCGACAGAAGGGTGAAGACGTGGTTTCCGCATATCCCGGAAGAACTGCGCACTGCGGTTTCCTGCTTTATCTGCGCGCAGCTTGGGATGCTTCCGACTCTGTTTCTTATGGGGAACTCGATTTCGCCGTTAACTATATTGATTGTTGTGTTTGCAGGTTTTCCGACAGAGGTGATCTGCTGTTTCGGACTGATTCTTACAGTGTTCTGTTCGCTTATTCCCGTTCATTTCCTTCATAAAGTGCTGTTCGTTCCGATAACCGGGCTTGTATCGATGCTGAAAGCAATGGCCGATATCGGTTCGATGAATGTGCCGGGAAGGATCTCGATCAGGCATGTTCCGGTTGCCGGCCTTATCCTTTTTGCCTGTCTGATGCTCATGCTCCTTGTCCGTTGCGGGTTCAGAAGGAAGATACTTGCATTTGCAGCCGTTTGCGCTTCTTTTGTGATAATTGTCCGAAGCACCTTTATTCGTGAGAAAAGGTCTTACATATATTTCCTCGATGTCGGACAGGGAGACTGTGCACTGATCTGTCATAGAAACATGAATATTCTGGTGGATGGCGGAAACAAGGGGAGCGGTGAGAAGATTCAAAAAGTGATGGAATACCTGAATATCAACAGGATCGACCTGGCTTTTATATCCCATCTTGATTCAGACCATATTGCCGGAATCATTGAATTATGGCAATCAGGGAAGATAAGCAGGCTCTATGCGCCATTTTGGGGAGAGAGTCATGAGATGGATCAGCTGAGGATGGTTTTCAGGGATCTTCCTGAAGATTTAAACATTCTGAAACAGGGAGACTGCGTTACTATAGATGATGACCTTTCTTTTGAAATAGTATGGCCGTCTGATCCTATAGACGGCGGGAATGATGATTCAATGGTGATGCTCTGTAAGATGTTCAGATCAAGAGTGCTCTTTACAGGTGATGTTTCCTCAGAGGCTGAAAAATCACTTCCTAATGAAACTTTAGCTGATCTTTCCGTTCTTAAAGTGGCTCATCACGGAAGCCGGTTTTCGACCTCGGGTGCTTTTCTGAAAAATAAAAAAATTGATGCGGCACTAATCAGTGTAGGGTATAATCATTACGGACACCCGTCAAGGGAAGTCCTGGAACGTCTCGTTACCTATGAAATACCGTATTTTCGGACGGATGAACGGGGCTGCGTACTTCTATCAGTCACAGATTCGGACTGGAAAATGGATTACTATTTTGATTCGTGAGGGAACGGATGGCAAAGCAGGAGAGCAAAAACGCATGGAAGAGCTACGTTGATGTAGTTACTGATATAAAGAATGACCGGGCATCCAGGATCTATCTTATCTGCGGAGAAGAAAAGTATCTCGTAGATAAGACGATCAATGAGATGAAGAAACTTTGGGTTGCTCCCGGTGCTGAGAGCCTGGATTTCTACCTGAAAGACCAGACAAACTCCGAGATGCCGCTGGATGAGTTCCAGTCACTGGTCGGATCGCCGCCGTTTCTTTCCAAATACCGTATGACCGTAATTCGTAATTCCGGACTTTGGGCGACCAGAGCGCCGTCTGTTCCGGCAGACTTAGAGAAATGGAAGTCTGCAATTGCTGCAATTCCTGAGTTTGCATGTGTTGTGTTTGTCGAAGATAAGATCGATAAGAGGAAGAAACAGCTGCTGGAAGCAGTGTCTTCGGTTGGTACGCTGGCTGAATTCGGCTTTCAGACGGAAGAGATGCTTGCGAAGTGGATAAAGTCCTCTTTGTCGAGAAAACAGATCGATATTCCTTCGAACTGTATCTCCAGCCTGATCAGCCGTACGGACTCCTCTATGCGCATGATTGAGAACGAAGTAACGAAAATCATGCTGTATTGTGAGAATAAGGACCTGCATAAAATCGATCTTGAGCTCCTGAACCGTCTCAGTATTCCGGATGTGCACGCTTCGGTCTTTAATATGACAGACGCGATCGGTCAGAAGAATCCCGGACGCGCCCTTGAGATCATGAATGACCTGATTATTCTAAAAGAGGCGATTCCTAAGATCCGTCTTATGCTCGCAAGGCATATCCGTCATCTGATCTGCGCCAAGGAGATCGGAAATGCTGCGGAGATAGCTTCCACCATTAAGGTTCACCCGTTTGTGGCAAGAAATCTGGTATCGCAGTCGAAAGGTTTTACGATCCAGCAGCTGGAGAAGATTTATTTTCTCTGCTTTGAGTCGGATCAGTGGGTAAAGACGGGTAAGATGGACGATCGGACATCCATGGAGGTTTTACTCTCGGCTTGCGGACAGGTTTGATATGTAATTGACTAAGGTTCCTAATTAAGATAGAATCAATCAGGTATTTTAATAATACGGAGGAAAAAGATGAGTAAAATTCAGATGAAGACGCCACTTGTTGAGATGGATGGCGATGAAATGACACGTATCATCTGGAAGCAGATCAAGGAAATCGTAATTGAGCCATTTGTTGATCTGAAGACAGAGTATTTTGATTTGGGATTACCTCATCGTGATGAAACTGATGATCAGGTTACAATCGATGCTGCAAACCGTGCGGTTGAACTGGGTGTTGCTGTAAAGTGCGCAACCATTACTCCGAATGCGCAGCGTATGGACGAATATAAGCTGAAGCAGATGTGGAAGAGCCCGAACGGCACGATCCGTGCAATTATGGATGGTACGGTTTTCCGTGCTCCGATCCTTGTGAAAGGCATTTCTCCTTTCGTTTCCTGCTGGAAGAAGCCAATCACACTGGCACGTCACGCTTATGGTGATGTTTACCGTGATGCTGAGATGTATGTCTCCGGTCCTGCTACTGCGGAACTGGTCGTTACATATGAGGACGGCAGAAAAGAAGTAAAGAAGATCCACGATTTTAAGGGCCCCGGCATCATCGAAGGTATGCATAACCTTGATGCTTCCATCGAGGCATTCGCTCGATCCTGCTTTATGTATGCACTGGATATCAAGCAGGATCTGTGGTTTGCTACGAAGGATACCATCTCTAAGACATATGACCACCGTTTCAAGGATATCTTCCAGGAGATCTTCGATAACGAGTTTAAGGATAAGTTCGAGGAAGCCGGTATTACTTATTTCTATACGCTGATCGACGATGCCGTAGCTCGTGTTATGCGTTCCGAGGGCGGTATGCTCTGGGCTTGCAAGAACTATGATGGAGATGTAATGTCCGATATGGTTGCTTCTGCCTGCGGAAGCCTTGCTATGATGACTTCTGTACTCGTTTCTCCTTCCGGAAAATATGAGTATGAGGCGGCTCATGGTACTGTAACACGTCATTACTACCGTTATCTGAAGGGTGAGACAACATCGACAAATCCGATGGCTACTCTTTTCGCCTGGACAGGTGCTCTCCGTAAGAGAGGCCAGCTCGATGATCTTCCGGATCTCGTTGCTTTTGCAGACAAACTGGAAAAGGCATCGATTGATACGATTGAGGAGGGTGTGATCACCGGAGACCTGAATGCTCTTATGGATCACCCGAATAAAAAAGTCGTTGATACAAAAGCTTTCCTGGAAGCGATTGCTGAGAAATTAAACTAATCTTGGAGGTTTAGATATGAGTTATTTTGAAAGTTGGACCAAGCATTCCGAAACTGTTGAAAGTGAAAGCGAGTATAAAGCATATATCTCTAAGTATTATGAGCTTGAGAAGAATGCTTACGACGCGATCCTGACAAAGTATCCGGATAATGAGGATCTTCTGAATGGTAAAGCAGTCGATCTGGCTGAGAAACTCGGATTTGGTAAGGACGAGATGGAGATCTTCGTCGGTTTCCTCGAGGGAATCAATTCCAGTTTGACTGAGGAATATGACTATAAGTCTGTAGACGAAGAGTCTGATGTTGCTCTGAAGATCGATTATGAGAAGCTTTACTACAACATGCGTGATGCCAAGGCTGAGTGGCTGTACACTCTTAAGAGCTGGAATAACGTTCTTACTGAGGAGAAGATGCAGGAGATCACCAAGCAGTATCGTGAAGACAATATTGTCCATGTTGAAAAGATCGGCAGAAATGATCCTTGTCCGTGCGGCAGCGGTAAGAAGTATAAGAAGTGCTGCGGTAAGAAAGAGAACTGAGTTCTAATATCTAAAACTGAATAATCATATATTGGGGCCTATGACCCGTATGTATCGGTTAATACCCGACTATGAGATTGAATCGTATTTGTGATTGATTTCGTAGTCGGGATTTTTTTGTGCGAAAGGAGGTGAGATTTATGAAGATGAGTGAACTGCATCCGTCTGTAAGACCTTACGAAAGACTTGAGTTATTCGGTTCAGAAGCACTTTCGGACGAAGAACTTCTTGCTATCGTGCTCCGCACAGGCACTAAAGGGAAGTCCTCGAAGGAGATCGCATTACAATTACTATCTTCCGGGGAGAATCCGGATGGTATTTACGGATTATATTCATTATCCCTGCAGGAACTGGCTGCCCAGGAGGGTATCGGAAGAGTTAAAGCCATAACGGTTAAAGCATGTCTGGAACTTGGAAGGCGATGCATGAAGAGTTACGGAGTCAATCAGCGGATGAGGTTTTTAAATGATGAGATAGCCGTGAAGTATTTTGAAGAAAAGCTTGCTTTCCTTGAGACTGAAGAGGTGCATGTTGCTTTCCTCGATAATCAGAAAGGACTTATTTCCCATAATGTTCTTTGCAAAGGAAGTGTAAATGGCGTCGGAATCTGTTTCCGTGAGCTTTTCCGGATGGCGGTTAAAGCAAATGCCTGTGGAATCATACTTGCGCATAACCATCCCGGTGGAGATCCGACTCCAAGTAAGGAAGATATTGAAACAACAAAGAATATGCAGACAAGTGCTCGAATGATAGGAATCGATGTGATCGATCACATCATCGTCGGACGCGGAATATCGTACAGTATGCTGAAAAACGGAGATATGGAGGAGTAAAAAATGAGAACTGATAGTAAAACATTGCCGGAAAAACTGGTGTTTAAAGATTTTATAAAAGCATTTCGCGCACAGTACATGTATGGAATGCCGGATCTTAAGAATTACATGATTACTGAACAGGTGATACATAAGAATAACAGGGATCTGCACGGGATCATCATTCGAAGCCCGGGGAAAAGAATTGCTCCGGTCTTCTATTATGAAGATTTTTACAAAGAGTACCTCAATGGGGGATCAATCGATGATTGTATTCGCAGGATGGGAGAGTTTGTGGCAGGAATCACGCTCCCTGACGAGTGTTTCGGTGAGGTCTTTTCCTGCTGGGAGAAAGTGAAGGATAAACTGGTGGTCAAATTGATTAATCTGAAGAAGAATCATGATCAGCTGATCAGTGTGCCGCATATGGTCCTGGGGGATATGGCTGTAGTTGTTCAGATCTATCTGGATGATCCGTCTCTCGGAAAAGGGTCTGTTATGGTTGACAAATCCCTTCTCGACATCTGGCAGATCGAACGAAGCGAATTGTTTGATGTAGCTTTTGAAAATATGACCGAGTATGGGATACGGTCTTTGAATCTTCTTGATTTTGATCCGGATGAGTCCGATAGGGAAAAAGATGCTCCCGATATCTTTGTGATTTCGTATGAAGCGCCGTTCCCGGGAGCGTCTGCGATGCTTCAGACGGATTATCTTGTCGCCTTTGCACGGAAAAAAGAATCGGATTACTATATCCTCCCTGTTTCCGTTCATGAAGTGCTTTTGATACAGAAAAAGACGGGAATCGGGGACGATATGCTGATTAATATGCTTCATGCGATCAATCATGATAAAAACATATCGGATAACATGCTTTCCGAGGAGGTTTTCTATCTGGACCATGAGGAAGGGAAGATCCAATATCTTCTAGGTGGCAAAGAACTGCAACTGAGTGTCCCGTAAACCTTCGCTTTTATTGACAATTGAACAAGGCAGGGGAATTTGTGGTATAGTATACTTTACAGTTATTATGCAGTGGAGGACGCTGAATTGAGACGTATATTTGAGAATAAAGTGCTGGCCCTGGTTTTGGCTACCATATTGCTGGTTTCCTTTATTGTTCTAAGCGCAATTCCCGGAAGTCCGATTGCTGGAGCTACAAAACCCCTGTCTTTTATTGTCGATCCTATCCAGTCTGCATTTCAGAAAATAGGTACAAAGATCTCGGATTTCTATTCTGCCATTGCCGAAGGTATGGAGATCCGTAAAGAAAACGAAGAACTGCGTGAAGAAATTGCCGAGCTTGAGTATCAGGTACAGCAGGGTGAAGAAGCCCGTATCCGCTGGGAAGAGCTTAAAAGTGCTTTTCAGATACAGGATACATTCGAAAACTATCACATTCACGGAGCTTCCGTTCTTACACGTGAATCAGATGAATGGTTCAGTGTTATCAGGATCAATGTCGGTACAAATACAGGAATCGATTCATCTACCGGCTCTTATGCTGTCGTAGATGCCCGTATGAATCTAGTCGGCCGCGTTATGACGACAGACCTTGAATCTTCTAAGATCCTTCCTCTTATTCATGAAGGATTTACGGTCAGTGCGAAGGTGAACGTTGTCAACGGTGCCACGGTTATGGTTTCCGGTGATGTTATCCTGAAGAATGAAGGACTGTGTGTAGTTACCAGAATCCCTGCTAATATTGAACTTCACCCGGGTGATGAACTTGTAACCAGCGGTGAGGGCGGTCTCTTCCCGGCAGGTATTCCTATAGGTAAGATCGAGAGTTTTGATAATTCGGATCCTGATAACCCCAAAGCGACGATGCGTCCATATGTATCGATTTCTGATATCAAGGATGTCTTTATCATGGTTCCTAATACGGAAGAGGACGACGCTGAAGTCACTGAGCCTCAGCTGACGACCCAAAGCCCCGAGACTTCAACTGTTCCGCCGACCTCTTCGGCACCGCAGGAAACGAAGGATGAAAAACTTCCCGAGACTACCGGAGAAGGTGCTGCATGAGCAAAAAAGAACGTGCAAGACAGATTATCCTTTATGCGGTGTACATCACAAGTGCTTGCTGCCTTCAGGTTACATTTCCGCATGTTTTCCGTCTTTTTGGAAGAACATCTGATCTGATGCTTGTGTTTGTAGTTCTGTCCGGCTATCTTTTCGGAACGAAAGACGGCATTATTGTCGGATTAATTGTCGGAATGTTCCGTGACTATTTTTCCGGACCGGTTATCAGCGGACTCAATGGTTCTCCGGTCGCTATTCTGGGTATAGGACTTCTGGCTTTTTTCTACATCGGTCTTTTGTCTTCGGTTATGTTCAGAAAAAGATTCAGAAGAAAGTATAACCTTGCCGTGCTTCAGGTTATCCTGATTTCTTTGATCTATTACTCACTCGGACATATAGTTTCGTTCGTATATCTGAAAGTGTCGAATAAAATAGTGGCGTATCATTCGCTGAAATATCTTGTATTCTCCAGTGTCCTGCCGCAGATCCTGGTCAATGTGATCGCTGCAGTTCCGCTTTTGCTTCTTTTGAGGTTCATAGGTCCTTACAAGAAAGGAATACGTGCAGGACTGGTCGATGGATATAGTATGGAGGACCGCAGATGGCAAAAAATCTGAAAGATGAAAATATCTACGTCTTTGACGAAGATCATATCTCATCGAATACCGTCTCTAACACAGAGGGGGTGTCTCAGCGTCTGTTGAATTTCTTTACCAGCCGGTATTTTGTCCTTGGTCTTATTTTCTGTGTGTTCGGACTTCTGATCCTTATTAAGACAGTATCTTTGCAGTTTTCGGATTATTCTAAGAAAATCTCCGCTAGTTCCGTCGGTGTATCTCATCAGTATGTGGTTCCGGCTCCCCGTGGTGATATTGTTGACTGCAATGGCCGTGTGATTGCGACAAGTCAGGAGATCAACGTTCTTATGCTGGCTAATGCCGGTATGGAAGAACAGGACCTGAACAGTATGTGCCTTGAACTTTCGTATCTCTTTGACGAGTACAACTGCGTGCCGGTTGCTGATCTTGATGAATACTTTTCTGTTGAACCGTACCAGTTCCTTAAGTCTGAAGAGAAGATCGCACTCTGGCAGACGAACCGGAATCTCTTTGCGTTAAAAGAACCTAACCCGAATACGATCGTTACTTATACGGATTCCTATGTAAAAAGTGACCCAAAAGTCTTTTTCCTTTATCTCAGATGGCTTTTTAAGGTGGATGAGAATTACAATGAGAATGAGGCATACAGGATCATTCGCATCCGATATCAGATCTATATGGATAACTGGTCATTCCAGACCGGTACTCCGGTAATGATTGCGAAAGATGTTCCTGAGGAACTTATCCAGATGCTTCTGGAACAGAATTACCATTACATGGGTATTCTGGCTAATAAGGAGTATCGAAGAGTATACACCCCGCTGGCGAAGTTCTCTTCTCATGTTATCGGATATATCTGGCCGATCTCCCAGGAAAGACTTACGGAGCTAGCTCCGGTAGGATATCAGGCTTCCGACCTGGTAGGACAGGGCGGCGTTGAAGCGCAGATGGAAAGATACCTCCACGGTCAGTATGGTGAAAAACCATATAATATCTGGTCAACGGATGAGGAAAACGGGTACTTCTATGATTCTGCACTGGGAATTGATCCGGTGCCGGGTGCAACTGTAGAACTTACGATCGATTCGAATGTTCAGCAAGTGGGCATTAACGCAATTAAAGAGTTTATTGCAAACGCTCAAAAAGAGGAATTGGAAAAGGAAGAGTCAAAGCGTCATAAGACGGCCGATTCCGGTTCTTTTGTAATGATGAACGTCCAAAACGGTGAGATTATCGCCATGGGTTCGTACCCTGATTTTGACCCGAACGACTTTGTTCTTTCCAGAGAAGGAGATGCGCAGGCTAAGGTTCAGGTCAAGTATTATCTCGGTATTGATGAATATAAAGATATAGCTGCTGCTGATATGCCTATCTATAATCGTGCGATCCAGCAGATCTATCCGCCGGGATCAACATTTAAGATGGTTACTGCTCTTGCAGCCCTGGAAAATAAGATAATTACGCCTCAAAACAGTGAGGAGCGATGTGTCAGTCCTACTGACTTTGGCGGTATGCCCTGGAAGTGCCTCGAAATGCCGGATACCGGTCATGGGCTTCTGGATCTTAAGTATGGTCTTGCCACATCCTGCAATATCTATTTCGCGAAGCTCGGAGTGGATACGACTATCAATGAGATCGATCGTATTGGTAAGTCTCTCGGATTAGGAGAGTTAACGGGTGTTGACCTTCCCGGTGAGGACCCTGGAATCCGCGCAAACCGCGCCAATAAGGCTCGTCTTCGTCAGGGACAGACGGATGAGGATAAAGACTGGCACGTAGCGGATACTGCACAGGCGGCGATCGGTCAGTTCGACAACTGCTTTACTGTCATTCAGCTGGCACGTTACACTGCTGCGATTGCAACAAATAAACTTGTCACACCTCATGTTATCAGAAGAGTTGTTGCGTCGGATGGTTCCATTCTTTATGAGGGATCGACTAAGACTCTGCCTTTGGGATATGACCAGGAATATCTGGATGTTATCCATGTAGGTATGAGGGCAGTAGCAGATGACCCTCAAGGTACTGCTTATAAGCAGCTTAATGATTTTCCAGTCAAGGTTGCATGTAAGACAGGTACGGCTGAAACAGGATTTGAAGATATTAAAATGGAGTATTCAAACGGTTTGTTTGTATGTTATGCTCCCGGTGATCCGGATAAAGAACCGGAAGTCTGTATTGCCCTTTGTATTGAAAAAGGTGCTTGGGGAAATAAGACTGTTTCTATCGCGAAGAAACTTCTTATGGCTTACTATGGAGTTTCGGATCCTAAGGAGAAAGCACCTGTAACGAATGATGCTCCGCTGGGAGATGTATCTGATACGGAAGCAGAGAAGACCCCGGATCAGAACCAGGATCAGAACCAGGATCAGAATCAGGAGTAAGAAATCTGCAGTTGTTTGCACTTTTTATGCAAAATAGTAAATTTTAGTTGCAGATTTCCCCTTGAGTTAGTAGAATATATATATACTTT